>NZ_JBVKAE010000096.1:0-1056 GCF_055598845.1 Amycolatopsis sp. NPDC039088 | reverse complement strand
TCCTGCGACTGCTGAGAAAGCCGCCGCGCATCCGTCACCCGAACCCTCGCCACCATCACCCGATCATGCCACATTTGCCTTACGGATCAATAGAAGAGCGTGAGCCCGTCTGCGAAGCCGGGGTCCTGACGCAGCACGCGGCGCAGTTCGTTGAGCGCCCGGTGCTGGGTGACGCGCACCGCGCCCGCGCTCGCCACGCCGAGCGCGACGGCGGTCTCCTCGGCGCTGAATCCGAGGATCACACGGAACACCAGCACGTCCCGCTGCTTCGGCGTGAGCACCTTGAACAGCCGCGCGAGCCGATGGCTCCGGTCCGCCTTCTCGACCTCTTCGAAGGTCGGGTTCCACGGCCCGTTCTGTTCCGGTTCCGGATCGGACACCGGTGCGGACGGGTCACGGGCGAGGTTCCGCCGGACGTCGGCGACCTTGTGCGCGGCGATCCCGAACACGTACGGCAGGAAGCTCTCGTTCTGATAGCTGTAGCGCGGCAAGGCGACGAGGACGGCCATGAGAACTTCTTGCGCGCAGTCGTCGGCGCTGGAGATCCCGCGCGTCATCACGCCCAGTTTTCCCGTGCAGTAGCGGAACACGATCGGCCGGAGAAGGGTCAGCAGGCTCCCGATGGCCCGCGGGTCACCACCGATGGCCGCGCGGATCAGTTCGCCGTCCGGTTCTCCCGGACGAGGCGAATAGGTCGGACGCACGGCTTCGGACACGGTCATCCTGCCGGATGAGTGGTTCTCGGCGTGTACCTGTGCGTTCCCATCGTCCCCACCTCCCTGAAACCCCAGTCCTGCTTGATACTTCAGACGTTACGGACGGGCGCACGCGCGTCACACCGGTAAAGCAGCCCTGAGTAGTCGGGTCTTTCGGCCCTGGTGTGTTCCGCCTGCCCTGAAACGCGTTTATGAGGGGTACGGCAACGTGGCGTCTTGAGGCTTCCGGTGGGGGTGGGTCAGGTTGGTCGTGAGTGGCGATTCGGGTTCTATTGATCCGTAAGGCAAATGTGGCGTGGTCAGTCTGCGGCGTAGCGGACTTCTTCCTTGCCGAAGAAGG
>NZ_JBVKAE010000095.1:0-1061 GCF_055598845.1 Amycolatopsis sp. NPDC039088 | reverse complement strand
TGAACCGCCCCGGGTTTGATGGAGGCTCCATCGTGTGAGTGAGGATGGAGTTATGGGCCGGTCTTCGAGGCATCCGCGTGAGGTGCGTGAGCGTGCGGTTGCGTTGGTGTTTGAGCAGGTAGAGGTGTATTCGTCGGAGTGGGAGGCGATCACGTCGATCGCGGCGAAGGTGGGGGTGTCGGCTGAGTCGCTGCGCCGGTGGGTGCGGCAGGCTGAGACTGATGAGGGTGTGCGGCCGGGTGTGACGACCGCGGAGTCGGATCGGGTGCGTGAGCTGGAGCGTGAGAACCGTGAGTTGCGTCGGGCGAATGAGATCCTGAAAGCGGCGTCGGTTTTCTTCGCGAGGGAGCTCGACCCTCGACCGCCGCGCTCGTAACGTTCATCACGGAATATCGGGACCGGTTCGGAGTCGAGCCGATCTGTGCCGTGCTGACCGAGTTCGGGCTCAAGATCGCTCCGTCCACCTATTATGCCGCGCTTTCCCGCCCGATGTCGGCGAGGGAAGTGCATGACGAGGAGTTCAAGAAGGAAATCCAGCGTGTGTACGACGATAATTACCGGGTGTACGGTGCCCGAAAAGTATGGCGTCAGCTGAACCGGGAAGGTATTCGGGTGGGCCGGGGCCGGGTGGAACGGTTGATGCGCGCGATGGGCCTGGCCGGCGCGGTCCGCGGGAAGACCGTGCGCACCACGGTGCCCGACCCGGGCGGTGTCCGCGCCGCGGATCTGGTGAAACGCCAGTTCACGGCAGGTGCACCGAACCGCTTGTGGGTAGCGGACTTCACCTACGTCGCGACCTGGGCGGGCACCGTCTACGTCGCGTTCGCCATCGATGTGTTCTCCCGCAGGATCGTCGGCTGGCGCGCGAGCATGTCCAAGGAAACAGACCTGGTGCTCGACGCGATCGAGCAGGGGCTGCGACATCGGAATTACCGGTGGAGCGAAGGGGAGACCAAGTTGGTTCACCATTCCGACGCTGGAAGCCAATACACGTCGTTCCGGTTCACGCAGCACCTTATCGATTCCGGTATCGACGCGTCAATCGGCACGGTCGGCGATGC
>NZ_JBVKAE010000094.1:0-1242 GCF_055598845.1 Amycolatopsis sp. NPDC039088 | reverse complement strand
GGCGGATTCACTCGGTCGTCGCAACATGGTCTATTTAGGACAGTATCATGGTGAGTTTCTCTTGCGGGGTAAGCCAGTTCAGTGTTTTGCGGGGACGGCTGTTGAGTCGTGCGGCGACGGCGGCGAGGTCTTCGGGACTGTGCCGGGAGAGGTCGGCGCCTTTGGGGAAGTACTGGCGGAGCAGGCCGTTGGTGTTCTCGTTCGTCCCGCGTTGCCATGGGGAGTGGGGGTCGCAGAAGTAGATCGGCATGTCGGTGGCCAGGGTGATGTCGGTGTGGCGGGCCATCTCGTTGCCCCGGTCCCAGGCCATCGACCGCCGCAGTTCGGCGGGCAAGGTCTGGATCGCCTTGATCATCGCGTCCCGGACCTGGATGGCGTCGTGCCCGTCCGGGAGGTGCAAGAGCATCACGAACCGGGTGGTCCGCTCGACCAGGGTGCCGATCGCCGACTTGTTGCTGGCGCCGGTGATCAGGTCACCTTCCCAGTGGCCGGGTACCGCCCGGTCCGCGGCTTCGGCGGGGCGTTCGCTGATCTCGACGATGTCCGGGATCCGCGGCCGCCGCATCTGTGCCTGACGGTGTGGCTTGCGCAACGCCCGCCCGGTCCGCAGGCACCGGGTCAGCTCACGGCGCAGCGCTCCCCGGCTCTGCACATACAATGACTGATAGATCGTCTCGTGCGACACCCGCATCTCCGGCCGGTCGGGGAACTCCACCGCCAGCCTGGCCGAGATCTGCGCCGGAGACCACTCCTGCCGCAACCGCGCCTGCACATGATCACGCAACTCGTGGTTCCCGCCCGTCTCGGCCAGCTTCGCGACCTTCGGCCGCCGCGCCCGCTTCCGCGCCTCCGTCTCCGCCCGATGCGCCCGGTATCCACTCCGGCCACCATTGTTCGCGACCTCACGACTGACCGTCGAGGGCTCACGACCCAACTGCCGGGCGATCTCCCGATACGAGTGCTCCGCGGACAGGCCACGGGAGATCTCCTCCCGCTCCGCCAGACTGAGGTAGCGGTCACTCAACGGGCGGGGTGCGTTTCCGATCACCCCGCCAGCCTCATGAAACCACCGCCGCCCTGTCTCATGCGACACGCCCGCCAATCCACAAGCAGGCCTGACCGGGTGACCCGCCCGCACCAACTCCCAAAACCGCACTCGCACCGCCCGCGCCAACAACAATCCACCCGACATCACAAACTCCCAGCTCACAGAGGGTGTTGCGACGACCGAGTGAATTCGCC
>NZ_JBVKAE010000093.1:0-1283 GCF_055598845.1 Amycolatopsis sp. NPDC039088 | reverse complement strand
GACCTCTTGGTCATGGCGCAGGCCGACGTCTATGAAGGAATTGGGACGTTGAGCCTGGATCCACCGGTGTGGTGTGGGTGTTTGGGGTGTGTCTGGGTACGCAAATGCCCTCTGGCTTGGGATGATTGTTCTTGCGACGGAACAAAAACCACCTAGCGAGAGGGCATCTGCTGGATGCGATCGTCTCATACCGCCGGATCGGTGTCGGTGAGGTTCGATGATGAGGGTCTCGTGTCGTGCGCGGGGCTGGTGCCGGTGCTGCGGCTGGCGGAGGACATCGGCCTGGGCGGGCTGATCGAAGACCGGGTTGACCTGGGGATTGCGGTCGGGGCGAACACGGGCGCGAAAGCACTGTCGGTGGTGGCCGGAATGGTCGCCGGCGGGGACTCGATCGAGGATCTGGACGTGATCCGGCACGGTGGGATGCGCCGGTTGTTCACCGGTCTCCGGGCGCCCTCGACGTGTGGTTCGTGGTTGCGGGGGTTCACCCACGGCCACGTCGGTCAGCTGGCCTCGGCCGCGGCCGAGGCGCTGGTCCGGCTGGCCGGGCGGGTTCCGTCGCTGCTGGCCGGGGTCGAGGGGCTGGCGTTTATCGATATCGACGCCAAGATCAAGGAAACCTACGGGCACGGCAAGCAGGGCAGCGGGTTCGCCTACAACGGGGTCCGCGGTTTGAACCACCTGATCGCCACCCTGTCGTCCCCGGTCTGCGCGCCGGTGATCCTGACCTCCCGGTTACGGGGCGGGAACTGTGATTCCCGCCGCGGGGCCGCGTCGATGATCACCGAGGCGATCGGGCTCGCACGCCGGGCCGGGGCGACCGGGACGGTCGTGGTCCGCGCGGATTCCGCGTTCTTCACCGGCCCGATCATCGCCGCGATCCGCCGGGCGGGCGCGTTGTTTTCGGTCACCGCCCAGAAAAACGCGGCAGTGAAGCAGGTGATCGACCGGATCGGCGAGGACGACTGGACCACGATCGCCTACCGGCACCCGATCCCCGACCCGCTATCCGGCGAGTTGATCACCCACACCGAGATCGCCGAAACCACACTGACCGCGTTCGTCCACACCGCCGAGAACCCCGGCCGCCAGGTCACCGCGCGGCTGCTGGTCCGCCGCACCCCCAGATTCAAGACCAACACCCAGGGCGAGCTGTTCCGTGTCTTCAACTACCACGCCGTGTTCACCGACACCGGCTTCGACCTGCCCGTCGCCGACGAGTATCACCGCAAACACGCCATCATCGAACAGGTCTTCGCCGACCTCAACAACTCCGCCCTCGC
>NZ_JBVKAE010000092.1:0-1329 GCF_055598845.1 Amycolatopsis sp. NPDC039088 | reverse complement strand
TGGGCGTGACCCGTTTTGACGGACATCCAAGATCAGGAGGCTGTGTGCCTCCGGAAGGATGTCCCTCATCATGGAGACTATGGGCAAGAAGAAGTCTCGGGCTCGGCGTTCGTTCACGCGGGAGTTCAAGGCTGAGATCGTCGAGCTGTGTCAGCGCGGGGACCGGTCGATCGGGCAGGTCACGAAGGACTTCGACCTGACCGAGACCGCTGTGCGGCAGTGGATCGCGCAGGCTGAGCGGGACGCGGGAACCAGCACCGACGGCGGGCTGACCACCGATGAGCGGGCCGAGCTGGCCCGGTTACGGCGAGAAAACCGCCGCTTGTCCGAGGACGTGGAGATCCTCAAACGAGCAACAGCTTTCTTCGCGAAGGAGACCCGGTGAACGTGTACCCGTTCATCGAGGCGGAGAACGCCAGCACCACCGGCAACGTGAAACGTTCCTGTGAGCTACTCAAGGTCTCCCGAGCCGCCTACTACGCCCACCGCGACGCCGCCCCCTCCGCCCGCCGGCGGCAGGACGAGGAATTGACCGCCGAGATCATCGCGATCCACGACGAGTCGAAAGGCACCTACGGAACACCCCGGCTCCACGCCGAACTACGCGCCCGCGGACGGCGGCATTCCCGCAAGCGCGTCGCCCGGCTCCTGCGCGCCACCGGCCGCGCTGGCCGGGCACCGAAACGGTGGCGCACCACGACGGTTCCCGACCCGGCCGCGACCACCTCAGCTGATCTGATCAAGCGGGATTTCTCCTGCGGCGCAAGGGAAATCAACACTCGATGGTGCGGCGACATCACCTACATCCGAACATGGGAAGGCTGGCTGTATCTGGCCACGGTGATCGATCTCGGCTCACGGCGGGTTGTCGGATGGGCCACCGCGGATCACTTGCGCACCGACCTCATCGCCGAGGCGCTCAACAACGCGGTGGCGCAGCGTCGCCCCGCACCTGGGGTGATCTTCCACTCCGACCGGGGCTGCCAGTACACCTCCACCCAATTCGTCGATCTCGCCGAGTACCATGAGGTGCATTTATCGTTGGGGCGTAAAGGAGAATGCTGGGACAACGCGGTCGCCGAGTCGTTCTTCGCCACGATCAAAACTGAACTGATCGATCGCCGTGGCTGGCCAACGCGGACCGCTGTGCACAAGGCGATCTTCGAGTACATCGAAGGCTGGTACAACACCCGCCGCCTGCACTCCAGCCTCGGCTACCTCAGCCCCAACGCCTACGAAACCAGCCACCACGCGACCGACTACACAACCGGCCGTCAGGTAGCCTGACACCACCTCATCGACCCTGTCCGTCAAAACGGGTCAACCCCA
>NZ_JBVKAE010000091.1:0-1523 GCF_055598845.1 Amycolatopsis sp. NPDC039088 | reverse complement strand
CAATGCCGTTAAGTTAGGAGCGGGCTTCGGCGCAGCGTGAGCTGTGGGGCGGCGTTGTGTCGCGTCTGAGTGTGGCGGGCTCTTTTGGTGAGCTTGTCGCCTACTTGTCGCCGTTTGACGACTCTCGGGTAGGTGCGTTGTCGTCGGCGCGGGTTCGGATGTGAGGCGATTTCATGAATGGCTTCGCGGTAGGCCTCGTTGTTGCTATTCGGGGGGAAAATCCGCGCCGTTGGCGATGGTTCGCCGGACGACGCGGAGGCTGCGGATGAATGAGAGCCGGTCTTCGTCTATGTCGACTGTGTCGGCGGCTTGGTGCATGAGGTGTCGTATTGCGTAGTGCGTGAGCAGCAGTCCCCAGATTTCTTGTTCCACGAGATCCGGTTTCTTCGATCGAAGGACGCGGTAGCCGCCCTGTTGATGGGTTTCGACCTCGTCGAGGGCTATCTCGAATTCCCATCGCTCGGCATAGAGCGCGGCGAGTTCGATAGCGGGAGCTTCACGGTGGTCGTTCAGTGTGGTGACAAGCCGGACAGTTTCCCCTTCACCTCGATTGGACACCTGGTATTCGATGACTCGAACGGAAAGCAGAGTGCCTTCGGGGATGCGTCGTTTCATGCCCCTGTTCAGGTCTGTTTTCAGTTGCTTGGGGAGGAGTTCTGAGCGGTATGAGCCGTCGGGCAGCTCTTCCACGACGCGGAGGTGAATGTTGCTGCTGACCCGCCACAGGAGGTCTGCCCCAGTGGCTCCGGCTTGTTTCCACAGTTCGTAGCTAAAGAAGCCACGGTCGGCCATGATCAGCATGTCCGGCTCGACCTGATCGAGAAGTCGGGCGGCGAGCTCCCTTTCATAGACGCGCCAGGAGTCGACAGCGGCCGCGACCATGGCGTGAGTTCCGCACTCGACCAGGCCGACAACGCGCACCTGTGGATAAACGCTCTCGCCGCCTCCGTGTCCTTTCTTACCGAAGCGGTCGACATTTTCCGAGGTGTCAGGAGCGTCGAGTATCACACCGTCGATGGCCATCTTGCGCCGGCCGCGATACCAGGCGCCGCGACTGTAGGACTCGGCAATAGGAACAGCTGCACGGAAGAACAGCTCACGCAGCGGTTCGGGACCCAGTCGCGTCCGGGCTTGCGAAAGCGCAGACGGCGTCGGAACATGCCAGTCGTCGCGCCATGCGCGTCCGAACCTGAGTCCATTAACAAGCTTCCGCATGACTTCGTCGTATGAATCAGCGAAGAACAAGGCCAAGGCGAGCACGTAGTACACGACAACCCTCGCCGGCAGCAGACGCCGTCGCTGTTCCCGGCTTCCTGTTGAGAGGAGAACCTCGTCCACCAGGTCACGATGAAATACCCGAGTCAGAACGCCAATCCCGATTCGGTCGACGATCCGTTCATGTGACCCCAGAGGCGAATTGCTCATGCAGGGATTAAATCATCGCCAAGCATTTCCGACGCTACGACACGCATCAAATTCAAAGCCAGATACAGGAATCGACAAACGGTAACTTAACGGCATTG
>NZ_JBVKAE010000090.1:0-1625 GCF_055598845.1 Amycolatopsis sp. NPDC039088 | reverse complement strand
GGGCCCCGGGCTTCGATCTCCACCAGGAACTGCCCGACCTCCGCCAAAGCTTGTCGTGCCAGCGACATTCGCTCGACCACGCCGTGCGCGAGCTCCCGCGCACCGGCACGCCACAACTCCTGTGGCGGTTCGAGGGTTCGTCTACTGGACACGCCACCAGAATACCGAAGATCGAACAGGTGTGCGAATATGAAATTGTTTTTACTCGGGCTAGGATGGTCAGCGCGCCGACTGGATGATGATCGTTCTGGGTGGCGAAAGGGTGTTCCGTGTCGCGTGGTGTTCCCGTTGTGGTCGGAGGAGCGCGCAAGAGTGACGTTGTGGGCAGAAAGTTTCCAGCTACTGTCCTCTATGGACAGTAGTGCGAATATATCCGCCATTCCACGATCTCCGTGCTGTGCAACCCGTCCGGCAAGTCTGAGCCAGGGATCCCACCCAGCACCGAAATCGGCCTAAAGTGACCGAGACACCGCAGTCACCCCGGGAGGCACGCATGTCGTTGTTGGCCCAGCTGAACACCGCCATCACCGCCGGCGCGATCGAGGTCGTCGACCTCACGGCACCGTTGAGCGCGAGCACGCCGGTTCTGCAGTTGCCGGAGCCGTTCGCGAACACGATCCCGTTCGGCCTGGAGGAGATAAGCCGCTACGACGAACGTGGGCCGCGCTGGTACTGGAACAACATCCACACGGGCGAGCACACCGGAACCCATCTCGATGTCCCGGTGCATTGGCTCTCGGGCAAGGACGGCCACGACGTCTCCGAGGTCCCGCTGCGGACGCTGGTCGCCGCGGCGGTGGTGCTCGACGCGTCGGCCCGCGCGGCCGAAGATCCGGACTTCCTGCTGTCCGTCGACGACATCCGCGAGTGGGAACGTGAGCACGGGCCGCTTCCCGCCGGTGGATGGCTGCTCTACCGCACCGGGTGGGACGCTCGTTCACACGAGCAGGAGAACTTCCTCAACAACGACGAGAGCGGCCCGCATACGCCGGGGATCTCCGCGGACTGTGCCCGCTGGCTCGCCGAGGAGGCGCCGATCACCGGGTTCGGAGTGGAGACGGTGGGCACGGACGCGGGGCAGGCGCTGGCTCTCGAACCAGCCTTCCCCTGTCACGAACTCTTGCTGGGGGCGGGAAAGCACGGTTTGACCCAGTTGCGGAACCTGGCGAGTCTGCCACCGACCGGATCGCTGTTGATCGTCAGCCCGCTCCCGATCGTCGGCGGCTCCGGCAGCCCCGCCCGGGTCTACGCACTGGTGGAACGGGCATGAAGGGCGCGGAACTGTGCCGGAAATCGGCGGCTTACGGCCTCGTTTGGTTACCACTGGTGCGGCTGTGCTCGGTGGGGAAGATCGCGGCCGTTGAACGTCCGGAATCTTCCCCGCCTGGCTGCTGCAATCCCTACATCGTCGAACCCGATAGCCCGCCGACTTTGCCGGACCCCTGGCTGCCAGCCTTGTGAGTGGTAATGACGGTTCTGTTTGAGGGGTAAGGCAAACATGGCGTGATCGCCTCGCTGACGTGAAGGTCCCCTTCCCTGCCCTGAAGGTAGCGAAGGAGACCTTCGCGGACTGGTCGCAATCAAGGACTCCCCACTGAGACAGTGGGGCCTCCTTGACTGTCCAC
>NZ_JBVKAE010000089.1:0-1770 GCF_055598845.1 Amycolatopsis sp. NPDC039088 | reverse complement strand
AAGTTGGAGCTTGGCCATGGCGTGCAGCAGTCTCTGCAGGTGATCCGGGTGGCTTCCGCCGCGTTGGGGCGGTTTTTGGCGGAGATTGAGTCTCGCGGCCCGAAAGACTTGTATGGCTATGGTTCCACGGTGTCGTGGTTCGCCGATGTCGCGGGGTTGAGCCGGGGTGAGGCGGGTCCGATCGTGCGGCGTGCGATCGCGTTGAACCCGACCCGCGCACTCGATGGCACCGAGATCCCGGCGTTCGCGCCTGCCACTGCCGCGGCTGCGGCTGATGGGGTGATCGGAGAACACCGGATCGATCAGATTCTGGAGTTTCTGAAGAAGATCCCGGCGGAGGTGTCGTCCGAAGATCGGAAGTGTGCGGAGAAGATCTTGGCTGATCTTGCTTGCGAGGCGGGGCCGAGACAGCTCAGACAGGCCGAAGAAAACCTGCTGGCCTGGCTCGACCCTGACGGCAACGAACCCAAGGACCCTGAACCCGCCCAGCCCGTACGGGAGGTCACGCTGGAGCGCCGCAGAGACGGCTTCTGGAAACTGACCGGGCTTCTGGATGACGAGCTGGGTGCCCGCACCGCCGCTGTTCTCGATGCCTACGCGAAACCGCGACCGGTGGACGAGTTCGGCCAAGCCGACCCTCGCACCAAACCGGAACGCCAAGGCGACGCCTTCGCGGAGATCTTGGATTTGGCGATCGCGTGCCCGGACCAGCCCGGCACCTCCGGCTACCGGACGCTGCTCCACGTCACCATCGGCCTCGACGAGTTGCAGACCGGGATCGGCACAGCGTGCCTGGACTTCGTCGGGGAAATGACCGCCCGCGAGGCACGCCTCGCCGCCTGCGACTGCTTGATGCTGCCCGTCGTTCTGAGCGCCGCTGGTGAACCCCTCGACATGGGACGGCTACGACGATTCGTCACCCCAGGCCAACGACGGGCACTCAACATCCGCGACCGAGGCTGCGCCTTCCCCGGCTGCCACCGGCAGCCCAAGCACTGCCACGCCCACCATATTGATCATTGGGCCGATGGCGGACCGACCGACCTGCGGAATCTCACCTTGTTGTGCGGTTTTCATCACCGGCTGATCCACCATGGCGACTGGGAAGTCCGGATGGCGCCCGACGGACTCCCGGAGTTCACACCACCCCAGTATTTGGACCCGTTGCGAAGACCCAGGCGCAACACCTTCCACCGCGCCGCCGCTTAACCCGCATCACCCGAGGAGCCCGCCAGCCACGTCGGCGACGGGCCCCTCGGTATGCCTGCAGACCGGCACTCGGCGACAACCGCCCCCCCGAGTGGGCTAGACGTGTCAGACCGGTGACGGACGCCCTCGCGGCTGTCGCGCTCTTAGATTCGTCACATCAGGCCAGCGCCGGGCGTTGAACACCCGAAGACCGGGGTCATCGTCAGCCGAAGCCTTGCCACGCCGACATTGATCAGTGGGCTGAGAGCGGCTCGCCAGCTTGCGTCGAATGCCGAGGAGCCCGCCAGCCACACCGGCGACGGCCCCCCGGCATACCTATAGATCGACACTCGGCGGCAACAACCTATTGAGGGTAAGGAAAAGTTGTCGTGACCGGTACTTTCCGCGGTGCGCGTTCCCTCGTGGCCGACCCCCGCTGCTCATGTCGCGAAAGTCACTTTCGGGACACCACATGTCCTCAAAGTGGGGCGAATTCACTCGGTCGTCGCAACACCCTCTGTGAGCTGGGAGTTTGTGATGTCGGGTGGATTGTTGTTGGCGCGGGCGGTGCGAGTGCGGTTT
>NZ_JBVKAE010000088.1:0-1887 GCF_055598845.1 Amycolatopsis sp. NPDC039088 | reverse complement strand
TCGACACCTCGCTCCCGCACTGGCTCGGCTCGGCCGACAGCGGCGCCGTCGAAACCCTCGTCCTGTTCGGACCTCAAGGCGAGCGCGCGCACGTCCGGGCGCGGACACAGCGCTAGCGGCAGGTGCGGTCCGCGGGGAGCTCACCACCCAGCAGGTAGTCCCGGACCGCGGTGTCGACGCACCTGTCGCCTTTGAGGAACACGGAATGCCGGTAGGCGCCTTCCACCGTCACCAGCCGCGAACCGCCGAGTGCCCGGTGCATGGCGAGTTGCCCGGCGTAGGGCGTCGCGGGATCACCGGTCGAGCCGAGAAGCAGAGCCGGTGCGGTATTGCGGATCCG
Source organism: Amycolatopsis sp. NPDC039088 (assembly GCF_055598845.1). Lineage (NCBI taxonomy): Bacteria > Bacillati > Actinomycetota > Actinomycetes > Pseudonocardiales > Pseudonocardiaceae > Amycolatopsis > Amycolatopsis sp. NPDC039088. Next base: position 1,547 of record NZ_JBVKAE010000088.1, on the reverse strand, counting down.
GGTGGCGGATTCGGCAGGCGTCACGGGCCAGAACGCGCACGGCGTGATGTTGCGGGCCAGCGGACCGAACAACGGCTCGGCGGACCGATGCGCCTGGATGTCCCGGTAGTACGACTTCGGGTCGCGGGAAGCCGCGCGATCGGCGCAGATGATCGGCGTCCCCGCCCGGTCGTTCGCGTCGCCGGACCCTGTCGTCAAGCCGTCGAGGAGCGCGCTCAGTGTCTTCGAAGGCGTGACGGGAAGACCGGCCGCGGCATCGCGGAGCGTCCGCATAGTGGCGGCGAACTCGGCCTGCGACGCGGGTCGGTCGTCATAGAGGTTCGCGAAGTACAGATACGGCACGGTATGACCGTCCACTGTGAACTTTCCGACCGCGAACGGCCGCCGCTCGGCCGAGCGCGCGACGTCCCTTACCGTCGCGAGCACCTGCTCCGCGGTCTCCCCCAGACCTCGGCCCACCGCGCTACGCGCCCAGTTCCGTAACGCCGCGTCAAGCGCTGGGGCGGTCGGGCGGAGCAGGCCGGGCCCGTACACCTCGGGATCCACCGACGAGTCGAGCACGAACCGGTCGGCCCGCGAGCCGAACATCTGGAGATAGACCGCGCCGAGATAGGTCCCGTACGACGCCCCGATGTAGGAGATCTTCCGTTCCCCGAGCGCGGCCCGCACGACGTCCATGTCCCTGGCGGTTTCGCGGGTCGACGCGGCCCGCAGCAACTCGGGATCGTTGCCCGAGCAGCCACGCGCCAGCTCCTTCGCCAGTGCCACGCTTTCGCCGAACGTCCTGCGGTCCGGCCCTGCCGACCGCGTGAACGTGTCGGTCGGCCAAGCGCACCGCAACGGCGAGCTGCGCCCGACGAACCGGGGGTCCATGCCGACGAGGTCGTACTGTGCCGCGATCTCCGGCATGAAGGGCCCGGCCAGGACCATTTCCCTGGCCGGACCGCCGGGCCCGCCCGGATTGAGCAGCACCACGCCACGGCGGCGCGCGGGGTCGGTGGCCTTCACCCTGGCCAGCGCGACGGTGATCTGCCGCCCCCGCGGACGGCGATGATCGACCGGCACGACGATGTCGCCGCACTGCGCACCCGCCTTGTCCAGCTCCGCGCCCAGGTCGTCGCCGGGCCCCGTCACGCAGCCGTGCCAGGTGATCGAAGGTGTCGCGATGGCGGCCGTCGCCGGCGTCAACGCGCCGGCGACGAGAAGCCCCACCACGATGGCTGTTTTCCTGAGCAACCCGAACTCCTTGGTATCGAACGAAATTCTCAATATCAGGCTAGGAGTGGGGGCCGTTGGGGGCGTCCGTCTCCGGGCTGAAAGGTCTAGCCCGCTGGGGGGCTTTTTCGGGGGTTGGGCGCCTGCCGAGGGTCGTGCTGCGTCCTGGGAAAGTGGCCCGGACGTGGCGCTTGCTACGCTGACTGGCGGGGTCTCGGTAGCGTGTCGCGAAAGCCAGGCGGATTCACTCGGTCGTCGCAACATGGTCTATTTAGGACAGTATCATGGTGAGTTTCTCTTGCGGGGTAAGCCAGTTCAGTGTTTTGCGGGGA
>NZ_JBVKAE010000087.1:0-2384 GCF_055598845.1 Amycolatopsis sp. NPDC039088 | reverse complement strand
CCACGAAGCCATGATCTACATCGCCATGATCAGAACCATGACCAGCCGACTCACCCGCAACCCAGACCAGTGACATCAGTTCTCAGACGCTCTCTAAGATGCGCTCCACGTCCGGCGGAGCACTGACCGGGGACCTGGGGCTGTGGAGATCACGTTGCCGGAACCAGTCAGCATCGTCATTGAAGGCGTCGTCGAACGCATCATTCACGTCGGCGCGGACGGCCACACCATCGCCCTCCTCACCATCGGCGAACGCGACGACACGGCAAAGATCGCGGGCATGATCCTGGCCGGCCTGCAGCCCGGCGAAACCCTTCGAGTCTCCGGTCGATGGGCAACCGGCGTCCGACATGCCGAGACCTTCCGTGTGACTGAGTGCGAGCACATCCTGCCCGCCACCATCCACGCGATTCGCTGCTACCTCGGCTCCGGCCTGATCAAAGGCATCGGCAAGAGCATCGCGCAATCGATCGTGGACCGCTTCGGTGCGAACACACTCGATGTCATTGACAACGAACCGCATCGCCTGCAGGAGGTCCATCTGATCGGGCAGGCACGCCAAACCATGATCCTCGAAGGCTGGCAGGAACAACAAGCGATTCGCGGAGTCATGGTGTTCCTGCAAGGCGTCGGAGTCAGCCCGTCCCTGGCCGTCCGCATCCACAAACAGCTGGGTGCCGAGGCACTGAGGATCGTGCAGCAGCAGCCCTATCAGCTGATCGAGCAAGTTCGTGGCATCGGGTTCCTTACAGCGGACAAGATCGCGCTCGCGGTCGGAGTTCCCGAGCAGAGCACAGCACGGCTGCAAGCGGCGCTCGTCCACGTACTGGACGAAGCGCGCAGCAAGGCCGGGCATTGCTACCTGCCCTACAGCGCGCTCATCCGGAATGCCGTCGAGTTGGTCGGCCAAAACGCAGAACTGATTCGCACTGCGCTGCACCGCCTGCGCGACCAGGAGCGAGTCATCATCGAACACGCCCCGGACGATGAAGAGGACGTAGTCGTTTTCATCGTCTGGCTCCACCGAGCCGAGACAACCCTCGCAGCCAACCTGCGACGACTGCTGCAATCGTCGTCGCATATGCCCCGACCCGCCGCAAACCGTCATGTAGCAACAGACCTTGCCGAAGCACCCGAGCCGCCGTTGAGCCAACGCCAAGAAGACGCTGTCCTCATGGCGTTCACGCAAACGGTGTCAATCCTCACAGGCGGCCCAGGCTGCGGCAAGAGCTACACCGTTGGCGCGATCGCCCGCGAGGCCAAGTCGCGAGGTGCGAAGATCACCCTCGCCGCGCCGACCGGGCGCGCGGCCAAACGACTCTCCGATCTCACTGGCCTCCGCGCGATGACAGTTCACCGGCTGGTGCACGATCGGTACAACCGACCAGACGACGGCGGCCTGTTCGGCGTCAGCGACGCAACACACGCGGACATCATCGTCGTCGACGAGGTATCAATGCTGGACATCACCATTGCCGACAAACTCATCCGCGCGATCCCGTCCGGCAGCCACCTTCTCCTGGTCGGCGATGTCGACCAGCTCCCCAGCGTCGGACCTGGTTGCATCCTGGCCGACCTGCTTGACGTCGTCACCATTCCGTCGGTCCGCCTCGATCAGGTCTACCGACAGGGACCCGGCAGCAGCATCGTCGAGAGCGCGAACAACGTCGTAGCGGGAAGAATGCCGGACAACAGCGCCGAATTCTGGTTCCACGACATTGAAGAGACCGAATCCGGCAGCATTCCGAACCTGGTGGTCGATATCGCCACTCGACGCCTGCCCAGAAAGCAAGGCGTTGCGCCACAAGACGTCCAGGTCCTGTGTCCAGCCAAGAGCAGAGAAACCGGAGCCCTCAACATCGGCCGCCTCCTCCAGGACGAACTCAATCCACACGGCGACGACCAAACCCAGTACTGGGCCGACGAGCGCGCCTTCCGCATCGGCGACCGGGTGACGCCCACCCGCAACGACTACGCCAAAGGCACCCACGGCGTGTTCAACGGAGCGAGCGGTATCGTCAGCGCGATCAACATGGAGGACCAGCACATCGAGGTCCGGCTCGACGACGGCGAAACCGTCACCTACGACCTGGATGAATTAGAGGACCTCGCCCACGCCTACGCCATCACCGTCCACCGCTCTCAAGGCAGCGAATACCCTTATGTCGTCATCCCCCTCATCACCGGCACACCACATGTGCTCCTACAACGAAACCTGCTCTACACAGCCATCACCCGGGCCAAGAAGCTTGTCGTAGTCGTCGGCCATCGACGCGCATTCCAGTTGGCTGGGCGTGACCCGTTTTGACGGACATCCAAGATCAGGAGGCTGTGTGCCTCCGGAAGGATGTCCCTCATCATGGAGACTATGGGCAAGAAGAAGT
>NZ_JBVKAE010000086.1:0-2781 GCF_055598845.1 Amycolatopsis sp. NPDC039088 | reverse complement strand
AATCGGTCTTCAAACGGGGGGAAGGCGTCGGGAAACCGGGGGAAAGAACCCAGGAAGTTGTCGGTTGGGGGTGGTGGGGGGTGGCGGTTGGGGTCAAACCCCAACCCCCCACTCACGAGGCTTTACGCCAGGGAGAGGTCCCGCAGCAGCTTCGCGACGTGCCCGGTCGCCCGGACGTTGTACTGCGCCACGGCGATCTTGCCGTCCGCGTCGACGACGAAGGTCGAGCGGATGACGCCCTCGTAGACCTTGCCGTAGTTCTTCTTCTCGCCGAAGGCGCTGTACGCCTTGAGGACGGTCTTCTCCGTGTCGGAGAGCAGCGGGAAGGTCAGCTTCTCCGCCTCGACGAACTTCGCGAGCTTCGCGGGCTTGTCCGGGGAGATGCCGAGTACCTGATAGCCGGCGTCGTTGAGCTGCGCGAGGCTGTCCCGGAAGTCGCAGGCCTGCTTCGTGCAGCCCGGCGTCCCCGCGTTCGGGTAGAAGTACACGACGACCGACTTGCCGCGGAAGTCGCTGAGCGAGACGTCGTTGCCCTCGTGATCGGGGAGGGTGAAATCGGGCGCGGTGTCGCCGGGGGAGAGTCGCTGCTCGGTCATGACGCACACGGTAGCGAACCGGAGGCGTCAGACCTTCCCGCAGTAGGTGGCGGCGACCGGCTCCGCGGGGTTCGGCCGGACCTGCAGACGCAGCCTCACCGGCTTGTCCGGAACGGCGAACGCCAGGTTGAGGTGTACCGACCGGCCGGGTGCGACGTCCTTGCCCGCGTCCGCGATGCCGTTGTAGCCCTGCACCGGGTCGACGACCTGTTTGACCGACGAGCTTTCGCCGTCGACCTCACCCGTCACGGACAGACCGGAGAGCCGGTAGACCCCGTCGCCGGCGTTCGTCACGTCGATGCCGAACGCCACCGCGCGCGGGCTCTGCGGGTACGCGGACGTGCTGGGGCGGAACGACTTCGGGGAGGACACGGAGATCGTGACCCCGGTCGCGAACCGGTGCGGGGCACCGAACGCGAGGTCGCCTTCCGCGTGCGTCGCGGCCAGACCCTGCGCCGGGGTGTCCGCGCCGAGCGCCGCGGCCCCTTTTTCCGGTGCCGGAACCCCGCACGCGGTCGCCAGCAGCAACGAGCAGGCGGCGATCAAGAGCTTCGGGGTGCGCGGGGGCGCCATGTGCGGTTACTCCAGTCGGCGGGTCGAGTGGGCCGTTCGAGGTAGGTATTAGTGCCGAAGAGTCCAGAGTGACGGTCTTCGTCAGCTGAGAGGAGCGGCGCGGCCGGGTTGAGGCGCACCTGGTGTACACCCGTGGCCGTTCCGTGATCGGAAAGGTACGGCTAGTGACAGTCGTCACCTGAGTGGCACATCGACCACGCTCAAACGGCGAAGGCGAAGAACAGGATGAAGATCGCCAGGCCGGACACCCAGGCCACGATCAGCCAGCCGAAATCCCGCATCGGGTCGACCGCGCGGCTCTCCTCGCCGGGGACGTAGACACCGCGCTCTTCGAACCAGTCCGCCCACCGGGTCAGCCAGCGAAAGGGGCTTCGAGACGCCATGACTGTCACAGTACGGGCACGGGTCAGCCGGGTCAGCCGGGGAGGCGCCGCCCAAAAGGGCGAATCGGGCGTACCAGTTATCGCCCACTAGGCCCTTTTGGCCAACAGACTCACCCGTCAGGCTGTAACAATGGCGCTGGGAATAGATGTCTACAGCCGCTTTCAGACTGTTACTGACTGGCAAGCCGTCAAGAAGCACGGCGTGACTTTCGCGTTCGTCAAGCTCACGGACGGCGGTGGTCTCCCGAACGGGGGGCGCAATACCGGCGACGCCTTGGTGGCCGGGGCGAGGGCCGCCGGTATTCCGGTAGGTGGTTACCATTTCGCTCAGGCGAGTCCGTCGCCTGAGGCACAGGCCGACTTGTTCATCGCGCAGGTCCGCAGGCTCGGGGCGACAGGGTGCGTCCCGATGCTCGATCTAGAGGACAACCCGCCGGGTTCGGGTACGCCGAACATCCCGGACGGGAGCAAGCGGGACTTCTCGATCAGATTCTGCGACCGCGTGGCGGGGCACGGTTTCCGGCCCGGTATCTACATGAACAATTCACTCGCCAAAATGCTGCGCCCGGATCGTCTCGGCGTGCCGGACCTGGTGATCTGGATCGCGCGCTACGGCGCCAAACCCGACGCCGCCGCGGGCCGCTACGACGTGCACCAATACTCGGACGCCGGCCAGATCCCCGGTATCCGGGCGAGCAGTGTCGATCTCAACGAGTCCTACACGAACGCCCACTTGACCGGCGGCGGCGCCGCCCCGAAACGGAAGGCGACGACAGAACTCATGGAACGAAGGACCATTCCGGCCAGCCCGGCCGTCACGTCCGTGCGGTTGCTGCTCTCCGGCAGCGATACGGCCGCGATCATCGTCCGGCCGCGTGTCGACGGCGACGGCACCACCGACGCTCCCGTCTGGCAGGGCAATATCTTCGCCTGGGGCAGCGACAAGGTCGGTGTCGGCGGGAATCCCTTGCAGACGCCCGGATTCGATCCGAAAACGGTGGCGCACCGGCGGTACCCCCTGCCGGGCGCGGTGTGGGCCGACTTCGAATACAGCTCGAACGCGGATTTCGAGATCGACATCGTCGGCTGAGCGGCTCGAAGGTCCGTGAAGGCCTCCTTCCCTACCCTCAGAGTAGGGTCCCGGCAAAGTCGAAATCTTGCTGGTCGGAGACCTCTTCGTCATGGCGCAGGCCGACGTCTATGAAGGAATTGGGACGTTGAGTGTCCCA
>NZ_JBVKAE010000085.1:0-3859 GCF_055598845.1 Amycolatopsis sp. NPDC039088 | reverse complement strand
CCGTCGAGTTCGAGACCCTGTACGCGGACGGCGACCTGATCAGCCTGGTCGCCTGACCCCAACAACGAGTCTCTACCGAACCCGGGGCGATTCAGGTCAGGGGGGCGTGTGTGGCGAAGTCGAGGTAGGGCTCCCGTGTGACATCCATCCAGTCACACGTGTCCTCCGCCGGATCACACGTGTCATCCATCCAGCCACGCGAAAGCACCGCTTGAGCCTCCCGCGCGAGCCCGCTCCCGCCGTGTCCACCACGACACGTTCGTCTTGTCCCGCTCTAGAAGTGGAGCCGACCAGCAGTGATGCGACTTCGCCGAGACGGCTGAGCCTTCACGGACGGACCGCTGGGAGTCCGGTGAGCCAGTGCAGACACGCGGAACCGTGCTGTGGCATCGAAATCGGGGCGGAGCAACGAGCGAAGCGAGCTTGCGTGGCCCCAAATGAAGATGCCGCGGCGCGGTGGACCCTGGGGGTCGGTCCACCGCCGCCGCGGCTCCGCCGGACCGAGGGGGGAGGTGCCCGGCGGGGATTCACGCGCGCGACTGGGCTTCATCCCCAGTGGCGCGCCGAAACCGTGTGTTGCGCGTCAGTTAACGAGAGTAACGGCTGTTTGCGTGATCGCGCCATAACTCGCCGCAAAATTGTGGGGTGTTTTTTCACTTCCAGCGGTCGGTGAGAACCCCTAGCGCGCCGAGGGCGACGGCGGCGGCGGTCGAGGTGCGCAAAACGGTGGGGCCCAACCGGATGGCGGTAGCGCCGGCGCCGGTGAGGGTGGCGAGTTCGTCGTCGGTGATGCCGCCTTCGGGGCCGACGATGAGGAGGATGTCGCCTTGTGGCGGGAGTTCGATCTCGGTGAGCCGGGTGGTGATGCCGGATTCGAGGACGAGGGCGCGGGAAACGGTCTGGACGAGTTCCGCGAGTTCGCGGGTGGTGGCGGGTTCGGCGACTTCGGGGAGGTGGGCGCGGCGGGCTTGTTTGGCGGCGGCGCGGGCGGTGGTGCGCCAGCGGGTGAGGGCTTTGTCGCCGCGGGTTCCTTCTTCCCAGCGGGCGACGCTGCGGGCGGCGCGCCAGGGGACGATCGCGTCGGCGCCCGCTTCGGTGGCGAGTTCGACGGCGAGTTCGCCGCGGTCGCCTTTGGCGAGGGCTTGGGCGACGATGACGCGGAGTGCGGGTGGTTCCTCGGTCCAGTGTTCTTCGATGGCGAGGGTGAGTGCCGCGTCGCGGCCTGCTTGCACGGCTTCGACGACGCAGCGCGCCATGCCGCCTTCGCCGTCGGAGAGCACGAGACGTTCGCCGACCCGCAGTCGCCGGACGGTGGCGGCGTGCCGGGCTTCCTCACCGTCGAGGGTGGTGCGCCCGGAGCCGGGCAGCGTGGCGGTGAGGAAGACCGGCAGTGTCGTCTCGGGCACGGGTTATCGGTGGTTCTTGGTGCGCAGCTTGGAGAACAGCCCGCCGGGCTTGGAACCGTTCGACGACAGCGACGGCACGTCTTCGCCGCGCTGCTGGGCCAGTTCGACGAGGAGGTCGCGCTGGGCGTCGTCGAGTTTGGTCGGCACGACGACGTCGATGTGGACGTGCAGGTCTCCGCGGCCGTCGACGCGGCCGGAGGACCGCAGGCGCGGCATGCCCTTGCCGGTGAGCACGAGTTCGGTGGCGGGCTGGGTGCCCGGTTCGATGTCGAGTTCGTAGTCGCCGTCGATGAGCGTCTCGATGGGCACCGTGGCGCCGAGTGCCGCGGTGGTCATCGGGATGCGGAAGTTGCAGTGCAGATCGTTGCCCTGCCGGACGAACACCTCGTGCGGCGCTTCGTCGATCTCGACGTAGAGGTCACCGGCGGGGCCGCCACCGGGGCCGACCTCGCCCTGGCCGGACAGCCGGATGCGCATCCCGTCGCCGACGCCCGGCGGGATCTTCGCGGTGACGTTGCGGCGCGCGCGGACGCGGCCGTCGCCGCCGCACTGGCGGCAGGGGTCGGGGATGACCTCGCCGAAGCCGCGGCAGACCGGGCAGGGGCGGGCGGTGACGACCTGGCCGAGGAACGACCGCTGCACGGACTGGACCTCGCCGGCGCCGCCGCAGGTGTCGCAGGTCTTGGTGCCGGTGCCTTCGGCCGCGCCGGCGCCGCGGCACAGGTCGCAGACGATGGCGGTGTCGACGGTGATCTCCCGGTCGACGCCGGTGGCGCACTCCTCCAGGGTGAGGCCGAGACGGATGAGCGCGTCGGAGCCGGGCTGGACGCGGCTGCGCGGTCCGCGTCCGCGTCCGCCGCCACCTCCCGCGGCGCCGAAGAAGGCGTCCATGATGTCGCCGAGACCGCCGAAGCCGGAGAAGGGGTCGCCGCCGCCGTTCCCGCGTGCGCCGCTGTCCATCGGGTCGCCGCCGAGGTCGACGATCTTGCGCTTCTGCGGGTCCGACAGCACCTCGTAGGCGGTGGTCACCTCACCGAACCGGTGCTGCGCGTCCTCCGACGGGTTGACGTCGGGGTGCAGTTCACGGGCCAGCTTGCGATACGCGCGCTTGATCTCCTGATCCGTCGCGTTCTTCGCAACCCCGAGAATGCCGTAATAGTCCCTCGCCACCGTCTTCGCCTTCTCCTTCTGACTTCGATCTCGACGCCCGCGTTCAGCGGCCGGCGAGGATCTGCCCCACGTAGTTCGCCACCGCGCGCACCGCGGCGATGGTGTTCGGGTAGTCCATCCTGGTCGGCCCGACGACGCCCATTCCGCCCAGCAGCATGTCGTCCATGCCGTAGCCGATGGAAACCACCGAGGTGCTGCGCATCTGCTCGTCCTCATTTTCCTCACCGATGCGCACGGTGACCGCACCGGGGTTGCGGGCGGCCGCGAGGAGCTTGAGGACGATGACCTGCTCCTCGAGCGCCTCCAGTACCTGCCGGAGCGATCCGGGGAAGTCCGAGACGTTGCGGGTGAGGTTCGCCGTACCGCCGAGCACCAGCCGTTCTTCGGGATGTTCGACCAGCGATTCCACCAGCACGGTGCAGACGCGGGTGAGGTTGTCGCGCAGTTCGCCCGGTGCTTTTTCGGGCAGTTCGGCGACGGAAGCGGCGGCTTCGGACAGCCTGCGGCCGGCGAGCGCGCCGTTCAGCACCGTGCGCAGCCTGCCGACGTTCTCCTCGGTGATGACGTCGCCGAGGTCGACGGTGCGCTGGTCGACGCGGCCGGAGTCGGTGATCAGCACCAGCATCAGCCTGGCCGGGGTGAGCGGCACCACTTCCAGGTGGCGGACGGCGGAGTTGGTCATCATCGGGTACTGGATGACCGCGACCTGCCTGGTCAGCTGCGCGAGCAGCCGGACGGACCGGCGCAGGACGTCGTCGACGTCGGTGCCGCTGTCGAGGAAGGCCGTGATGGCGCGGCGTTCGGCGGCGCTCAGCGGTTTGACCTCGGCGATCCGGTCGACGAACAGCCGGTAGCCCTTGTCGGTGGGGATGCGACCCGCGCTGGTGTGGGGCTGGGTGATGTACCCCTCTTCTTCCAGCGCGGCCATGTCATTGCGCACTGTGGCGCTGGACACACCGAGATTGTGCCGGTCGACGATCGCCTTGGATCCCACGGGCTCCTGGTTGGACACGTAATCAGCGACGATCGCGCGCAGCACTTCGAAGCGGCGTTCTTCCGCGTTGGCCACCTGCACCTCCCTCAGCTCGTCCTCACAACGAGTTTACGGAAGGCATAGTGCCTGAGGGGCCCTCAGGACATCTTTGGGGTCTCGTGAGTGGCGATGACGGTTAGGGCCACTTGTGTCTTAGAGAGCGTCTGAGAACTCGATTGTGGTGGTTGGCGTGGCGATGTCGAGAATGAGGTGAGCTCCCGGTAGGACTGGTGGTTCTCACACCAAGACC
>NZ_JBVKAE010000084.1:0-3398 GCF_055598845.1 Amycolatopsis sp. NPDC039088 | reverse complement strand
GGACGTTTGTTTCTGGTGTGGTGTTTGAGAACTGTAGAGTGGATGCGAGCATCTTTGTGGTCAAGTTATTAAGGGCACATGGTGGATGTCTTGGCTTCAGGAGCCGATGAAGGACGTGGGAGGCTGCGATATGCCTCGGGGAGCTGTCAACCGAGCTGTGATCCGAGGATTTCCGAATGGGGAAACCCAGCACCAGTTATGTGGTGTTACCCGCATCTGAATATATAGGGTGTGTGGAGGGAACGCGGGGAAGTGAAACATCTCAGTACCCGTAGGAAGAGAAAACAACCGTGATTCCGTGAGTAGTGGCGAGCGAAAGCGGAAGAGGCTAAACCATGCACATGTCAAGCTGTCAGGTGTTGTGTGTGTGGTGTTGTGGGACCCGCCTTGAAGAGACTGACATTTCTTCGGGTTGATGTGCTGGTTAGTGGAACGCCTTGGGATGGGCGACCGGAGTGGGTGAGAGTCCCGTACGCGAAAACCAGTTTCAGAGACCTTGGTGGTGTTCCCGAGTAGCAGCGAGCTCGTGGAATTTGCTGTGAATCTGCCGGGACCACCCGGTAAGCCTAAATACTTCCTGAAGACCGATAGCGGACTAGTACCGTGAGGGAAAGATGAAAAGTACCCCGGGAGGGGAGTGAAAGAGTACCTGAAACCGTGTGCCTACAAGCCGTCAGAGCCCGAGCACATCCTTGTGATGTTGAGGTGATGGCGTGCCTTTTGAAGAATGAGCCTGCGAGTTAGTGCTGCGTGGCGAGGTTAACCCGTGTGGGGTAGCCGTAGCGAAAGCGAGTCTGAATAGGGCGTCTGAGTCGCGTGGTCTAGACCCGAAGCGGAGTGATCTACCCATGGCCAGGCTGAAGCGTCGGTAAGACGACGTGGAGGGCCGAACCCACTTAGGTTGAAAACTGAGGGGATGAGCTGTGGGTAGGGGTGAAAGGCCAATCAAACTCCGTGATAGCTGGTTCTCCCCGAAATGCATTTAGGTGCAGCGTCACATGTTTCACCACGGGGGTAGAGCTACTGGATGGTCTAGGGGCCTTACCGGGTTACCGAAATCAACCAAACTCCGAATACCGTGGTGTGAGAGTGTGGCAGTGAGACGGCGGGGGATAAGCTTCGTCGTCGAGAGGGAAACAGCCCAGAACACCAGCTAAGGCCCCCAAGTGTGTGCTCAGTGGGAAAGGATGTGGGATTGCCCAGACAACCAGGAGGTTGGCTTAGAAGCAGCCACCCTTGAAAGAGTGCGTAATAGCTCACTGGTCAAGTGGTCCTGCGCCGACAATGTAGCGGGGCTTAAGCACACCGCCGAAGCTGTGTCATTCATGCAATACATCGGCTCACACTCTTGCAGTGTGTGTCTAGTGGTGTGGATGGGTAGGGGAGCGTCCTGCATCCAGGGAAGCGGCGGCGGAAGCCAGTCGTGGAGGGTGTGGGAGTGAGAATGCAGGCATGAGTAGCGAATGCAGAGTGAGAAACTCTGCCGCCGGATGACCAAGGGTTCCTGGGCCAGGCTAATCCGCCCAGGGTAAGTCGGGACCTAAGGCGAGGCCGACAGGCGTAGTCGATGGATAACGGGTTGATATTCCCGTACCCGAGCACGTGCGCCCAGGATGAGGCGGTTGATACTAACCACCCGAAGCGCATCGCAAAACCCTTCGGGGTGGAGCGGTGTTGTGGAGCGTGGGATCTGATTCCGTAGTAGTCGAGTGATGGGGTGACGCAGGAAGGTAGCTCCGCCAGTGAGTGGTAGTACTGGTGTAAGCGTGTAGGCCGAAACATAGGTAAATCCGTGTTTCATGAGGCTGAGACGTGATGCGTAGCCGATTGAGGTGAAGTAGAGTGATCCTATGCTGCCGAGAAAAGCCTCTAGCGAGTGCGTGCACGGCCCGTACCCCAAACCAACACAGGTGGTCAGGTAGAGAATACTAAGGCGATCGGGTGAACTGTGGTTAAGGAACTCGGCAAAATGCCCCCGTAACTTCGGGAGAAGGGGGGCCAAACACTTTGAAGTCCCGTGCGGACTAGGAGTGGGTGGCCGCAGAGACCAGCGGAAAGCGACTGTTTACTAAAAACACAGGTCCATGCGAAGTCGCAAGACGATGTATATGGACTGACGCCTGCCCGGTGCTGGAACGTTAAGAGGACCGGTTAACCCTTCGGGGTGAAGCTGAGAATTTAAGCGCCAGTAAACGGCGGTGGTAACTATAACCATCCTAAGGTAGCGAAATTCCTTGTCGGGTAAGTTCCGACCTGCACGAATGGCGTAACGACTTTCCGGCTGTCTCAACCACAGGCCCGGCGAAATTGCACTACGAGTAAAGATGCTCGTTACGCGCGGCAGGACGGAAAGACCCCGGGACCTTTACTATAGTTTGGTATTGGTTTTCGGTTCGGCTTGTGTAGGATAGGTGGGAGACTGTGAAGCTGGCACGCTAGTGTTGGTGGAGTCGTTGTTGAAATACCACTCTGGTCGGATTGGGAATCTGAACCTCGGACCATGATCTGGTTCAGGGACAGTGCCTGATGGGTAGTTTAACTGGGGCGGTTGCCTCCTAAAGAGTAACGGAGGCGCCCAAAGGTTCCCTCAGCCTGGTTGGCAATCAGGTGTTGAGTGCAAGTGCACAAGGGAGCTTGACTGTGAGACAGACATGTCGAGCAGGGACGAAAGTCGGGACTAGTGATCCGGCACCACCTGGTGGAAGGGGTGTCGCTCAACGGATAAAAGGTACCCCGGGGATAACAGGCTGATCTTGCCCAAGAGTCCATATCGACGGCATGGTTTGGCACCTCGATGTCGGCTCGTCGCATCCTGGGGCCGGAGTAGGTCCCAAGGGTTGGGCTGTTCGCCCATTAAAGCGGCACGCGAGCTGGGTTTAGAACGTCGTGAGACAGTTCGGTCCCTATCCGCCGCGCGCGTAGGATACTTGAGGAAGGCTGTCCCTAGTACGAGAGGACCGGGACGGACGAACCTCTGGTATGCCAGTTGTCACGCCAGTGGCATGGCTGGTTGGCCACGTTCGGAAGGGATAACCGCTGAAGGCATCTAAGCGGGAAGCCTGTTCCAAGATGAGGTATCCCACCCCATGTGGGTTAAGGCCCCCAACAGACCATTGGGTTGATAGGCCAGAAATGGAAGCACAGTAATGTGTTGTCGAGTTGACTGGTACTAATAGGCCGAGGACTTGCCCACAAAGATGTTACGCATCCACTCTACAGCTCTGAAACACCACACAACCACCAGCAGTATTCGGTGGAAGTGGTTGTTTCATAGTGTTTCGGTGGTTATAGCGTCAGGGAAACGCCCGGTCCCATTCCGAACCCGGAAGCTAAGCCTGACAGCGCCGATGGTACTGCAACCGAAGGGTTGTGGGAGAGTAGGACACCGCCGGACTAAC
>NZ_JBVKAE010000083.1:0-6655 GCF_055598845.1 Amycolatopsis sp. NPDC039088 | reverse complement strand
TCCCGGTTCCCCGCAACACCGAATCAGCCCCCAGGCTCGCCACCTTTGGGTTACCCCTCAATAAGCCTCATTATCACTCACGACCCCACGCCACCGGTGCATGCGACCCTTCGACTGTGCAGGAATAGTCGACCGACCTGCAAGATCTCGACTTTGTCGGGACCCTGACGCTCAAGGTAGAGAAGGAGGCCTTCACGGACACTCCATTCACGAGGCCGGCTCTCCGCCTAGCCGGGCATCTCCGAAGGCTGCGAGTCCAGCCCCGGCCGGGGCTTCGACCAGTCGCCGCGGGTGAAGTCCGGCACCGCGACCGGCTTCCCGCCCTTCGCCAGCGAGACCACGCTCAACGGCACGGGGGAGCACCAGGCCGCGGAGTCGTAGACGTCGATGTCCGGCACCAGCCCGGCGCGCATCTGTTGCACGATCCGCCATTGCAGCACGTAGTCCATGCCGCCGTGGCCGCCGAGGTTCGGGTCGTCCTTGAGCTTCTTCCACAGCCAGTGGTCGTGGCGGTCGCGGTACGGCCCGAAGTCCTTCCACGCGTGACCGCTGTGGTCGGGCTCCACGTAGATGCGGGCGGGGTAGTCCTCGACGATGCCGCGGCTGCCCGCGAGGCTGTTGATGCGGCTGTACGGGCGCGGCGAGCTGACGTCGTGTTCGGCGCGGATGATCCGGCCCTGCGCGGTCTCGATCAGGCAGGTCACCAGGTCACCGTTGATGTAGGTCTCTTTCCACGACGGGTGGCCCGGCGGCATGTGCCGCTTCCGGTAGTCGGCGAGGCCCTTCGGCTCGGTCGCCGTGGCGCGCAACGTGGCGAACCGATCGCCGCGGTTGACGTCCATGCAGGCGGCGATCGGGGCGAGACCGTGCATCGGATAGAAACTCGCGGTGCTGCGGGTGTGCCATTTGCGGCGCCACGCGTCGGTGTAATACGTGTCGGAGAACAACAGTTCGCGCAGGTCGTGCAGGTAGCCGCCGTGCCCGTTGGTGACCTCGCCGAAGACGCCCTCGTGCGCCATCTTGAGGATGGCCAGTTCGTTGCGGCCGTAGCTGCAGTTCTCGGCGAGGAACAGGTGTTTGCGGGTCTGCTCGCTGGTGTCGACGAGGTCCCACAGCTGGTCGAGCTCGGTGGCGATGGGCAGTTCGACGCCGACGTGCTTGCCCGCCAGCAGCGCGGCTTTGCCTTGTGGGTAGTGGAACTCCCAGGGAGTGGCGATGTAGGCCAGGTCGATGTCGGCGCGGGAGAGCATCTTCTTGAAGGCGTCGGCCGATCCGCCGTATTCGGCCGGACGTGGCCGTCCGTCGGCGGCGAGCTTGTCCGCGGCGGCCTTCGCGCGTTCGGCGCGGATGTCGCAGACCGCGGTGACCACCGCGCCCGGCACGGCGCTCCACCCGCCGATCATGGACATACCACGGTTTCCGAGCCCGATGAGTCCTATTCGGACGGTCTGGTGCCGCTCGAACGGCACCCCGATCATGCTGCGCTGACCCGGACGACGGGGCGCGCTTTCCGCTTCGACGACCTCTTCCGCGGCGGTGGCGCTCGTCGGGATCGCGGCGAGCGCCCCGGCGGCGAGGGCGCCACCGAACAAGGTCCGCCGGGAGACAGAGGGCAGGTCGGCCATGAAGAACACTCCTTCGTGTCGCCTTCGATGCCCCGACTGTGTCCAATCGCCGCCAGATATGTCAAGAGATGCGTCAAAGTGAGCAGAAAACTGCACTAATGCGCAGTTTGACTGTCCGAAACCGGATGTTTCGCGCAACCCGGGTGCGCAGACACCCGGGCCGCGCGGGTGGTCAGCGGCGGATCAGCACCTGATCGATGGACTTGCGTACGAGGTTCGGCACCACGCAGTCGTCCGCCGGATAGCCGACCGGGATGACGGCGAACGCCTTCTCGTTCTGCGGCCGTTCGAGCAGCTCGCCGAGGAAGCGCATCGGCGACGGCGTATGCGTCAACGCGGCCAGCCCGGACAGGTGCAGCGCCGTGATCAGCATGCCGACCGCGATGCCCACCGACTCGTCGACGTAGTAATGCTTGTGCTTGGTGCCGTCCTCGTCGAGGAAGTAACGCTGCTGAAAGACCACGATGAGATACGGGGCGTCGGTGAGGTGGGTCTTGACGGCGTCGGTACCCAGCGGGCGCAGCGCCGACAGCCACTCTTCGCCGAGCCTGCCCTCATACGAGATCCGCTCCTCCTCCTCGGCGGCCTCGCGGATGCGCTGTTTGGTTTCGGCGTCTTCGATGAGCACGAAGGTCCACGGCTGCTGATGCGCGCCGCTGGGCGCGGTGGCCGCCACCGCGATGGCGTCCACCAGCACCTGCTCGGGTACCGGGTCGGTGGAGAACATCCGCACGGTGCGCCGGGTGTCCATGTGGCGGCGCAGATCGGCGGCGGTGGCCAGCGATTCCGTCGCGGACGGACGCGTGGGCCGGTAGGGCACCGGCTCGAAGGGGTCGCCGTAGGTCGGGGTCCAGTGTGCTGCGGTCATGATCCCGATTGTGGTGGCGGGCGTGGCTTTCGGGAAGCCCCGGCGTCAGGTTATGTCCCCGGTGTTATGCCACCATCTGTCCCCAGTGGACGGACGTCGAACGGAGCAGCCCATGACGGCGCTCCGATACTTAGAGGGATCCTCAACGGTCACCGCGGTGAAGAGATAGGTACCTACTGCACGACTTTCGTCGGTGTCCGATTTCTCTTGCCGCGTCCCAGAATCAGCGCACCCGTCCCCATCGCGCGGCCGAATCCGGGCCGCAGAAATGAGTCGGAACCATGCGACTGCGCTCCTTCGCCCTGATCGCCGGCACCGCCTTCCTGGCGCTGCTCGGCGCGACCGCTCCCGTGGCGTCCGCCGCGGAACCGGCCACGGACCCGTCCGGCGTCCAGCCGATGATCATCGGCGGGCAGTACGCCCAGAGCGGGCCGTGGGCCGCCAGGCTCTTCGCCAACGGCCGACAGACATGTACCTCGACGATCATCGCGCCGCAGTACATCCTGACCGCCAAACACTGCGTGGCGAGCGGTGGCACGTTCACCTTCCGGATCGGCAGCCTGGACCAGACCAGTGGTGGCACCATGGCCACCGGCTCCACGGTCACCCGGCACGCCAGCGCGGACCTCGCGATCGTGCGGCTGACCGCGCCGGTGACCGCCACCTACTCGCCGCTGGGCACCACCAGCGACGTCGCGACCGGGCAGACCGTGCAGGTCTACGGCTGGGGCGCGACCAGTCAGTGCGGTTCGGAGATCAACTGCCAGTCGCGGTACCTGAAGGTCGCCAACGTCCGGGTCACGTCGGTCGCTTGCCGTGACTACAACGGCGGTGTCGCGGTGTGCGCCAGCCGCGGGGACGGCATCACCGCCGGCGGGGACTCGGGTGGCCCGATGTTCGCTTCCGGTCGTCAGGTCGGCGTCGCTTCGACCAGCGACCGGCAGACCACCACCGCGTACACGAACATCACCCGGTACCGGCCGTGGATCCAGCAGGTGGCCGGCGTCTGATCCGTGGCGGAGCCCTCCCCGGTGTGCTCGAGGAGGGCTCCGCCCCCACCCCGGCCGGGCTCAGCCCCAGCGTTGCAGCAGCCGGTCGTACTCGGCCTGGGTGACCGGCAAGACGGTGAACAGGTACCAGCGTTCCTCGGTGTTCGACTTGAAGACCAGCGGACCCTCGCCGTGGCTGATCTTGTTGTTCCCGAGCCATTCGGCGACGAACGAGTAGTTGCGGTTGAGGACCGTCGCCGACTTCTCCGCGAGGACGAACTTGCCGCAGGCGGACTGCGAGGAGCTTCGCTCGTCCTTCGTGAAGCGGTAGTAGGTGCCGTTGTGCTTGGTGAGCGTCGAGTCGATCGTCGAGTAACCCTTGTCGACCCACACCTGCGCGGCGCTGTAGGTCCGGAGATCGGACGTCGTCGCGTACATCATCCGGTTGTAGGTGGTGCCGGTGTGGTTCGGATCGTTGGCGGAGTACAGCTTCGACGCCCAGAACGCGACGAACTACCCGAGGCTCTCGTCGTGATAGGCCTCCGGCGCCCACGTGTTGCCGGCGGTGCCCGGTGAGACGCGCGCCAGGCGCGGCGCGCTCCAGTTCACCAAGTCGGCCGATTCCAACACCACGATGGACTTGCTCCCGGTCCGCTGCACCTGGTCCCAGTTGCCGTTGCCGTACATCCGCAGATCGGTGGCGATCTGGTAGAACTTGTCGCCCCGCGGCGAGCGGAGAATGAACGGGTCGCGGGCGCCGCGCGTCCCGATGGCCGAGGTCAGCACCGGCCGACCGCCATTGAGCTGGCGCCATCGCGTCGGGTCGTTGCCTTGGCTGAGCGCGAAGTGGACCTGTTCACCGGTGGCGGAGTTCTCGCCGGTGAAGTAGCTGAACAGGTAGCCGGCGTAGGCCGCCCGATCGCTCGCCGCGGCCAGCGCGGACGGCGCCGCGACCAGTGCGGCGACCCCACTCGCGATCAGCGCGGAGACGAGGACGAACGCGGTACGGAAACGCTGTGTCATGGAAGCCGTCCAGTGTGCTCGCGAAGGATTTGTGAGGGCACCGCCCCAGTCGACGACGGTCCTGGGGAAGCGCTGGTCGCTCCAGAAGCTGGTGTGGCTGCCGCCGACGAAGGTGAGGAACGCCTTGGGCCAGGTCATCTCGTTGTAGGCCTGGCGGGCCGAGTTGTACGACGTGGTCGAGTCCCGGTCGCCGTGGACGAACAGGACCTTGGCGGACACCGAACTGGACGGATTGCCCATGTCCACACAGGACTGCGGGTTGGCGGAGACGATCCGACGGTCGGGCCAGGAGGTCAGCAGGCCGTGGGTGACCATGCCGCCCAGCGAGTGACCCGAGACGCCGACGCCGATGGTGGTGTCGATGTGTCCGGCCAGCGGCCCGCTCGCGTTGAGCGCGAGGGTGTTGGTGAGGATCTGCGAGACGTCCTTGGCGGAGTTGCCGTTGTTGACGTCGCTGAAATTGTGGTTGAAATGCGGGGCGGGGACGACGAAGCCCGCCGAGGCCAGCGCCCGGATGATGAACAGGGAGTTCTGCGGGCTGCTTCCGTAGCCGTGGGTGAAGTTGTAGACGGGAAGACACCGGTGGCGACCGGGGCGTTCGTCACCGGGCTGCCGCCGACGGTACCGGTGGCGGGGTAGTAGACGTAAGTGGTGCACCGTCGGCTGCCGCGGGTCCAGTCGTACCGCCGCACGCCGCTCCGGCCGCGGCCGCACTGAGGAATTTCCGTCGCTGCATGGTCATGGATGACTCCTTGGGTGTGGGGTGGTGGTGCCTGGTCACACGGAAACGCCGTCGAGCTGGAACGTCTGCACCTGTCCGGCCGCGAAGGAGGCCCGCAGCAGCTTGCCGTCGAGCCGGACGTCGGTGCGCTGGACGTACTTGTCAGTGCCGCTGGTCGTCGACGTCGACCAGCGGGTGATCAGACCGGTGGGCAAGGTGGTGAACCGGCTCAGGTCGAAGGTGATCGGCTGGGCCGACGTGGCGGTGTTGACCGCGACGAGGACCAGACGGCGGGCCGCGGCGTCGTAGGCGACCGCCGCATTTCCGGCCGACGCCTCGATGATCCGCATACCCGGCCGGATGTGGCGGGTGAACTGCGCCAGCACGTACAGCTTGTTCTGGACGGAGCCCGCCTTCAGCGTCGTGGGGTTGTAGTCGATCAACGCCCACGCCGGGGTGGGGTCCATCACCTGCCAGTAGCACCAGGCCGTGGGGTGCAGCCAGCGCAGGTCGAGGCAGAGGTTGCTCGCCGTCGAGAGGCCGGTGGCCTCGCGTTCGGCAGCCGAGGCGCCATCTGCCACAGTTCCACCGCGTACCAGCGGGCCATCGTCTCGGTGGCCGAGCAGCTCGGTCGTCGTTACGGTTCGCACCCCGCCGTGGCTCTGTGGCATGTCCACAACGAGTACGGCGTCCCCGTCAGCGCGTGCTACTGCGACGCCACCGCGGCGGCGTTCCGCCGTTGGCGCTGCACAGTCCTACGCGGGTGGTGTGCGCCAAACGGTCACCGTGCCGGCGGGCACCTACAAGCTGGCGCTGTCCGCCAAGACCTCGGGGCAGCTCAGTGCCGCGCAGGTGACGGTCACCGATGCCGCCGCTAAAGCCCGCACGCTCGACATCCCGGCGTCGGGTGGCTGGACTGGCCGCCAACTCGCCGACGTCCCGCTGTCCGCCGGTGCCGCCACTGCCACGGTGCGCGCGGCAACGGATACCTGTTCGTCGGTCTGTCGCTCGTCAAGGTGTCCGGCTAGTCGCTTTCGCCGGCTTGAAGTCCGTGAAGGCCTCCTTCCCTACTCTCAAGGTAGGAAAGGAGGCCTTCACGGACTTTCGCTCGAGAGGGTGTTCCTGAATGGGGAAATGTTGTTTGCCAAGCAGGCGCGAGCGTCCATGAAGGAATTGGGACACTCAACGTCCCAATTCCTTCATGGACACGGGTAACAAGCCGCGGTCAGCGGCGCCGGCCCCAGGGCTGCCGGGCGCCACCGTTGCCCCTCCGCATTCAGAGGACTAAACGTGGCTCGTGTCGCGAAAGCCACTTTCGGGACACCGCATGTCCTGAAAGTGGGGCGGATTCACTCGGTCGTCGCAACATGGTCTATTTAGGACAGTATCATGGTGAGTTTCTCTTGCGGGGTAAGCCAGTTCAGTGTTT
>NZ_JBVKAE010000082.1:0-7358 GCF_055598845.1 Amycolatopsis sp. NPDC039088 | reverse complement strand
GGTGGATCCAGGCTCAACGTCCCAATTCCTTCATAGACGTCGGCCTGCGCCATGACCAAGAGGTCACCGACCTGCACGATCCCGACTTTGCCGGGCCCCTGACCTTGAAAGTAGGGAAGGAGGCCTTTACGGACACGCCACGTTCGCCACCGCGACGGAGGTTCATCACATGTCCAGCGGAGGGGTAGCGGGCCTGAGTACGCTCCAGAGTGCTACTGGTTCGCCCGGCCTCCCAGGCCGGTCGAGGTAACAGGGAACCCGGTGTGAATCCGGGACTGCCCCGCAGCGGTATGTGGGAACGAAAGCCGTCACCGTGCGAGACACGGTAAAGCACTGGGCATGGCGCCCGGGAAGCGACGGCCGGTAGGAGCGAGTGAGTCGCCCACGAGTCCGAAGACCTGCCCGTGGTACGCGCGCCGACGGCGTGCGTGAGTCCGGGCCTCGTGGGATGGGCACGACCGAACAGCGGTCACTCCTGCGCGCGCTCCGGGCTCTGACGACAAGCTCGCGAGGAGAGAGCTGTGACCGAAATCGGCACCACTGTGCTGGGCTATCCCCGGATCGGACCGGACCGGGAACTCAAACGGGCGCTCGAACGCTACTGGGCCGGAAAGAGCGACGAGGCCGTGCTCCTGGAGACCGGCCGTGCGCTGCGCACCCGGACCTGGCGGGAGCTGAAGGACGCCGGATTGGATTCCGTCCCCTCCAACACGTTCTCCCACTACGATCAGGTGCTCGACACCGCCGAACTGTTCGGCGCGCTGCCGGAGCGCTTCACGAAGCTCGGCCTTTCGCCGCTCGATACCTACTTCGCCGCCGCGCGCGGCGTACAGGACGCGCCGGCGATGGAGATGACGAAGTGGTTCGACACCAACTATCACTACATCGTCCCCGAACTCGGGCCTGACACGACGTTCGTCCTGAGCGGTACCAAGCCGCTCGACGAGTACCGCGAGTCCCGCGCGATCGGCGTCGAGACGCGGCCGGTGCTGGTGGGTCCGGTGACGTTCCTGTTGCTCGCCAAGCCCGCCGAGAGTGCTCCGGAAGGCTTCCGGCCATTGGAGCTGCTCGACACTCTCCTCGACGCCTACGTCGAACTGCTGCGACGTCTGCATGACGAAGGCGTCGAATGGATCCAGTTCGACGAACCCGCGTTCGCGGCAGACCGCTCCGAGCAGGAACTCAACGCGCTCATCCGTGCCTACCATCGGCTCGCGAAGGTGACCGCACGGCCGAAGATCCTGGTCGCCGGGTACTTCGGCGGACTCGGCCGAGGGCTGGGCGTGCTCGCCCGTTCCCCGATCGACGCGGTCGCCGTCGATCTCGTCAGCGACGAGTCCTTTGTGGACGCCGTCGCGGCCGAGCCCGCCTTGCGCGACAAGGAGGTCCTCGCCGGTGTCGTGGACGGGCGCAACGTCTGGCGCACCGACCCCACCCGCGCGCTCAGCCGGGCGGCGAGGCTGCTCGGGACCGCGAGGACGGTCAGCGTCTCGACGTCGTGCTCCCTGCTTCATGTGCCCTACGACGTCGAGCGCGAGACCGGGCTCCACCCACGTCTGAAGGGCTGGCTCGCCTTCGCCAAACAGAAGGTCGACGAGGTCGTCCTGCTCGGCCGGGCGCTCAAGGAGGAGGGCGTCGACCTCTCGGCGGCCCGTGCCGCGGCGGCCGACCGCGCGTCCGCGACCGAACTGGTCGACGCCGGGGTCCGCGCCCGGCTGGAATCGCTGCGCCCGGAGCACACCGTCCGCTCCCCCTACGCGCGACGCGCGGCGGCACAACAGGAAGCGCTGAACCTCCCGGCGTTGCCGAGCACCACGATCGGCTCGTTCCCGCAGACCACCGAGGTCCGCAAGGCACGCGCCGCGCACAAGGCGGGTTCGCTGGACGACGCGGGCTACGAAGCCGCGATGAAGGCGGAGATCGAACGCGTCGTCCGGCTGCAGGAGGACCTCGGCCTGGACGTCCTGGTGCACGGCGAGCCCGAGCGCAACGACATGGTCCAGTACTTCGCCGAGCGGCTGGCCGGGTTCGCCGCCACCGAGTTCGGCTGGGTGCAGTCCTATGGCTCGCGCTGTGTCCGGCCGCCGATCCTGTACGGCGACGCCTCGCGGCCCGAGCCGATGACCGTCGCGTGGGCCCGCTACGCGCAAAGCCTGACCGCCAAGCCGGTCAAGGGGATGCTGACCGGGCCGGTGACGATCCTGGCGTGGTCGTTCGTCCGCGACGACCAGCCGCTCGGCGAGACCGCGCGCCAGGTCGCGCTGGCGATCCGCGACGAGGTCCACGACCTGCAGGCGGCGGGCATCCGTGTCATCCAGGTGGACGAGCCCGCCCTGCGGGAACTGCTCCCGTTGCGCGCCGCGACGCACGAGGCGTACTTCGCGTGGGCGGTCTCGTCGTTCCGGCTCGCGACGTCCGGGATCGACGACGCGACGCAGATCCACACGCATATGTGCTATTCGGAGTTCGGCGACGTGGTGAAGGCGATCGACGCGCTCGATGCCGACGTCACCAGCATCGAGGCCGCCCGGTCGAAGATGGAGGTCGTCACCGATCTCGGCGCGGCGGGCTTCGGCCGCGGCGTCGGGCCGGGCGTGTACGACATCCACTCGCCGCGCGTCCCCGGCGTCGACGAGGTCAGCGGGCTGCTGCGGACCGCCGTCGGCGCCGTGCCCGCCGAGCGGATCTGGGTCAACCCGGACTGCGGCCTGAAGACCCGCGGTTACGCCGAGGTCGAGCCCGCCCTCCGGAACCTGGTCGCGGCCGCGCGCGCGGTCCGGTCCGACCTCGCCTGACCGTTCCGTGAAGGCCTCCTTGCCTACTCTGAAGGTAGGGAAGGAGGCCTTCACGGACTTCCGTCAGGGTATTGTCAGGACGTCAATAAGGGTGCGATGGTGGAGCGGTAACCGGTCTCGACGGGGAGATGGTCACCATGGCGAACACGGTCGAAAAGGTCACCGGAGCGCTGCGCGAGCGGGTCCCGCCGCTCACCTCGATCCCGCTGCCGCGTTCGGTCGACCAGCGCTGGCTCGGCGCGACCTGGCCGGTCCGCGAACTCGCTCCCGCCCCGCCGGGCCTCAAGCCCGTCCTCGGCGACGAAGGCCCGCCCGTCATCGGTCACGCGCTGGACTTCATGCGCTTCGGCATCGAGTTCGGCCTCAAGCGCTACGAGACCTACGGCCCGGTGTCGTGGATGGGGGCGTTCGGCCGCCGCATCGTCGTCCTCTCCGGCCCCGAAGCCACTCAGATCGCGTTGGTGAACAAGGACAAGGCCTTCTCCCAGGAGGGCTGGAAGTTCTTCATCGAGCAGTTCTTCGACCGTGGCCTGATGCTGCTCGACTTCGGCGAACACCATCTGCACCGCCGGATCATGCAGGCGGCGTTCACCCGGCAACGGCTCACCGGCTACGTCGACCAGATGGGACCGGCGCTACGCGAAGGCGTCGCGGCATGGGCGGACCGGCCCAATCCGCGGATTTACTGGTTCCTCAAGCAACTCACGCTCGACGTCGCGACGCGGGTGTTCATGGGTATGCGCTCCGGCGACGACGCGGCCGCGATCAACCGCGCGTTCGTGAACTCCGTGCGCGCCGGCACGGCCCTCGTGCGTTTCCCCGTTCCCGGCGGCCGCTGGGCGGCGGGTTTGCACGGCCGCAAGGTACTCGAACGCTACTTTTCGGCGAACCTGCCCGCGAAACGGCGAAGCGACGGCGACGACCTCTTCACCGCGTTGTGTCACGCCACCACCGAAGACGGTGATCGCTTCACCGACGCCGACGTCGTCAACCACATGATCTTCCTGATGATGGCGGCGCACGACACCTCGACCATCACCAGCACCGCCGCCGTCTACCACCTCGCCAAAAACCCCGAGTGGCAGGAACGCGCGCGCCAGGAATCCCTCGCGCTCGGCGACGACGTGCCGGACATCGAGGCGCTGGAGAGCCTGACGACCCTGGACCTGATCATCAAGGAATCG
This sequence comes from Amycolatopsis sp. NPDC039088, assembly GCF_055598845.1. NCBI lineage: Bacteria > Bacillati > Actinomycetota > Actinomycetes > Pseudonocardiales > Pseudonocardiaceae > Amycolatopsis > Amycolatopsis sp. NPDC039088. The sequence continues at coordinate 3,379 of NZ_JBVKAE010000082.1, read as the reverse complement.
CTGCGACTGGTCGCCCCAGTACCTTCGCTGACCAGGAAAACCTTGAAGGACACCGAGGTTCTCGGGCATTTCATTCCAGAAGGGACACTGGTCGGGGTTTCCCCCACCGTCAACCATTTCGCGCCGGAGCACTGGACCGACCCGATGCGCTTCGACCCTGACCGCTTCAGCGAGGAACGTCGCGAAGACAAGTCGCACCGCTACGCGTGGATGCCCTTCGGCGGCGGCGCGCACAAGTGCATCGGGCTGCATTTCGGGACGTTCGAAGTCAAGGCGCTGCTGCACGAGATGCTGCGCGCGTATCGATGGTCGGTCCCCGAGGACTACACCACTCGCTGGGACTACGTCTCGCTGCCCGTTCCCGCGGACGGTCTGCCGATCCAGTTGACGGCACGCTGAATTTCGATCAACAGACCCCCACGATCGAGTACTCTTGGTAACTTCCGGTCACCACTCGTGTAGTAGTCATCACCCTTTCAGCCGGTAGACACCCCGTATCGCGCATGATGCCGTGGCACTATTCCCGGTCGGCTCATACCTAGTGTGGGTCCCTGAGCCCGGACACCCTGTCTGAGCTGGCCATAAACCGCGCATGAAGAGGTGAAGTGTGCCTGAGCCTGGTGCCGCGCCAGGGTTGGTGGACGTCGCTCGGAGATGGGCCGCGACGCTCGCTGACACTAAAGGAGTATCGCTTCCCCAGGAGCAACTCGAACAGCTCTTGCTCGGCGTCGCGCAGGACGCCGTCCGGACCGAGCCCGACCACAAGCCCGCCGTGCAGCGCTTCTCCAAGCTCTATTCCGCCTCGCCCATCGGGATCGCGCTCGCCGACTCCGACGGCGACATCGTCGAGGCGAACGACGCGCTCGGCAAACTCCTCGGCTGCCGTCCCTCGGCACTGCGCGGGCGGAACATCGCCGATCTCGGCTCGGCCGACCACGACATCGCCCGGCTGCGGAACGGGCTCTCGCAGCTGATGAACCACAACAGGCCGACCAAGCAGGAACGCCTGTTGCTGGATCACAGCGAGGAAGGTCCGCTCTGGGTCGACGTGACCCTGACCGACCTTCCCGGTGACCGGCCCGGCTCGGCCTATCCCGTGCTGATGGTCTCCGACGCCAACGAGATCCACCTGCTGCAGGAACGACTGCTTCACCAGAACGTGCACGACCCGCTGACCGGCCTGCCGAACGCCACCGCGTTCGACAACGCTCTCGAAACCGCGCTGGCCGGTTCCGGCGGCGAACAGATCGCGCTCGTCTACCTCGACGTCGACGGCTTCAAGGTGATCAACGACGGGCTCGGCGCCGGTGTCGGCGACCAGGTGCTGCGCGGGGTCGCGACCAAGCTCAAGTCCGTGTTCGCCGGCAGGCACAACGGTTCCGTCGCCCGGCTGTCCGGTGACGGATTCGCCATCCTGCTGCGTGGCGAGTTCACCTCGCCCCAGGTGATCGCGCTGGTCGAGCAGGCGCTGGAGGAACTGGCCGAGCCGATCTACCTCGGCGGGCACGGCATCGGGGTCAGCGCGAGCGCCGGCATCGTCGTCCGCCCGATCGCCGATGGCGGCCCGGAGGATCTGCTCCGTGCCGCGGAGATCGCCCTGCACCGCGCCAAGGAAGCGGGCAAGGCACAGTGGATGCTGTTCGACCCGGAACTCGACGCCCGCGACCGCGGCCGCTACCAACTCGGCGCGGTCATCGCGGGCGCGCTGGAGAACGGCGAGTTCTCCCTGATCTACCAGCCGACGGTGAAGCTCGCGAATCCGGATCAGCTGGCCGCGGTCAACGCCGGGCTGCGCTGGAACCATCCGGAGAAGGGCGAGCTGGACTCCGACGAGTTCTATCCGCTGGCGCAGATCACCGGGATGACCATCCCGCTCGGCCGATGGCTGCTCGCCGAATCGCTCGCCGCCACCGCGCGCTGGCGGAGCCGGTTCGGCGAGGCCGCCCCGGACGTCTGCGTACGGCTGCCGAACCGGCTGGCCATCGACCCCGATCTGGTGCTGCTGGTCAAGGAACAGCTCGACCGCCACAGCCTCCCCGCGCAGGCACTGCGGCTCTGCACGGACCGCGAATCCGTCCTCGACCCGCGCTGCGGCGAGGTGCTGGACTCCTTCGCCGTCCTGGCCGATCTGGGCGCCCAGCTGGTGCTGACCATCTCCGGTTCGGCGGATCTGGAGCTGATCCCGCAGCACCGGCTGCCGGTCCGCCACGTGATCCTCTCCGGCGCCGTGGTCGACGCGCTGGCCGACCGCGAGGACGAGGCCGACGTGCGGCATCTGTGCCAACTCGTCGCCCGTGCCAAGGAACTGAAGCTGCGCATCGGCGCGGAAGGCGTCCGCAGCCACGAACAGGCCGAGCGGCTGCGACGGTACGGCGTGCTCGCGGCGCGCGGTCCGTTCGTCGCCGACTCCGCCACCGGGGACGAGGTCGACGAGCTGATCGAACGCCACGCCCACTGAGGTGACAGGATCTGCCCATGGACCAAGGTGACATCGCCCCGGACTTCACCCTTCCCGACGACAAGGGCGAGGAGCGCACGCTGTCGGACTTCCTCTCGTCCGGCCCGGTCGTGCTGTTCTTCTACCCCGCCGCGATGACCAGCGGCTGCACCGCGGAAAGCTGCCACTTCCGCGACCTCGCCGCGGAATTCGCCGAGGTGGGCGCGCACCGCGTCGGCATCAGCCCGGACGCCGTCGCCAAACAGCAGGAGTTCTCGGCCAAGCACGGCTTCGACTATCCACTGCTGTCCGATGTGGACGGTGAGGTGGCCAGGCAGTTCGGCGTCTGGCGCAAATTCAGCCCGCTGCACGCCAAACGGCACACCTTCGTCATCGACACCGACCGCAAGGTGCTCGAGGTGATCAAGAGCGAGCTGAAGTTCACCGTGCACGCCGACAAGGCACTCGCGGCCCTGCGCGAGCGTAAAGCCAGTAAGGGCTGAAGCGTGGCGGTTCCGTGAATGCCAGCGGGATTCCCACATGAGCAGCGGGCGCAGCCTTCGAGGGCCACGACAACTTTGCCGCTCCCCTTGATAAGGGCGCGGACCAACGTCCGCGTTTAGTCCTCTAAATGCGGGGAGCCACGGAGCCGGGTTCCGCCCGCGTAGGCCGTGAAGGCCTCCTTCCCCACTCTCAAGGTCAGGGTCCCGGCAAAGTCGCGATCTTGCAGGTCAGGCGACTATTCCTGCACTGTCACGGGTCGCGCGCACCGGTGGCGGTGGCGAAGCTTGATTCCGGACGCCAGTGGGGCTTCAGTGTCCACACGGGACACCGCCAGCCGATCGAGTGTCCGATTGATGCCGCTAAATACGTTTCCGCGCGGGGTCGTGAGTGTTAATGAGGGTTATTGAGGGGTAAGGCAAAGGTGGCGTGGTGGGTGGT
>NZ_JBVKAE010000081.1:0-8494 GCF_055598845.1 Amycolatopsis sp. NPDC039088 | reverse complement strand
GCAGAGTTGCTGGTCGGCACTTGTTCTTGGTGGTCCGGATGTGGCACCGCTGATGCCTGCGGGGTCCGAGTGTGGAGGGTTGGGGACGGTGAACGTCCCCAATCCTCCACACTCGAGGTGCACCAGGTTCAGGGGCATGCCCCCTGAAGCTCTGTTGATCAAACTTCGCAACCGGGTGCGACCCCGTGTCCATGAAGGAATTGGGGCACTCAACGTCCCAATTCCTTCATAGACGTCGGCCTGCGCCATGACGAAGAGGTCCCCGACCCGCACGATCCCAACATTGCCGGGACCCCCGGTTGAGCCGAGGGAAGAGGGCCTTCACGCGCAAAGCGTCAGTCCAGCTGAGGAGCGACCTCGGCGGCGATCAGCTCGATCTGGTCCACGTCCGACAGATCCAGCAACTGCAGGTACAGCCGGGTGATCCCGGTCTTCTCCCGCCAGTGCCCGATCTTCTCGGCGACCTCCGCCGGAGTGCCCGCGAGACCGTTCTCGCGCAGCTCTTCGACCTCGCGGCCGATCACGCCGGCGCGCTTCGCGACCTCGGCGTCGTTCCGGCCGACGGCGACGACGAGCGCGGCCGAGCGGATGATCTCCTTGGGGTCGCGGCCGATCTCGCGGGCGGCGTCCTCGACGCGGCCGAACTGCTCGACGGCGAAGTCCGGCCCCACGAACGGCAGGTTGAACTCGTCGGCGTACCGCGCGGCGAGCGCCGGGGTGCGCTTCTTGCCGCCGCCGCCGATGATCACCGGCGGCCGCGGCCGCTGGGCGGGCTTCGGCAGACCCGGTGAGTCGACCAGCTTGTAGTGCTCTCCGTCGAACGAGAACGTCTCGCCTTCCGGCGTCTCCCACAGCCCGGTGACCACCGCGAGCTGCTCGGCGTAGCGGTCGAAGCGCTCCTTGATCGGCGGCAGGTCGAGGCCGTAGGCGGTGTGTTCGTCGTCGTACCAGCCAGAACCGAGGCCGAGTTCGACGCGGCCGCCGGACATCTGGTCCACCTGGGCGACCGAGATCGCCAGCACCGACGGGTGCCGGAAGGTCGCGGCGGTGACCAGGGTGCCCAGTCGCACGCGGCTGGTCTCACGGGCGAGACCCGCGAGGGTGATCCACGCGTCGGTCGGCCCCGGCAGGCCCGAGGCCGAACCCATCTTGAGGTAGTGATCGCTGCGGAAGAAGGCGTCGTAGCCCGCGTCCTCGGTGGCCTTCGCCACTCGGAGCAGGTCGTCGTAACTGGCCCCCTGCTGGGGCTCGGTAAAGATCCTGAGGTCCACGAACGCCACCCTAGCGACGGTGTCGTCAGCTCGCTTTCCCGTGCTCAGCGGGCGGAACGCGGCGGAACCCGACGAGCAGCCGCACCAGGACCTCCTCGACCTGGGCGCTGACCTTCTTCGGCTCCGGCGAAGAAGCGATCTCGATGGCCGCGCTCGACAACGCGCCGAACAGGAGCCGTGCCGTGACGTCCACCGGGACGTCGTCGACCTCGCCGACCTCGATGAGCGACTGGATCCCGGTGCGGACCAGGCCGAAACTGCACCTCTCCTCGGCCTCGCGCCAGCGTTCCCAGCCCATCACCACCGGCGCCTCGTGGATCGCGATGCGCTGATACGCCGGGTCGAGGCAGCTCTGCAGGAATCCGCGCAGCCCGGCGAGCGCTCGTTCCCACGGCGATTCCGGACCGTGCATGATCTTCTCGAGCCTGTCGAAGACCTGGCTCTCGACCGTGTCGAACGCGGCCTCGAACAGCGCCTGTTTCCCGCTGAAATGGTGGTAGAGCGCACCCTTCGTCACCCGGGCCCGTTTGGCGATCTCGTCGAGAGATGTGCCCGCGTATCCGCGTTTGGTGAACAGCTCCACGGCACTCTCGACGAGTGCCGACCGGGTGGACTCGGAGTAGTCCAGCCGCCTTGACCTCATTGTCGCCACCTTCACAACTTTACGCCGCCGGTACCGCTCCATACCCATGGTATGTTGGCTGCTGTCAGGTCCGTACCGGGAGTATGCCGCAAACCTGCGGTATGAACCGGGTCACGGAGGGGAGCCTTCATCATGAGCTGGAACGACTTCTACCAGCGGCGCGACATCCTCGAAGCCGCACTGCGCCAGGCGGGTCACCACCCGTCCGACCCGCTTTCGCTCGACGAAATCCCAGGGGCCGCCAAGTACTTCGCGACCGAAGCCGAGCTTCTGGTCGCGCTTCAGTACAAGTGGAATCAGGTGTTCAGCGGACACCTTCGCGCCGAAATGGCCGACCCCGACTACGCCGATCACGACCTCGCGCTCGACAGGGTCGACGCCGTCACCCGTGCCTGGAACCGCGTCACGGCCGAGCACGAGACCCTCCGCGCGGTTCTCGACGCGGCGCTCGAGCGGTGCCCCGCGCTGCTCCCGTCGCACGAAGCCGAACTGCGCACCCTCGCGCTCACCGCGGGGCTGGCCGACGGGAACGAGCCGACCGCGGAGATCACCAAGGTCGGCAGCGCGTTCGCCACCCTGCTCCGGCACGGCCGTCAAGCCAAACCCGCCCGCCGCCGCAGCCCGATGGGCCACCTGCTCCGGTTGCTCGCGCCCAGCGCGTGACCCCCGTGGCGGCGGCCCCGCCGATGTAGTTAGGTGACCGACATGGCTGCTCACACGCGCTGGACCGAGGCCGACATCCCGGATCAGACCGGCCGGACCGTGTTCGTCACGGGGGCGAACTCGGGACTCGGCCTGCGAACGGCCGAGGTGCTCGCGGAGAAGGGGGCCCGCGTGCTGCTCGGCTGCCGGTCGCCGGAACGCGGTGCCAAGGCACTGGACCAGGTCCGCGCGGCCGCGACCGGAGCCGCGCCGGAACTCGTCCGGCTGGATCTCGCCGACCTCGCGTCGGTGCGCGAAGCCGTCAAGAAGGTCGAAGAGCTGTCGGAGAACAAGCTCGATCTCCTGATCAACAACGCCGGCGTGATGGCGACCCCGCGCGGCCACACCAAGGACGGCTTCGAGACCCAGTTCGGCACGAACCATCTCGGGCACGCCGTGCTGACCTGGTCGCTGATGCCGTCGCTGCGCAACGGTTCGGGCGCCAGGGTGGTGACCGTGTCGAGCATCGCGGCGACCGGCGCGCGCATCGACGTCGCGGACCCGAACTTCGAACGCCGCATGTACAACCCCGGTTCCGCCTACGGCCAGTCGAAACTGTCGAACCAGGTGTTCGCGCTCGAACTCGACCGCAGGCTGCGTGCCGCGGGCGAAGGCGTCGTCAGCGTGGCGGCCCACCCCGGCTACACCTGGACCGGGCTCGGTTCGGGTATGGCCCGCTCCTACCGCAACCCCGTGGTGCGCGCGCTCGTCGGCGCCGGAAACCGGATCGGCGAGGTCCTCATCGCGCAGAACGCCCGGATGGGCACGCTCCCCCAGCTGTTCGCGGCGACCGCGCCCGAGGTGACCGGCGGCGACTACATCGGCCCGCGCGGTCTCGGTGGCTTGCGCGGCAACCCGGTCAAGGTGCGGCCTCTGCCCGCCGCGCGGAGCGAATCTCTCGGCGCCGCGTTGTGGGACGTGACCACCAAGTTGACGGGCGTCACCCCCGACCCCGCGTGAGCGGCGACCACCACTGAGCCGGGCGTAGGGTGGCGATGTGAGTGCTGCCCCAGATGGCCGCAAGTTGTTGCGGCTCGAGGTCCGGAATTCCCAGACTCCGATCGAGAAGAAGCCACCGTGGATCAAGACCCGGGCGCGGATGGGACCGGAGTTCACCGAGCTGAAAGGCTTGGTGCGCCGTGAAGGTCTGCACACCGTCTGTGAAGAAGCGGGCTGTCCCAACATCTACGAGTGCTGGGAGGATCGTGAGGCGACGTTCCTGATCGGTGGCGATCAGTGCACGCGGCGGTGTGACTTCTGTCAGATCGACACGGGTAAGCCTGCTGCGTTGGATCGGACTGAGCCGCGCAAGGTCGCTGAGAGCGTCCAGGCGATGGGTTTGCGGTATTCGACGGTGACCGGTGTCGCGCGCGATGACCTGGATGACGGTGGTGCGTGGTTGTATGCGGAGACCGTGCGTCAGATTCACGCGTTGAACCCCGGCACCGGTGTGGAGTTGTTGATCCCGGACTTCAACGCCGATCCCGATCAGCTGGCTGAGGTGTTCGGGTCGCGGCCGGAGGTGTTGGCGCACAACGTGGAGACGGTGCCGCGGATTTTCAAGCGGATCCGGCCTGGTTTCCGGTATGCGCGGTCGCTGGAGGTCATCACGAAGGCTCGTGAGGCTGGTTTGGTGACGAAGTCGAACCTCATCCTCGGTATGGGCGAGACCCCCGACGAGGTCGCGCCCGCGATGAAGGATCTGGTCGACGCGGGCTGCGAGATTTTGACGATCACCCAGTATCTGCGGCCCTCACCGCGGCATCATCCGGTGGACCGGTGGGTGAAGCCGGAGGAGTTCGTCGAGCACTCGAACGCCGCGGAGGCGATGGGTTTCGCCGGTGTGATGGCGGGGCCGTTGGTGCGGTCGTCGTACCGGGCGGGGCGGTTGTTCGCGCAGACCAAGGCCCATCGCGGCGAGCCGCTGTCGGAGAACCTCGCACACCTGGCCGCCGAAGGCCCCGCAGCACAGGAAGCCAGCTCGCTACTGGCCCGGTGACTCCGGTCACCCTCTTTCCGAGTCGCCACCCACCAGGTCACGGATCAGTAAAGTGACCTGGTGGCGTTGGTAACGGATCTTCTGAACTGGCTGCAAGGACTCCCGGAACCGGGACTGGTCGCGGCGACCGGCGGACTGGTGTTCGCCGAATGCACCATCGGGCTCGGCTTCATCGCGCCCGGCGAATCGGGGCTGCTGGTCGCGGCCACGACGGCGACGTCCGTCTCCCGGTTCCTGACCCTGTGGGCGGTCGTGACGGTCTGCGCCGCACTCGGCGATTCGCTCGGCTACGCGATCGGCAAGCGGTTCGGGCCGCGTCTGCGGGAGACCAAGCTGATCCGCAAATACGGCCTCGACGCCTGGGACAAGGCGACCGGCGTGCTCGAACGGCGAGGCGCGTGGGCGGTGTTCTTCGCGCGGTTCCTCCCGGTCATCCGCACGCTGACCCCGGCGGCGTCCGGAACCTCGGGCCTGCCGTTCCGCAAGTTCCTGCCCGCCGCCGCGGCCGGCGCGGCTTGCTGGTCGGCCATCCACATCGGCATCGGCGCCGCCCTCGGTGAAGCCGCGAAGAAGGTCGAAGGCGCACTCAACACCGGCGGCCTGATCATCGTCGCCGTGCTCGTCGGCGTCGCCGTGTTCTTCCTGCTTCGCTACAAGAAAAAGAAGGCGCTCGGCGCCACAGCCGAAGAAGCCACTCCGGCGAAGGTCGGCGCGGGCGACTAGATTCCGGGCATGAGCGCCCTGAACCTGCCCCAGCCCATCGGTTTCGTCCTCGGTGGCGGCGGCAGTCTGGGTGCCATGCAGGTCGGGATGCTCCAGGCACTCTCGGAGGCCGGTGTCGCTCCCGATCTCGTCGTCGGCACCTCGGTGGGCTCGCTGAACGCCGCCGTCCTCGCACTCGGGGACGAGTCGGGCGATCGGCTGCGGCGGATCTGGTCGCGGATGACGCGGCACGAGGCCTTCCCCGGCGGCGTGCTCAGTCAGGTGCGGACCCTGCGGCACAGCAAGACCAACCTCTTCCCCAACACCGGACTGGCCGCGATCGTCGACGAGCACATCGGCGAGGGCGTCCGGTTCGAGGATCTCGCGCTGCCGCTGGGCGTGATCGCGACGGACGTCGACACCGCCGAGCCGCTGCTGATCCGTTCCGGCCCCGTCCTGGCGCCGCTGCTGGCCAGTTGCGCGATCCCGGGGATCTACCCGCCGGTGCCGTTCGAAGGCCGCATGCTCTACGACGGCGGCCTCGTCGCCAACGTGCCGATGCGCCAGGCGCTCGCGATGGGCGCGAAGTCGCTCGTCGTCCTCGACTGCGCCTTCCCCGGCAAGATGCCCGGCACCCCGCAGACCTTCGCCGAGGTGATGATGTTCACCGCGATGATCAGCATGCGGAACCAGGCCGTGCTGGAGGCGCCGATCGCCGCCGCCGAGGTGCCCGTGGTGTACGTGCCGGGACCGAAACCGGTGCGCGTCAGCCCGCTGGACTTCAGCCACACCACGACCCTGACCGCCGAAGCCTACGAAGCCGCGACGACCTATTTGGGCGAATTAAGCATCGATGGCCCCGGACTTTATGGCGCACCCGGTCTTGTCGTGGCGTGACAAGCAACCATCCGGCATCGATCACGTCTTCTTCGTCGCGTACTTTTGAAAGAGAACTTTCCGCTGATCGAGCGACGTACCTGGTTATATTTAAAGAGAGACTCACATGTTTCCCAAGAAGACATTACTTTCGACAGCCGGAATACTCGCGGCCATACTGCTGATCTCCGCCTGCTCGTCCTCGGGCGACACCGGAAGCGGCACCTCGAAGTCGTCCGGCACCAGTGCCGAATCGGACGAAAGCGCGGTTTCGGTGACCATCGAGCCGGCGGGTGGTACGGACGTCAATCCGGCGACGCCGGTGGTCGTCAAGGCCGAGCACGGCAAACTGACCGACGTCACCGTCACCAACGCCGACAAGGGCAAGCAGGTGAAGGGGGAGCTGGCGGGCGACGGGCTCAGCTGGAAGACCACCGAACCGCTCGGCTACGGCAGCACCTACAAGATCGTGGCACACGCTCAAGGCACCAACGGAAAACCGGTCGAGCAGCAGACCAGGGTCTCCACGCTGAGCCCGAAGCAGCAGGCGAACCCGAACCTCATCCCGGCACCCGCCGCGGTCACCTCGGGTGGCGTGGGCGTCGGGCAGCCGATCGTGTTCGCCTTCGGCCAGCCCGTGAAGAACAAGGCCGAGGTGGAGAAGAAGCTGTCGGTGGAGTCCACGCCGAAACAGGAGGGCTCCTGGTACTGGATCGACGACAAGAACGTCCATTACCGGCCCAAGGTCTACTGGCAGCCCGGGACCACGCTGAAAGTGTCCGCGATGATCTACGGCGTCGATTTCGGCAATGGCGTCTACGGCGCGACCGACCGCACCGAGACCTACAAGGTGCACGATTCCTGGGTCGCGAAGGCCGACGGCAACACCGAGCAGATGCAGATCTTCCACAACGGCCAGCTGGCGAAATCGATGCCCATTTCCATGGGCAAGGATGCGACGCCGACACATTTGGGCGCGCACGTCATTTCGGACAAACACGAGAATTATGTGATGGACTCGTGCACTTACGGCGTTTGCCAGGGTCAGCCGGGGTACTACAAGTCGAACGAGAAGTGGTCGCTGCGGATCTCCAACGACGGCGAGTTCGTCCACGAGAACCCGAACAGCGTGGGCGCGCAGGGCAGCTCGAACGTTTCGCACGGCTGCATCAACCTCAACGCCGCCAACGCCCAGTGGTTCTACCAGAACATGGGACTCGGCGACGTCGTCGAGGTGACCAACTCCGGTGGCCCGCAACTGCCGGTCTGGGACCTCTACGGTGACTGGTCGAAGTCGTGGGCGGACTGGCAGGCGGGCAGCGCCGTCAAATAGGGGCATGATGGGCCGGTGACCACCACCGACCCCGATGCCGATCTGAGCAAGGCCCGCTCACTCGTGGCCGGCGCCGGCCGGGTCGTCGCACTCACCGGCGCCGGGATCTCCACGGACTCGGGAATCCCCGACTTCCGCGGCCCGCAGGGCCTGTGGACCCGCGATCCGGCCGCGGAGAAGATGTCGAACCTCCAGGCGTATCAGGGCAGCAGAGAGGTCCGCGAGCGCACCTGGCAGGCGCGGCTGGTCCACCCGGGCTGGCACGCCGAGCCGAACGCCGCGCATCGCGCTCTGGTGCGGCTGGAGGAGTCCGGAACCCTGACGCATATCGTCACGCAGAACATCGATCGGCTGCACCAGAAGGCGGGCTCCTCACCGGAGCGGATGCTGGAACTGCACGGGACGATGTTCGAGTCCGTCTGCCTGTCCTGTGACGACCGCCGGGACATGCGCTCCGCGCTCGACCGCGTCCGGGCGGGAGAGACCGATCCGCCCTGTCTGGTGTGCGGAGGCATCCTGAAGTCCTCCACGATCTCGTTCGGCCAGCACCTGGACCAGAACCTGCTCCGGGCCGCGCGCGCCGCCGTCTCCGAGAGCGACCTCCTGCTGGTGGCCGGGTCCTCGCTGAGCGTGCAGCCGGCCGCCTCACTGGTGAGTGTCGCTTCGCGAACCGGTTCCGCGGTGGTGATCTGCAACGGCTCCGAAACGCCCTACGACGCCATGGCGACCGTCGTGATCCGCGGCCCGCTCGGCACAACCCTCCCGGCCCTCACTCCCTGACCAACCCCGTATCTCACGTGCTCAGCCGGGTATCTCGTGTGATCGGCTGGAGAACTCGTGTGATGGGCTGGAGATCATCGTGTTCTCCGTTCAATCACGCGTGTTCTCCGGCTGATCACGGGTGTGGTGGGGTCTGGGTATGAGGAAAGGGTCCAGGTCCTGGGAGAACTCGTGGTTCTCGACCAGGT
>NZ_JBVKAE010000080.1:0-10414 GCF_055598845.1 Amycolatopsis sp. NPDC039088 | reverse complement strand
CCGACGGCAGCGAAAGCCTCCTTTACTACCAGAAGAACGCGTACACAGGAGCGACACCGGCCCCACGCCACGACACGTTTGACTTTCTGCTCTATAACCATCATTACCGCTCACGAGACCCACTCCTATCAGAAGGCGAAAGCGGTGCAGAACGACGTCGCCGTCTTGCCCGGGTCGGCGACCGACGTCGCGGTCAGCTTGATGTGCGCGACGTGGTCACCGCCCGCGGCCCGTTTGGCGTGCGCCGTCGCCGACGACCGACCGCCGAACGGGACGGTGGACAGCTCGTTCGGCAGCCGCACCTCCCAGCCCTTCGCGCTGGTGGACGCGCTCAGGCCATAGGTGTCGGTGTTGAAGGGTGCGGCAGCACCCTTCCCGTCGCCCGTGTTGAGCACCGGGAACGAGCAGCTCGCGAGCCCCTGCTTGGCGAAGGCCGGGGCCGACGGCCACAGCGAAACACCCCTGGCCTGCGTGCCGGCGCCGTCGAGCGAGGTCACCGTGACCACGTAGGACAACACGCCCTTGCGGTCGCGTTCGACGTCCGAGACCAGGAACTTCAGCCGGTTCGCCTCGTCGGTGTACTCGTACTTGCTCGCCGAACCGGTGCCCGCCTTGAACGCGGCGTCGTTGAGCTGGCGGTAGTCGCCGATGGTGATCGGCACCGCGGTGCCGTCCGGCTTCTTGTAGTCGGTCATGCCGATGTCGGCCGGGTTCGCGTCGACGATCCATTCGAACGGGGCGTTGTCCTGATTCTTGGTCTTCGCGATGATGACCCCGGAATCGGGGGCGAAGGAATCGCTACCCATCCGGTCGACGACCTCGACGGTGTAATTGTCGTATCCGCCGCCGTCGCAGAACGGGTCCTTCGAGCGATCGCATTTCGGCGAACGGTCCCCGCCGGTGAGCGCGATGTTGATCCCGCTGTACGCGCCCTGCCCCGGCAGTACCGAACGCGCCGTGATCCGCGCCGACACCGGGCCGGTCTTCGCGAGCTGGTTCCGGTCGAGTTTGAGCACGTCTTCGGGGTCGACGATGTCGAGCTTCATCTTGGTGCGCAGCATGTGATGCGCGCCCATCGACCCACCCTGCGTCGCCGGGATCTGCCAGCGGGTGTGCGGTCCGCCCGGGCCGTTAAACGTGCCGCGCGACATCATTTCCCATGGCCCGGTGTAGGCGCGGGACGGCGGATTCCCGAACGGGTTGTTGTAGTTGTCGCCGATGCCGAGGATGTGGCTGAATTCGTGCGCGTAAACCGCCTGACCCGAGCTTTCCGCCTGGGTCGACGAGCCGGTGACCGCGTTCGGCCAGATGCTCGCCGCGGATTTCCACGACGTCCACGGGACATAGCGGGTAGCCGCGGCATTCGGCATTCCTTCGACGCCGGGGCCGAATTCGTCGGGCACGTTGCCCGGTTCGCCGAACTTCATCACGCCGAATTCCTGCCAGGTCGCGCTCTCGTCCTGGCCGGCGGAAAGATAGAAGACGAAGTCGAACTGCTTGGCGACGTCGCCGACATCGGCACGCCAGGCCCCGCCCGCGTCGGTACGCAGGTCACGCTTGCAGTTCGCGCCCGGCGGACAGGCGTCGGGCTGGAATTCCATGCCGTACTCGAAGGACTTGCCCGGCAGCCGGTACGGGCCGAACGCGGTCAGTTCGACGCCCAGCCTGCCACCGGAGTCCTCCATCCAGTACTCGTTGATGGTGTGGCCCTGGTTCAGCGCCTGCGGTTTGTTGAGGAAGTCCTGGTAGAACTTCGCGACGTTCGCGCGGGGGATATTGCTGGCGGCGGGGCCGGGGTTGCCGAACACCGTCGAATGCGGGGCCTGCGTGACGGCGAATTCCTGGTCCGGGTAGTCCGCGAGCACCACGGCGCCCTTGAACATCCGTTTGGTCGGCTTCAGCGCCGGATCGGCCCAGTTGGTGCCGGGCGGCTTGCGGTAGTCGTCCCACGTCATGTGGTCCTGGTTCTCCCAGGTCGACCCGTCGATCGGGGCGGGCCAGCCTTGCACCGGCGCCGCGGCGGACGCGGGCTGGGCGACCAGACCCGGCAGTAGCACGACGGTGGCGAGGACGGCGAGTGTTCTGAGTGGGGCTCGTCGGAGAGACGATCGCATCGGGGTACACCTCCCAGTCGGACCGCCGATCAGGCGGCCTTGTCCGACGTTAGGAGGTGGCCTTTGCCCTGGGCACCGCCGGAAGTCGTGAGTCTCGCTAACTATCCGGCGCCCACCGAGCGCGTTTAGTCCTCTGGATGCGGTACTTGCGCGTGCAACTACCGCATCCAGAGGACTAAACGCGAGGGAGCGGACCTCAGGAGGTGCGCAGAGCGGTGACGAAACGCGGCCGTCCGGCGAGGTCGAGGTGGGCCTGTACGTCGGTCAGCACCCGCCGCGCGCGCACGAGCGCCGGGACGGCGGAGCCGTGCGTGTCGTCGTGCTCGATCGCCATCCCGCCGGTGGGCCGCAGCAACCGCGCGGCGGCGGCGATCGCGTGCCGGATCACGGCCAGCCCGCTCTCCTCGGCGAACACCGCCCGCGGCGGGTCGTGCTCGGCGACCTCCGCCGGTACCGGCGTGCCTTCCGGCACGTACGGCGGGTTGCACAGGACGAGGTCGACGAGCCCGTCGAGCTCGGCGAACATCGTGCTGTCCGCGACGTCGCCGGAGTACAGCCGGATGGGCGTGTCCCCCGCGTCGGCGTGGACGTCGGCGTTGTGCCGGGCCCAGGCGAGGGCTTGCGCGTCGATGTCGACGGCGTAGACGACCGCGTCCGGCCGCGCGTGCTGCACGGCCAGCGCCAGCGCGCCGGAGCCGGTGCACAGATCGACCACCACCGGGTACTCGCGCCCGTGCAGCAGTTTGAGGCCCCATTCCAGGAGTAGCTCGGTCTCCGGGCGCGGGACGAACACCCCGGCGCCGACGTTGACCGTGATGTCGCCGAGCGCGGCCCAGCCGGTGAGGTACTGCAGCGGGATCCGTTTGGCGCGCTGGTTCACCAGCTGGCCGATCGCGTCGACGACCGGCGGGTCCACCAGCGGCACCATCGGGAGGCGGCCGCGTTCGACGCCGAGGACATGGGAGGCGATGATCTCCGCGTCCGAGCGCGGTGACGCCACCCCGGCCTCGGTGAGAATCCGGGTCGCTTCCATGATGGCGAGGCGCAACGGCTGCCGGTTCACTGGTGTTCCTTCACAGAGTCAAGCCTGACATACAAGGCACGCGTGCCGGGGGCGATACACGCGGGCTCAGGGTATCGATTCCCTTCAGCGCACCCGCCACGAGAGCGACGACAACGTCAGCGCGGCTTCGGCCACTCGCCGCGCGAGGTCCGTCTGAAGGCTCTTCGTCGCCGAAGCGATCCACTCGTCGACGTTCCGTACACCGATATCGCGGTACTCGACGGCCTGAAGCAGCATCTCGAGCTTGTCCGCGTCGCGCGCGTACAGCGCCTCCGGGCTCTCCGCGGTTTCGTACTCGTCGACGGCTTCGCGCACCGATTCCCGAGCGGCGCCGGGAAGCGCCGACGTCTGCGCGGCGGTGATCGCCCGCGGGTCCGGCTTCTCGACGAAGCCCTTGATCGTGTGCGGGAGGTCGCCGGTCCGCGTCTCCTGCGTGTCGTGCCAGAGCGCGAGGTACGCCGCCCGCGCCGGATCGGCGCCGCCCTCGGCCGCCAGCAGCCCGGCCAGCTGCGCGACCCGCGTCGTGTGCTCGGCGACCGATTCGGGATCGCGGACCCCCGCCTGCCACCACCCGGCCCGCCGGATCCGCTTGAGCACACCCAGTTCGAACCCGAATCTGGCCAGGGCTTCCACGCTGCTCCTCTATGCGTCGACGACGAGATATCCGGCCAGTGTCCCCCGTCGCCGCCGGAGTGTGTCGATCCGGTCGTCCATCTCGGCCAGTTCGCGGCGGATCTCCGCCACCACGGTCGGGCACATGTCCAGCTCGGGCAGTTCACCCTTGGCACACGGGAGCATCTTGGCGATGACCTGCGTGCTCAGCCCGGCCGCGAGCAGCGCGCGGATCTGACGGACGGTGGTGACCGCGTCGTCGTCGAACGTGCGGTAGCCGTTGCCGTCGCGCCGGGAGACCAGCAATCCCTGTTCCTCGTAATAACGCAGCAGCCGGTGACTCACGCCGGTCCGCCGGGAGAGCTCGCCGATCAGCATGTGACCCCCATCATCCGCGCTTGACCTTCACATCGATGTCAGTATCTAACGTCGGCGGCATGACGAATCATTTCGCGCACATCGTCCGCGGTTCCGGTCCCGGCCTGCTGCTCGCCCACGGTGGCGGCGGCAGCGTCGAGGGCAACTTCGGCGGCATTCTCGACGAACTCGCCCGCACCCACACCGTCGTCGGGCCGGACTACCCCGGCAGCGGGGCGACCCCGCGCGCCACCGGCCCGCTGGACCTCGACTCCGTCGCCGACGAACTCGTCGCCATCGCCGTCGACGCCGGGCTGGAGCGCTTCGCGATCCTCGGTTACTCCCTGGGCACCGGCGTCGCCGTGCGCATCGCGACCCGGCATCCGGAGCGGGTCACCGGGCTCATCCTGACCGCCGGCTTCACGAAACCGGACAACCGGCTGCTGCTCGCCGTCGACATCTGGCGCGAGCTGCTCGGCGGCGACCGCAGGCTGCTGGCGAAGTTCCTCACCTTCGCCGCCACCGGCGAGACGTATCTGAACGCCCTCACCCCGGCCGAACTCGAAGCCGCCATCGACGGACTCGCCGAGTTCATCCCGGCGGGCAGCCCCGAGCACGTCGGACTGGTCGCGAGCGTCGACACCCGCGCCGAACTCGCCGGGATCTCGGTACCGGCGTTGGTCATCGCCACCACGCAGGACGGCCTCGCCCCGCCCGCGCATTCCCGGGAGCTCGCGGCCGGGATCCCCGGCGCCGAACTGGTCGAGGTCGAGGCCGGGCACGGTATCGGCGTGGAAGCCCGCGACGAATGGCTCGGCGTGATCCAGAAGTTCCTCTCCGGGGTTAGCGAGGGTACACACTGATCACCCTCCGGCGTCTTCTATGGTGGCGCGGGTGAAGATCCGGGAAATCCGACTGGCCTTCGGCGTGTTTTTCGCGGCGCTCGGGGTCCTGCTCGCGCGTTTCCTCGTCCCGCGTCCGATCGGCATGGCGGACAACGGCGACGGCTGGCGCATCCTGTGCCAGCTCGGCGCCCGCGAGCTCGACAGGCCATCGGAAATCTTCGTCCGCTTCTCCTACGGCACCGCCCCCGCCTGCAACAGCGAGTACATCTCCAGCCAGAGCTGGATCGACAAGATCGCCAGCGAGATCGGGCAGCTGCTCGGCTCGTCCGCGATCCTGAACCTGCTGGTGCTGGGGGTGCTGGGCTGCCTGCTGGTCGCGGGCGGGATCGCCGCGATCGTCGTCGGCCTGCGCCTTTCGGTCCGGAACAGTGTCATCGCCACTGCCGCACTGCTGCTGGTCGCGGCGGACTCCGCCTTCTTCGGCTACTTCGCCTCGGTTCTGAGCGAGGGCGCCGCCTTCATCGGGATGTTCCTGCTCGCCGGTGGACTCCTGCTGATGCATCGCACCGGACCGTGGCGCTACACCGGCGCCGTGGTCACCGTGCTCGGCGCGATGGTCGGGATCAACGCGAAGTCACAGACGCTGCTGCTGATCCCGCTGTTCGCGCTCGCGCTGCTGTTCGTCCGCCCGGCGGGCAGCCGCGGCCTCGCCCGATGGGCGCTGCCGCTGGCGGTGCTCGCCGTCGTCGGCACGGGGACCGCGCTGGTGCAGGGCGCCGGCGACTCGGCCAACGCGGAGTACCGCGAAGCCAACATGTACCACGTCATCTTCAACGGGATCGTGGACGGGAAACACGACACCACCGGCGACCTCGCCGCGCTGGGCCTCCCACCCGAGTTCGCGAAGTACGTCGGCACGGGTTGGTGGAGCGCGAACGCGGCCTGGCGCGACCCCGCGTACGGCCAGTACCGCGACAAGATCAGCCGCCGCAACGTCGCCCAGTACTACCTCGATCACCCGGGGCGGGTGGTCCAGATGCTGCACCGGTCCGCGCAGGAGACGCTGACCGCGCGGGTGCCGAACCTCGGCAGCTTCGGCGAGCACGCCGGGCAACCACCGCTCGCCAAGGAGTACCGCGTCCCGGTCCTGTCCGGGATCACCGGCTGGATCGCCCCGCTGGGACTGTTCGCCCTGCTGCCGATCTGGCTGCTCATCGGCTGGGCCGGGCTCCGCGCCTTCCGCAACCGCGCCGGACGCCGCGACGTCGGCATCGTGGTGCTCATGTTCCTGCTCTTCGCGATGGGCCAGATCCTGGTGTCCGGTCTCGCCGAAGGCATCGAGAACATCAAGCACCAGCAGTTGACGATCTACCCGACCCTGCTCGCCGCCGCCTTCGCCGCGCTCTCTTTCCTACCGCGGCGAAACGACGGATCGGACCGCGAAGAGAAGCGTGAGAACACAAAAGCAGCGGTCACAGTCTCCTGAACGAGTGATATCCCCGGCTTCGGCGAATCGGCACCGCCACCTTTTTCGTCCCGTCCACCGAGGCATCGGCACCCCGTTCGTGTGACACCGTGTCACCCCTGTAGTAATTCAGTCATGACCGGCATCATCACGGAGGGTGTCTCCACGACTCCCGCGGACTCGATCGAACGAAGAACCGGGCGCGAAAGAGTATACGGCTGGCTGGCCGGCGACTACGGCAAAGTCCTTTTGGCCGTCCTGGCGTGGAACTTCGCACTGACCACTCTGGCCTGGCTATTCGGTCCCTCCACTCCGTCGAGCGAGGGCATTCCCCAGACCGGTATCGGCTCGACGTCGAGCCTGCTCTCCCACACCTACCGCTGGGACGCGGGCAATTACGGCGAGATCGCCGAACACGCGTACACGGGCAGCTTCGTACCGGTCCGCGCTTTCTACCCGGTGTTCCCGATCTGCGTATGGCTGGTCAAAACCCTCAGTTTCGGCACCATCGGGCTGCTCACGGCCGGGTTCATCGTCAACCTGATCGCGACCTGGCTGGCCTGCGTCGCACTGCTCAAGATCTCCCGGTTCTTCCTCACCGCCACTCGTTCGCACTGGCTGGTCGTCGCCGCGTTCCTGACCGCGCCCGCCGCCTTCTTCCTGCACTCGTTCTACAGCGAAGCGGTGTTCTGCGCCCTCGGCTTCTGGGCGTACCTGTTCGCGTTACGGCGACAATGGCTGTGGATGGGACTTTGCCTGATCCCGCTCACCGCGTCGCGGATCACCGCCGCGGTGTTCATCGGGCTGTGCTTCCTCGAATTCTGGCGCTCCGTCGGCTGGAAGCCGCGCCGCCTGCTGTCCTGGACGATCCTCTGGTTCCCGGTCGCCTATCTCGGCCTCGCCACGCACATGCTGTACATGAAATTGCAGACCGGCAGCGCCACGGCGAGCTTCACCGCGCTCGAGAGTGCCGGCACCTGGTCGTACCACAAGTTCAACCCGAACGTCCTCGCCACGGCGCTGACGGAATCGAGGATCACCGCGAGCGCCCTTGTCGGTAGCAGTCCGATGACGGCGTGGACGCTGATGAGTCACGTGCTGCCGACACTCGGCCTGGTCCTGCTCTTGGCCGCATCCGTCTATTTCTTCGTCGCATTGCGGTCGAACGGCCTGCCACTGGCGCTGTTCGGGATCGCGTCCCTCGTGATGTTGACGCTCAACAGCAACGTCGTCTCGGTGCACCGGTACCTGCTCCCCTGTCTGGTCATGTACCTCGCATTGGTGCTTTTGGCCGAACGGCGGCCGAAACTGCGCGGCGCGGTTTACGCGACGTTGTACTTCAATTCGCTGATCTGCGGCGCGATCTTCATCCGTTTCACAGCCGGCCACTGGGCAGGATGAGAACACCCGCAGGCCGCGGGAAAAGACATTCCGCCGATCTTCTAGAATCAACTCCGTTCTGGCCGTGAGACTTACTCACCGCCTTGTCTCGAAAACCGCACCAGGGGGTATTCAGTGCCCGCGGACCACGACAGACGCCGGATCGCGTTCATCTTCCCCATCTACAACGAGGAAGAGAACATCGAACTCCTCCACCGCACGGTGGAGGAGACGATCACGCCGCTCGTCGACCACTACGACTTCAGCTTCGTCTACATCGACGACGGCAGCAGCGATCGTTCGATGGACCTGCTGACCGCGCTGAGCAGGCAAGACGACCGGGTCACCGTGATCGAACTTTCCCGCAACTTCGGCCACCAGCTGGCGGTCACCGCCGGACTCGACCTGGTGGACGCGGACGCGGCGATCATCATGGACAGCGACATGCAGGACCCGCCGAGGGTGGCGCTGGAATTGATCCAGAAGTGGGAGGAAGGCTTCGAAGTCGTCTACGCGCAGCGTCGCTCGCGCCAGGATTCGGTGTTCAAGAAGTTCACCGCCGGCGTCTTCTACTGGTTCCTCCGGAAGATGGCGTCGGTCGACATTCCCCGCAACACCGGCGACTTCCGGCTGATCGACCGCAAGGTCGTCGACGAGCTCCGGAAATACCGCGAACGGGATCGGTTCCTGCGCGGGCTGGTCAGCTACATCGGCTTCAAGCAGACAGCCGTCCTGTTCGACCGCGACAAGCGGCACGCGGGCGTGACCGGCTACCCCTTGCGGAAGATGCTCCGCTTCGCCGGGGACGGCATCCTCGGCTTCTCCGTCGTGCCGCTGCGGATGATCAGCCGGCTCGGGTACCTGATCTCGCTGCTCAGCTTCCTCGGGATTCTCTACGTGCTCGGGGTCAAACTCTTCGCGCCCGCCACCGCCGTGCCGGGCTGGGCCTTCATCACCGCCGCGATGTTCTTCTTGGGCGGTATTCAGATCATCATGCTCGGCGTGCTCGGCAGCTACATCGGCCGGACGTACTCCCAGGTACAGAACCGCCCGCTCTACGGCGTCGCGTCGGTCCGCACCGGCTCGCCCGATCTCGCGGCCGCCAAGTCCGGAAACCTCGCACGGTGAAGCCGATCAGCGGCACTCAGGTGCGCTTCGGCGTCGTCGGAGTCGTCAACACCGCGGTCGACGCGCTCGGATACGCTTTGCTGGCCACACTCGGCGTCCCGATGTTCGTCGCGAACTTCATTTCGACCACGGCGGGCATGCTCCTGAGCTTCACGCTCAACCGGAACTTCACCTTCCGCGCGAAGGACGGCGACATCCGCCGTCAGGCCGTCCTTTTCTTCGCCGTGACCGCGTTCGGCCTGTGGGTCGTGCACGCCGCGGTGATCTTCGCGGTCACCAAGCTGTTCCCCGGGATCAACGTGTTCATCCCGAAACTGGGTGCGATCGCGGTCGGCATGGTGTGGAACTACCTGCTGTACAAGAAGATCGTCTTTCGGCAGCGCACAGCCGAACCCGCGGTGGTCCAGCCTGGCGCCCAGGCAGGCTGAACCACGGCGCCGACAGTAGGCTGGTCGCACCTGTTGTCGCCGAAGGGCCCCGCGAAATGGTCATGGATCTCCGAGAAACCGAAGTCGTCACGCGGATATCCGCGAATATCGATACCGGCGATTTCGCGACGGCGGCCGCGCTGGGCGACCGTCTCATCGGCGAGTTCGAGGCCACCGAGCTGGAGATCTGCCGCGCGGACCCGGAAGGCGGCCGGAAGGGCTACGCGGTCTCCGTCGGTTATCGCACCCCACCCGCGGACGGCGAGGAGCTCGCCGACACCCTGCACCGTGCCGTGCTACCGGCGCTTTTCCATTTCGGCCTCAACGCGGAATTCTTCGAAATCCACGGCACGCCGGAAACCGGCCAATACGGAAGCTACGACGCTTACGACACCGAAAGCGACGGCTACACGCTTTATTCGCTCATGGCGAGCGTCGGCGGCACCGATCCGCGTGAACCCGCCTACGTTCCCCGGCACGATTTCACGCCACGCGCGGAAACCGATGTCATCTCGCGGGTGCATCTTTACGTCCCCACCGGGGACCTGCGGCTGGCCGTCGAGCTGTGTGGCCGACCGGCGACCGACCTCGCGGCGTCGCTGGTCCGGATCAACACGGACGCGGGGCCGTGCGAAGCGGTGCTGATGTCGGCTTTTCCGGCGGCTGCCGGGGAAAGCGGCGAAGAGGCACTCAGCAGGGTCACGAACGAGGTGACCGAACGCCTCTCTCACGTCGGCATGTCCGTCCGATCCGTCCATACCGGACTGGAAGACGACCCGTTCTCCACGGAACCGGGCTAGCGGGACCTAAAGCGGTCCGTGAAAGCCTCCTTCCCTACTCTCAAGGCAGGGGCCCGCAAAGTCGGGATGCTGCAGGTCGGGGACCTCTTGGTCATGGCGCAGGCCGACGTCTATGAAGGAATTGGGACGTTGAATGTCCCAATTCCTTCATGGACACGGGGTCGTACCCGGTTGCGAAGCTTGATCAACAGAACTTCAGGGGCATGCCCCTGAACCCGGTAC
>NZ_JBVKAE010000079.1:0-12415 GCF_055598845.1 Amycolatopsis sp. NPDC039088 | reverse complement strand
TTTTTTTTCTTTCTTCTCTTTCTCCCCCTATCATTTCTCTTTTTCCCCCCCCCCCCCCCCCCCCCCCCCCCCCCCCCCCCCCCCGACCCCCTCGCCAAACCCCGCAACTCGCCCAAATCGGGCACATTTGTCCCGAAAAGTATCCCTTATGGACAGTCGAGAGCCAGGCGAGGCCCCTTTACGTGAACCCGCTCCCGCCGGGTACGCCACGACACGTTCCCCTTGACCCCGCCCTAGTAATGGAGCCGACCAGCAGTTATGCGACTTTGCCGGGACCCTGCTGTGACGGTAGGGAAGGAGGCCTTCACGGACTTGTCCGACTCGCCACTCACGACCAGCCCGGCCGATGCGTCCCAGGTGCCCGTTCTGGCGGCTGGAGTACATGAAGGTCCCCTTGCTTGTGCTAGGCGAGTGAAGGGGTCCTTCATGTACTGGGGAAGGGCGCCCGGAAAGCCATTAGAGGACTAATCGCGGGCCTGCGGCGTGGTGACTTCCAGTACGCGGGCGGGACGCCAGCCGCGCCCGCGTCCGGACCGGTACAGCCGGGTCAGCACCAGCGCGGTCAGCGCGAGGCATCCCGCGCCGATCACCCCCACCACGGCCAGCACCGGGCCGAGCTCGTCGCGCGGCGTCGCGTCGGGCCCGCGGGCGTCGGGCGGGACGACGGAGGTGGGCCTGCCGTCGCCGCTTTCCTCGGGGAGCACGGTGGTCACCGCGGACAGCGGATTCACCGTGCCCCAGCCCAGTGCGGGGTCCGGCAACTGCGCGGCCGGATGCGTGGCGGTGGCGAGCAGCCGGTGTTTCACCTGCGCGGCGCTCAGCGTCGGCCGGTAGGCGCGCACGAGCGCCGCGGCTCCGGTGACGAACGGGGCGGAATAGCTCGTGCCCTTGCCCTGCCAGTGCCCGGGACCGCCCGGCCCGAGTCCGAGCACGTCGACGCCGGGAGCCACCAGGGACACGAACGGCCCGGTCTGGGAGAAGTCGGCGTGCCGGCCGGCCTCGTCCACCGCGCCGACCGCGATCACCGACGGGTAGGCAGCCGGATAGGTGACCGGGTCGCCCTTCTTGGCGCTGTTGGCGGCCGAGGCGACGAGCACGACATCGCGGCTCGCGGCGTATTCGACCGCGCCGGCGAGCTGCGGGTTCTGTTCGGCGGTACTGGCCGAAATGTTGATCACCCGCGCGCCGCCGTCGACCGCGGCCCGGATCCCGGCCGCCATCCCCTCGGGCGTCAGTGCGCCCTCTTTCTTCGGATCGTCCGTGGTCGCGCAGCGGACCGGCAGGATCCGCACGCCGGGCGCCACCCCGGCGTACCCGGTGCCGCTCATCGGGGCCGCGGCGATGATGCCCGCCACGAAGGTGCCGTGCCCGTGGCAGTCGGTGTCGGCCGGGCCCCTTTCCGGTTCGGTCGTGTCGATCCCCGGCAGTACGGTGCCGCCCCGCAACTGCGGCACCGACGCGTCGACGCCGGTGTCGACCACTCCCACCGTGACCCCCGCGCCGGTGGTCAGCGGCCAGACCCGTTCCGGCGCGAGCTGACGCTGTGCCCACGGCACCGAGGGCTCGGTGGTCTGCGGCGGTGGAAGGCACTGCACCTGTCTGTCCTGGCCACCTGAGGGGGGCGACTCGGGGGACGGCGGCTGCGCCGGTGCCGCGTGCGCGGGCGCCCCGGCGACGAGCATGCCCGCGGCGAGCAGCGCGGCGGATTTCACGATGGACTTCCGCACGGTTTTCCCGACCCCGTTCACGAGGCCACCGCGACGGATTTGTTTTCGCCCGCCGCCTCGTCCCGCCAGCGCACCATCGACGTGGTGAGCCGGGCGATCGCGTCCTGGTCCTCGACCAGCCGTAGCGCGGTGCGGCGCCGTCCCTCCAGCACGCTGTCGAGCTTCGCCAGCGCCGCGCGGTCACGGTCGTCGAGGTCGGCCGACCCCTGCGTCTCTCCGGGCGCCAGCTCACGGAACAGAACCGCGATCTTCGGGGCGATGAGGGCCTCCGGGTCGTCCTCGGGCTCCTCGTCCAGGACGGACCGGACGGCCAGCGTCTTGAACCGGGCGCCCGCGGTGAACACCGCCTCGCCGACCGGGCGGCTCAGCATCAGCTCCGAGGTGCGGCGCGCGGACGCGGGCCAGATCAGCACGTCGAGGTCGGCGCCGGGAATGGTGATGTCGAGATCCATGCTGGCGGCGAGGAAACCCGGTTCGGTGAGCACCATGCCGGGATCACCGCGGTGTTCGAGCGACTCGGACATCCTGCCCTGCCGCAGGACGGCCCGCCGATGCGTGGGCAGCCGCCGCAGGCCCGACATCAGGCATGGGATGTGCCCGTCCAGCACCGCGCCCTCACCGGTGCGCAACGCACCGTTGACCAGGTGCGCGGCACCCTCGCTCTGGCTGAGATAAAGGCAGACCGCGACGTAGTCGGCCTTGCCCGCGGGCGAATCCTCCGCACGCATCGACGGCCAGGCCGCCAGCGCCGCGTTCACCGTGGCGAGCGCGATGCCGAAGTCCTCCCCCGCGGCCGCGGCGAACCGGTTCTGCTCGCCGGTGGTGCTGTCCCGCACCGGAACCGCGACCGGCCTGCCCGCCGGCGACACCGGCGGGCCGGGATCCCGATCGACCGGCGGCGCGGGCGGCGGGCCACTCGGCTCCTCGAGTGGTGGCGGTGGACCGGCTTCCGGCTCCGTGTCGGGCTCGGCATCGACCGGCTCGGCGCGGACGGTCGCGGCGGACGGTTCCTCGTGCGGCGGCGGGGGCTTCGGCGAACCGGCCACTGTGGACGACGCAACTCCACCGGACACAGTAGACACCGGTGCGCCCGAGGTCGTCATGATCGACGGTGGCGGACTCACGCTGCCCGGTCCGGGCGGAGCGGCGGGCCGCGCGGGCACGGGACGGCTCGGGGTGAGCGGGCGGGACGGCGAGGACCCCGGTAGCGGAGCCGGTTTCCGGTCCTCCGCACGGTGATCGAGCGCGTGCGCGGCCGCGCCGTCGGGGACGCCCGCCATTCGGACCCGCACCGCCGCCCGCTCGCCGTCCGGGAGTGCCGCGAGCAATTGCTCCGCCGCGGCCAGCACCGGCAGGCCGAGCCGCCGTCCGGCGGCGCCCATGGTCAGTGTCCACTGTGCCGGGTCGAACGGAGCGGCGGCGGCGTGCGGATCGGGATCGCCGTCCTCGGCACGGAGCACCAGCCCGGCGGGCACGACGTCGGCGAACACCGGATCGTCGCCGCCTTCGGCGAACCGGTACGACCGCGGCCCCGCCGTCTCCCATCCGGGTGGGGGCGGCGCGACGGCGAGCACCTGCTGGTCCCCGCCGCGGGCGGTCTGCCGAAGCACGATCGGGAAGGGCCGGAATCGCCCGCCCGGTACGACGGTCGATCCACCGAGCTGCGGCCCGGCGCTGAACACGACGTCCTGGGAAAGGCGCGTCGCCAGCTCGAGCTGCCAGCTGTGCGCCGCGGCCTCCGGCGTCGCGGGGACCACCATGACCGGATGTGGCGGGAACCCGTCGAGCAGCGCGGCGACCTCGGCCACGGAGGGGACCGTGACGATGACCTTGGGGAACCGCGGGTTGACCGCGACCTCGAAGGCGGTCTCCACCACGTCGACGACAGTGGTCCCCTCGTCCACCGCGGGGCGGACCAGCAGGCCGCAAGGCACCGGCACGGTCACCACGTCGCCGACGGTGACCGGGCTCGCCGGAACCCACGACTCCCACTCCGGCAACGGGAACCTGGCCCCATGGAAGGTCACCAGCCCCGCCGGGCGGAACCGATGCCAGCCGATGCCGCCCGCGCCATGGCCGGTGTAAAGCGCCGCGCCCGGCATCGACGCGACCCCGCCGTCGGGCGCGGCGATCTCGACGCCGAGCTCCCCCGCGAGGCGCTGGGCCGCCCACGTGTCGGCCGCGAGACCGCCGACACCGAGCCACAACAGATCGATCCCGGCCAGCCGCTCGCGCAGAAGGTCGGGCAGCGCGGACACCAACGACGGCACCCGCTGCGCACCGGGGGTGGCCAGTACGAGCAGCTCGCCGTCGGACAGCGGTGCCGCGCCGACGCGCGGCTGCTCGAGTCCCGCCTCGTCACGCGGCCGGATGAGCAGGTGCCGGTCGTGCAGGTCGTGCTCTTCGACGACCAAGGGGCCGGGGTGTTGCTGATACATCGTCTCTCCTCCTCGGCACAACTCCTCGCACGACTCACCTCATCGACAACAGGTCGTCCTCGGTCAGCAGGGTGAGGTCGGCGGTGTCGGCGGTGGGGGTCGAGGAGAGACGGGAGGCCTGCCGATCGGTCATCCGCTCGAACACCCGCCGCGCGGTACGCCCGTTGCCGAACGTGCCGTCCTTCGGGATCTCTTCGAAGTACTGCAACAGCGCTTCGCTCGCGGTCTCGGTGAGCCGGTAGTCGTGCTTGCCGCACTGCGCCCGCACGATCGTCACCAGCTCGTCCGGCGTGTAGTTGGCGAACTCGATGGTGCGGCTGAACCGTGATTCCATGCCGGGGTTGGAGGAGAGGAACTCGTTCATCTCCTTGGAGTAGCCCGCCGCGATCACGACGACGTCGTCGCGGTGGTCCTCCATCAGCTTCACCAGCGTGTCGATCGCCTCGCGGCCGAAGTCGGGGCCGGTGCCGCCCCCGCCGGAGCTGAGCGCGTACGCCTCGTCGATGAAGAACACGCCGCCGAGGGCGGTGTTGAACGCCTCGGTGGTCTTGATCGCGGTGCCGCCGATGATCTGGGCGACCAGATCGGCCCGCGCCACTTCGACGAGGTGCCCTTTGCGCAGCACACCGAGCTGCGCGAGGATCTGACCGTACAGCCGGGCGATGGTGGTCTTGCCGGTACCGGGCGCCCCGGCGAAGACCAGGTGCCGCGCCATCGGCGGAGCGGAGAGCCCCGCGTCGATCCGTCGCTTCGCCATCTTGTTCAGATTGACCAGCGACGTCACTTCGCTTTTCACCCCGGCCAGCCCGACCAGCCCGTGGAGTTCCTCCAGGGGATCGGATCCGAGTGCCGGACGCTTCGGCCCGGCGTCGGCGGGCGCGGCGGACGGGATGGCGCCGACGGAGGCGGCCGTACCGTACGCGTCGTTCGCGAGGTTGCCGCCGCTGATCAGTTCCAGCACCTCGATCGCCTTGCTCGGCCGGAGCTGCCGGACACCGCTGCCGTGGTTGTCCCGGACCGTGCATCCCTTCACCGAGACCGGCTCGTCGGTCTCCAGCAGGATCCCGTCGGCGGAACCGCCGGAGAACTCGGAGTCGAGCACGCTGCCGGACGCGCCTTCGGCGAACGTGCAGCCTGTGCCTTTGCTTTCCTGTACCCGGCAGCGCGTCATCGACACGTCCGCGCCCGCGCCCGCGTGCACGCCCTCGGCGCCCGATCGGAGCAGCTGACTGTCGGACAACAAGAGCGCCGCGCCGATCACCCGGACACCGGCGTCGGCGACGTCGCGGGTGTTCAGCCCGCTCACCGATGGCCGCGCCGCCCCGGCCACCGACAGGCCCACCCCGCCCCCGCCGTCGACCTCGATGTTCTCCAACCTGCCGCGGGCGCCGCCGTCCACCTCGATGGCCGCGCCGTCACAGCCACGCACCTGCAGGCGGCGGAAGAAGGGATCGGAGCTGTCGTCGATCCGGACCCCGGACGCGGTGCACCCGGCGACGGAGACTTGAGCGAACTCAGGCAGGCTCCGTTCGGTCACCCCGATCCCGATACCGTCCACATTGGACACTTCGCAGTCGGTGACGGAGCCCGCGGCCCGCCCGGCGAAGTGCAGCCCACGTCCTCTGGTCCCGCTCACCCGGCAGCCGCTCAGCGTCGGCGCGCACCCTTCGGCGACGAACACCCCCTCGGCTCCCGCGCCGTCGACCGTGCAGTCCTCGAGCACCACTTGCTCCGAGGTGGCGAGGTAGAAGCCGATCGCGGCCGTGTCGCGCACACCGAGCCTGGTCGCGGTCAACGCGGCCTGCTGCTCTACCGCGATCGCGGGCTTGCCCGCCCCGATCACCACGGTGTCCTCGACGGTGAGCGTGCCCTGGCCATTGAGGCAGATCCCGTTGGCCGAAGCTGGTCCGACCGTGCCCGCCCGGACGAGGAGGGCGCCCTGTTCGGCCACCACGATCGCGGAGGTGCCCAGGTCAGCCAGCTTGCAGTTGTCGAGCACGCCGCCCTCGGGCGAGGTGACCACGACCCCGGCGCCGACCCCGTTGCGCACCTCGCTGGAACGCATGAGCAGGGTGCCCCGGTCGCGGACGAAGATCGAGGTCCAGCTCGACGCCTCGACCACGCACTCGGTGACGCTGAGCTGGCCGCTCGTCACCAGCACCGCCGGACTCTCCGCGTCGGCGGCGACCACGCTGAGGCCGGACAACGCGGCCGAGTCCGCCTGCAGCGACACGGTGACCCCGGTGGCGGCGACGAGCCAGACCGTGCCCGGACCGTCCTCCGCGGTGATGGTGACGGGCTTGGTCACCACGACGTTCTCGATGTACCGCCCGGGACCGACCACGATCACCGCCCCGGCGTGCGCGTGGTCTATCGCCTCGCCGATCGTGCGGTGCCCCCGCCCCGGTGCCTGGGTGACGGCGATGACGTTACTGCTCACAACTCCTCCATAGTCCCGAGCCTCACGCGCCGAGCGGTTGCGGCCGCCCGCCGAGATCGGACGTGGCCAGCCCGTGCCGCGTCCGGCACCCCGCCTTGGTGAACAGCCTCGTCAGGTGTTTCGCCACGGTCTTCTCACTCATCCGCACCGCGTGCGCGATCTGCTGGTTCGTCCAGCCGAGGCGGATCAGGTCGATGATCCGCAGTTCGGTTTCCGACAGGTCCTCGCCACGGTCGCGCTGTTCCTGGACAAAACCCCCGCTGCCCTGGAGCGAGCGCTTCACCCGCGCGATCAGCCGTGCCGCGCCGATCGACTGCGCGATCTCGAACGCCTCGGCCAGCCATGGCGCCGGTTCCGCGGCGGTGCGGCCGACCAGCTGGCAGGCCAGCAAAAGGTCGAACCGGTTGCCGCCGCCCCGGACAAGCCGCTCGGCCGCTCGCGCCCTGGCGCCATCGCCGGCTACCAGTCCCCTCACGTACGACACCGTTTCCCGTGCCTCTGGGCTGTCGTCGCGCGAGTAGGTCCACTCGGTTTCGGCCAGCACCCGGTTCGCCAGCAGGACTTCGCCCGACTCCATCGCGATCGCCGCCATCCGGCGCAGCAGCCGCGCCGTGCCGCGGCCTCCGTCGGCGTGCCCGCACGCGCGCAACGCCCCCTCGCTGTCGCCCGTCTGGTGCAGGCACCCGGCCACCACCCAGGAACGCAGCGCCGGATAGGCGCAATCCGCGGTGGGCACCGAGTCCAGCCACGCCGCCGCCCGCTGGTCCTCGCCACGCCACGAGCACATCTCCGCGGCGTGCAGGCGGGCGCTCTGCCGGGCGAGCGCGTCCGCGCGCGGGTCGAGTTCCAGTTCCCGTGCCGCGCTCAGCGCCGCGGTCCAGTCCCCGTCGGCGTACCCGGCGAGCACCCGGTGATAGGCGGCGAGCGGGCCGTCGGCCGGGGTGCGGAAGTCCGCGCCGAGCACCGAGGCGAGCACCGGGACCAGGTCGCGCAGGGCGAAGGACTGCTCGACGCCGATGGTCCGGCGTTCGATCGTCGGCAGGACCGGCGAACTCCGCAGCGGCGCGAAGGCGGATTCGACGTCTCCGATGGTGAGGTCCCTAGCGCCGGCGAACCACCGGTCGCAGAACTCCAGTGCGGCGGGCACCCACCCGTCGCACGTCACCGCGGCGCGGACGGACGCGGAGACCGGATGTCCCAGGTGGAGCGCCGCCAGCGCGGCCGCCGCCGCGAGGTCGGTGGGGTCCAGCTCCCCGGCGGGAACCTCGTCGACGAACCGCGCCAACCCCGCGTAGTCCGCCGCGCGGACGAAGCAGCGCACCAGTTCCACCGCCGCGCGGGATCGTTCCTCGCCGTCCTCGGTGTGCCACCAGGCCGCGTGCCACCTGGCCGTGTCCTGCGCCCCGTCCTGGAGTTCCCGAACCACCTCCGGCCGACGCGGAATCGCCGTTCCCGCCGCCGCGAGGTGCCGGGCGAGCACCTGCGGCCGTGCGCCCTCCGCGTCGAGCAGCTGTCCGGCGACGGCCCGGTGCAGCGGCACACTCCCGTGCTCCGCCACGGCGGCACCCAGCGCGGCGCAGCGGACGTTCAGCCGCCCCTCGGGGCCGGCTCCGAGCACGCCGGCCCGGACCAGCCGGTCGGCCGTCCGGCCGTAGTCGGCCGTCGACCGGCCGGTGGCGGCGGCCAGCAGCGGGATCTCGTCCACCCCGAACGCGGTGTCCCCGGCCAGTCGCACCAGATCGCGGCCGAGATCGCCGCAGGCGTCCAGCGCGAGGAGCAGCGGATGCTCCGGCGACAGCGCGACGGGCTCCCCCGGGTCACGCAGGCATACGTGACCGTGCACCGTCACCAGCCTCCCCCGACCGCGCAGATCGGCCACTGTGGACACCACGGTGCCGGGATTTCCATACAGCGCGCCGAGACCGTCGCGCACGGCGTGCCGGAGCGCGTCGTCGACCGGCAATCCGACGGCCTGCCGCAGCACACCGTCGGCATCCCCGGCGGGCAGGGCACCGAGCTCGACCGTCAGATCGGCCACCTCGCCGAGCCCGGTGTCATCGGTGCACGCGGCGAACACCGGGCAGCCGGTCTGCCTCGCCGCGGCGAGGACGATGGCGGGCTGGGCGAGCCTGTCGGCGTCGTCGACGGCCACGGCGGCCGGGCCCAGCCTCCGGAACACCGTGCCCAGCGCGTTGACCAGCCGTGAGCGCTCCCAGGCGGACTCGTAGCTCGCGGGAACGCACAACCGGCTCAGCGCGTCGATCGCCTCGGTCAGCCGCGCGCGGCCACCGAGGTCTTCGAACCGCTCTCGGATCGCGTCGAGGACGATCCGGACACCGAACCGGTCCCACTCCGGACGCGGCGCCGCACCGGACACCTCGAGGACGAAGATCCCCTGGTGCGCCAGCTCGGCGCCCGCCCGCGCGAGCACGGCGCCACGCCCGGTGCCCGGTTCGCCGCGCAGCACGGCCAGGCTCCGTCCCTCAGCCGCCGCCCGGAGCGCGGCCAGTTCGGCCCCCCTGCCCACGAGTCCCATGCGCTGCTGTCCCATCCCGATGTTCCTCCCCGATACCCCAAACTGTCGTTCGCCGGTCCGCCCCCATCCGCGGTGGACCGGCGTGCTCCGGGCACCGTGTATTCCGGTACTCACTTCATTCCTGCTCTATCCGGTCTCTGTCCGCGGCCGTCCGGCACCGACAGCGGGCCGCCGACCCGCATCGCGGCCGACAGCTCGATCCGGGACCGGTAGCCGGTACGCGCGAACAAGCGGCTGAGCCGGTTCTCCACACTCTTCTCGCTGACGCGCAAGGTCATCGCGAGTTGCCTGTTGGTCAGCCCGTCGGCGACGAGAACGGCCAGCAGGTGCTCGCTTTCGGCCGCCGTGCGCGCGCGGCCGGGTACGGCGATCGCGTGTTCCCGCATGAGATTGCGCAGCCATGACCGGTACAGTAGGGCGTCGAACGTGCCGAGGTGCTCGTACGCCGCGCTCAGCAGGGCGGGGTCAGCGACCCCGTGCCGGACCAGCTTTTCCGACACCATGGCGATTTCGAAGGGCTGCCCGCGCCGGCGCACCAGGTCGAGACAATCCGCCGCGCGCGCGGGATCACCGTCCACAAGAGAGCCGACGAGCGCGGCGTGCAACTGCACGCGGGACGTCGACATCGTGCGGGCGAGGGCCTCGATCGCGACGAGGCACCGCTTCGCCTCGTCGTGATCGCCGGTCCGCATGGCCAGGTCGGCGAGTTCGGCCCAGCACAGGTCGGTGCCGACGGCCAGGCCACGCTCGGCCGCGGCCCGCTCGCACTCGAGGAGTTTGGCCCGAGCCGCCTCGCTTTCGCCGAGCGCCCACTGGATCCGCGCGTCGGCGAGGTCGAGCAGATGGCCCAGCCGGGGGCCCGTCTCCCGCGCGGCGGTCAGCGCTTCGCGCGCCGCGGTCAGCTTTCCCTGCGCCACCAGCATCGCGATGATCGTCTGCTGCATCGCCGAGTACCCGATGTGGTAACCGCGATGCGCTCCGTCCGTCCTGGCTCGCGTGGCCAGATCGACGGCGAGGTCTACCTCGCCCCGCATCGCGGCGAGGGCGGCCCGGTCGCACAATGGCGTCCCGTCGGGTTCCCCACCTGCCGCCGGCTCCCCCGCGCCGGCGGCGTCGCCGACGACCGTCAGAGCGGCCGCCCTGACGGTTACCAGCTCGGCGTGGTGCCGGCGCACGGCCTGCGGCCCGGCGCTGTCGGGAGCGGGCAAGTCACGTTCGGACAGCTTCCCGAACAGGTCGCTGTGGCCGGTCCACAGGGCGGCCTGCGCTTCGAGCAGCGACCCGTGCAGCACGGTCGTCGCGCTCCCGGCGCGCCAGTGTTCCCCGCTCTCCCTGAGCACGGCGCGCACCTCGCCCCAGCGGTCCAGCATGCCGAGCGCCAGCGCCCTGGTCACCGGGCGCTGGCTGGGGTCCTCCCGACAGCCGCGCCAGGATTCGGCGATCTCGCGCAGACATTCGTCGTCCCCGGTGCTCTTCAGCGCCCGCACCGCGATCACCTGGAGTTCCTGTGCCACGTCCGGCGCGAGCTGATCGGCGAATCCGGTCAGCAGCAACTGGGCGCCGCGGAGGCTGCGCTCGTGGTAGCCGCGGGCGTGGCAGATCTCGGTGTGCGCGAGCAGCGCCGTCAACCGCCGTGCCGGGGTCTCCGCGAGCTCGATCGCCGCGCCGAGCCAGCGTGAGGCCCGCTCCGGCAGTCGGTCGCCGACCTCCGCCGCCCGCTCCAGCAACGTGTCGAAGGCGAGATCGGGGTCGATCAACCGTCCGGCGTCGGCCACCAGATCGGCCAGGTAGTCCCGGTCTTCGCACTGTGCCTCGCCCGCCCACACCGAGGTGACGGCCCTGGCCGCGAGCTGCCTGCGCGCGAAGGGCCCCATGGCGGCGATGAGCGCGGTGGCCAGTACCGGCACCGGCACGCGCCACGACTGCCCATTCCGGCCACGGTGCAGGACGCCCTCGCGGCACAGGTGGTCCAGCAGCGTCTGGACCTCGGACTCGCTCAGCTCGAGGATCTCGGCGACCAGCCGTGGCACCGCCGCGCCGAGCGGCGCGAGCGCGGAGGCCGCGGTCGCCGCCGCGACGGCCTTCGGTCCCAGGCCGCGGACGAACCGGGGGAACTTGTTGTCCGGCGGGGAGTCCACCGGCCACGCCACCGGCGCGAGGTAGGCCCGGTCACCGGCCAGCCGCACGGCCCCGTTGTGCCGCAGCACCTCGATCGCGTCGCGAACCGCTGCCGGGATCCCACGGGAAAGCTCGGCGACCCTCGCCACCAGCTCGTCGTCCGGCCTCGCCCGCGTCACCGCCGCGAGATTCCCGGCGATCTCGTCCGCCGTCATCGGCCGCAGCCGGACCGAGGACACGAGCGCGTCGCCGCGCAGGTCCCGTAGCCAGTCCAGGTACCCGGCGGGCAGCGGGGTACGGATCGCGCAGACGCACGCCGCGCCGGTCCCGGCCAGCCGACGCACCAACGCGCCGAGCACGGCACGGGAGTCATCGTCGATCCACTGCGCGTCGTCGATCAAGAGGACGGCCTGCCGTCCCCCGCGCAGCATCACCGCGGCCACCGCGGCGGCGGCCCGGCGCGCGACATCCGGATGCCGGTGCGCGCCCGCGACCGGGCCGAGCGGCGCGAAACCCGGCTCGGAGCCGGGCAGGCGGCCAGGGACGACGTCGGCGTCGCGGGTGAAGCGGATCGCCGACACCCAAGCCCCGTTCCGGGACAGGGTTTCCCCGATCCCGCCCAGCACCGTGGTACGCCCGATCCCGGCGGGACCGGTGACCGGTACGAGCGGCCGGCCCGAGGCGAGAGCGGTGAGTACGACGTCCACGCTCGTAATCATGCAGTTGGCACGGCCACCGGAGCGTGCCCTGAGCCGGGATCGATGACTTTCGGCTCGTGTGCTGTAGTCGAAAGGACCCACACTGAACCCGGGCGGCCCGCTGATCCGTGTGGTCTGTTCATCGAGCGGTGGCACCGCTCGATGAACCATCCACTATGGACACTCGACTCGCGGCACGGAGCAGCCAGAGCCGCGTCGTGAAGGGCTCCTTTCCTACTCTCAAGGTAGGGAAGGAGGCCTTCACGGCGTGTTGCGTGCGGGCCTGTTCGCGCCGCGGCCGGATGCCTCCCGATTCCCCGCTCACGCCGCCAGGGGTGACCAGTCTCCCCCAGCCCTCAAGGAGGTGGGGGGGGGGGGGGGGGGGGGGGGGGGGGGGGGGGGGGGGGGGGGGGGGGGGGGGGGGGGGGGGGGGGGGGGGGGGGGGGGGGGGGGGGGGG
>NZ_JBVKAE010000078.1:0-14498 GCF_055598845.1 Amycolatopsis sp. NPDC039088 | reverse complement strand
CCGGACTAACATTAGAAAACGGACAAGGGTCCAGGACCTGGTCGAGAACCACGAGTTCTCCCAGGACCTGGACCCTTTCCTCATACCCAGACCCCGTCCGGTGATAGCAAAGGTCCCTTGCTCTCCCGATGGCGTCGCTCAGCTTCGCTGCCGGCCGACCCCGCGGCGGCGAACCGGCGACGAGAAGACCAGCGAAGTCGTCGTCTCCCCATAGCGTTGCATCCGCTCTACAAGCTCCTCCAACTCCGCTGTGTTCCGGCAGGCGACCCGCAGCAACCAGCACTCGTCGCCTGTGACGTGGTCAGCGTCGAGCACCTGTGGAAGAGGGAGGATGGTTTCCCGGAAGCGAGCCGTGTCCAGGCTCCGCACCTTCGCCCGGACCATCGCCTCGATGGGCAACCCGAGCTTCGTCAGATCCACACTGGCCGAGTAACCGGTGATGATCCCCTTTTCCTCGAGACGCCTCACTCGCTCGGTCGCCGCAGGGGCGGACAGCGATACTCGCCTGCCGAGCTCGGAGAAGGTCAGCCGCCCGTCGGACTGGAGAAGTTCGAGCAACTGCCAGTCAAGATCATCGAGGTTCACGGAACTCCAGGTTGATCGCCGCTTCCGCCAGGAAACTCCAGGCTAACCGGCGGCAACACCTGGATTCGCCGATGTCCACGATGATCGCGAGACTGCACGATTAAGGTATGACGATCGAACCCCGTGTACTGACGTTTCCGGTCCTGGACATCGCGGCCGCGGCCGCGCACCTTCGTGCCGAACTCGCCCTGGATGTGGATCCCGACGACCTTGTCCGCGATCTCACCGCCGGTACCCAGCACGGATACGTGGTCGTCGAGACGCGAGCCCCTGAAGCCTTCGCTTCCGCTCGCATCCCCGGCGCGATCAACCTCCCGTACCGGGACATGACCCCGGAGTCGGTCAGCCGGCTCGACCGAGATCTCGTCTACGTCTGCTACTGCGAGAGCGTTTACTGCAACGCCGCGACCAAGGGCGCCCTCAAACTCGCGGAACTCGGCTTCAAGGTCAAACGCCTGTCCGGTGGGATAACCGCCTGGGAAGCGGCTGGCTATCCCGTCGAGCGGGACACACCCGTCCTCTCGCTCGCCTCCGCGCCCACCCCACGCTGCGCCTGCTGACCGAGGGAGCAAGGGACCTTTGCTATCGCCGCCCCCGTAGCGATACCAAAGGTCCCCTGCTCGCCACCGGTCGTAGGCTGGGGTGGTGACCGCTCCCAAGTTGCTCGTCATCCAGCCAGACGAATCGGATCCGATCGGCCCACTCGGTGGCTGGCTCACCGAAGCGGGGGCCGAGCTCGAGATCAGGCTGCTGCCCGGCCAAGGCCTTCCCTCCGATCTTGGTGATTACGCGGGTGTCGTCTGTCTGGGCGGGGGGATGGGGGCGAACGATGACGCCACTCATCCCTGGCTCGCGGACGTGCGAAAGCTGCTTTCGAAGGCCGTTGGCGCTCGCATTCCGACGCTCGCGATCTGCCTCGGGGGTCAGCTCCTCGCCGTGGCGTTGGGAGGCGTTGTGGCTGAAGGCGATCAAGGACCCGAAGTGGGCCCAGGGCTTGTGTCCAAGAAGGACGCGGCCTGGACCGATCCGCTCTTCGCGGACCTACCGCTCATGCAGGATGTCTTGCAGTTCCACAATGACGCGATCACTCGGCTGCCGGCAGGAGCGGAGCTCCTCGCTTCGTCGCCGCGGTATCCGAATCAGGCTTTCCGTTTCGACCGTTGTGCCTATGGTGTCCAGTTTCACGTCGAGACGACACCAGAGATCGTCCTTGACTGGGCACGCCAGTCGCCTGAAATGGCAGAACTCACCCGGCCGGACGCACTGACCCCGGAGAATCTCGCCCGGGTGCATGCCGACATCGCCGAAACCTGGCGACCGTTCGCGCACCGCTTCGTCCGACTGGTGTCCGGTGACCTCTCTCCGGCTGCGGAACGTCAACGTACTTTGCCGATGGCTTAACGGCGTATGTCTCAAATGCGTATGGGTTGTTAACGCTCCGGTCTTGCGGTCAGGTACCTTGCGAAGGAGATTTCGAAGGGTTCGGAGGTCGGGGTGGAGCCCTCAGTGTTGGTCGTGCTCGTCGTCGTCACGGCCCTAATTTTCGATTTCACGAACGGCTTCCACGACACGGCCAACTCGATGGCGACGTCGATCGCCACCGGGGCGCTTCGCCCCAAGGTCGCGGTGACGATCTCCGCGGTCCTGAACCTGGTCGGAGCCTTCCTGTCGGTCGAAGTGGCCAAGACCATCTCCAACGGACTGGTCGATGACACCAAGATCGGACCGGCGATCGTGTTCGGCGGGCTGGTCGGTGCGATCGTGTGGAACCTGGTCACCTGGTTCGTCGGGCTGCCATCCAGTTCGTCCCACGCGTTGTTCGGTGGCCTGATCGGCGCCACGTGGGTCTCGGCCGGAACCGACTCGGTCCATTTCGGAAAGATCGTCGAGAAGGTCCTGGTGCCCGCGGCGCTGTCCCCTGTTCTGGCAGGCCTCGTCGCGATGATCGTGACGTACTTCGTCTACCGGATCTTCGTCCGCCGCGGCCGCACTGCCGGTTTCCGTATCGGCCAGATCATCTCCGCTTCCCTAGTTTCGCTCGCGCATGGCACGAACGACGCCCAGAAGACGATGGGCGTCATCACACTGACGATGATCACTGCGGGGAGCCTTCCCGCCGGTGCTGGGCCGCCGCTCTGGGTGATCGTCAGTGCGGCGCTGGCGCTGGCACTCGGTACGTATCTAGGTGGCTGGCGAATCACTTTCACGCTGGGTAAAGGCCTGACGGATATCGATGGCCCACAGGGCTTCGCGGCACAGACCAGCTCGGCGGCGGTCATCCTCGCTTCGACGAGCTTCGGCTTTCCCCTTTCGACGACCCACGTCTGCTCCGGCGGCATCGTCGGATCCGGTGTCGGCAGGAATGAGTCACCGGTGCGCTGGCGCACAGCCGGCCGCATGGTGATCGCCTGGTTGTTCACCCTTCCGGCCGCCGCCATCGTCGGAGCCGCAGCCGGCCTGGTGACTTCGACCGGCACGGTGGGCACCATCGCCGTCGGTGTCGTGGGCCTGGCTGTCGGTGGTGGGATCTACCTGCTTTCACGACGGAGCCCCGTCAACGCCGGCAGCTTCACCACCCCCACCCCGACCGTTCCCGAACCCGAACCCGAAATCGGCAGGATCGCCGCCTAGCGGAGCAAGGGACCTTTGGTATCGCTCCCGGCCCGGCGATACCAAAGGTCCCTTGATTCCTTGCGCGCCCATCGAGTCACGGGCGCCAAGACGACTACGGTGGGGTCGATGGTTGAGCGTGCCAGGCCGACCGCTTCCGTGGCGAGATACGGCTTCACCGACCCCCGTGCCGACGGGCAGCTCCGTGCTGCTGGTTGGTGGACCGAATCCGGTCCGGATGATTCCGCTGCCGACGTGTTGTCAGCCCTTTCCCGTGCGGCGGATCCCGATCTCGCCTTGAGCGGGCTCGACCGGATCCGAGAGGCCGACCCTGCCTCCTGGGCCGAGCTCGATCAGGCGCTTCGCACGAACCGCACCTTCCGCGGCCGGATGCTCGGCGTTCTGGGCACCTCAAGCGCACTCGTGGACTTCCTGGTCGCGAACACCGACTGCTGGAAGACCCTCCGAGGTGACAAGTGCACTGAACCGGATCGCTATGTGAGCCGCCTCCTGGCCCATTTGCGCCCGGAAGGTGAACTGCTCACCGGGCTCGAGGCAGAGCAGGCTCTGCGCACCGGGTACCGCGAGCTGCTCCTCGGGATCGCCGCGGCCGACCTCGGCCACCTCGTCGAACCCGGCCTTTACCAGCCCCCTTATGCCGAGATCGGAGCGCAGCTCACCACCCTGGCCGAGGCCGCACTGACGGTGGGGCTCCTGGTCGCGGAGTCAGAAGTGGGCGCCGACGTCGAAGGCCGGCTCGCTGTGATCGCCATGGGCAAATGTGGCGGTCGAGAGCTGAACTACGTGAGCGACGTGGACGTCATCTTCGTCGGCGACGGAGATCTCGCGGTCTCGACGCGGCTGGCCAGCACGATGATGCGCGTAGTCGGCAAGGCCTGCTTCGAGGTCGACGCGGCGTTACGTCCGGAGGGCAAGGCCGGTGCGCTGGTCCGTACGCTCGACGGGCACGCCGCCTACTATCAGAAATGGGCCAAGACCTGGGAGTTCCAGGCCTTGCTCAAGGCGCGACCGGTCGCGGGTGACGCCGAGCTCGGGCGTCAATACGCGGAGATGGTCGCGCCGAAGGTGTGGGCGGCGGCGGATCGGGAGAATTTCGTCCCCGAGGTCCAGAAAATGCGGCGCCGCGTCGAAGGCCACGTGCCGTCCGCGCACGCCGAGCGAGAGCTGAAACTGGGCCGAGGTGGTCTTCGTGACGTCGAGTTCGCCGTGCAGTTGCTGCAACTGGTCCACGGCCGGATTGACACCGAGCTGCGTTCTCCGTCCACGATGGACGCTCTCGCCGCGTTGGGGGAGGGCGGGTACGTAGGCCGTACGGATGCTGCGGAGCTCGGCTCGTCCTACGAGTTCCTCCGGACCATCGAGCACCGGCTCCAGCTTCGGCGGCTTCGGCGTACGCACCTGTTCCCTGCCGCTTCGGATGCCAGCGAGCTGCGAACGATCGCGAGGGCGAGCGGGGTACGGCCTGCGCGGGGCAGGAGCGAAGGAGATGTGCTGCTGGCGGAGTTCCGCCGCCACCTGCAGAGCATCCGGCGTCTTCACGAGAAGCTCTTCTATCGGCCGCTGCTGCAGTCCGTCGCGAATGTGCCGACCGAGGCGCTGCGCCTGACGACGAAACAAGCGGAGAGCCGTCTGGCCGCGCTCGGTTATGCCGCGCCGGACGGAGCGCTTCAGCACATCAAGGCGCTGACCGCGGGGATGTCTCGACGGGCGGCCATCCAACAGGCACTGCTACCGGTCTTGTTGGACCTTCTCGCCGATACTCCGGATCCGGACCGAGGACTTCTGTCCTATCGCAAGGTCTCGGAAGCACTCGAAGAAACGCCGTGGTACCTCCGGGTTCTGCGGGACGAGGGTGCGGTCGTCGAGAGGCTTGCCTTCTTGCTGGGCACGTCGAGATTGGTGCCCGACCTGCTGGCGCGAGCACCTGAAGTGCTGCAGTTGCTCGGTGATCCCGCGCGGCTGGCCGGTCGCACGCCCGCCGAAGTAGCCACTTCGCTGCGAGCCGCGGTTCGCCGCCAGCCTGGACTGAACGCCGCTGTCACGGCCGCGAGATCACTACGCCGGCACGAGATGCTGAGGGTCGCGTCGGCAGACCTGCTGGGATTGCTCGACGTTCCATCAGTCTGCGAAGCGTTGTCGAGTGTGTGGGTCGCCGTGTTGCAGGGTGCCTTGGCCGCTGCTTATCGCCAGCGCCAGGCAGAGCTGGGCCGGACACCCGCGATAATCGCGGTCATCGGCATGGGGCGTCTGGGTGGAGCCGAACTCGGGTATGGGTCCGATGCTGACGTCCTCTTCGTATGCGAGCCGACCGAGGGGGTATCCGACTCTGAAGCAGCGAAGTTCGCTTCCTCAGTGGCTGAGACGGTTCGCAAGATTCTCGGTGCGCCGAGCCCCGACCCGGCATTGGTCGTCGACGCCGACCTTCGCCCGGAGGGGCGGAGCGGTCCGTTGGTGCGGACGCTGGAGTCCTACCGCAGTTACTACGGGCGATGGGCAGAGGTCTGGGAATCGCAGGCGTTGCTTCGTGCCCGCTTCATAGCCGGTGATGACGACCTCGGTGCGCGGTTCATCGAGATGATCAACCCCATTCGATATCCCGCGGCGGGACTCGACGCGGTTCGAGTGCGGGAGATCAGGCGGATCAAAGCGCGAGTGGAGACGGAGCGGATGCCCAAGGGCGCCGACCCGACCCGCCATACGAAACTCGGCCGCGGCGGGCTCGCGGATGTGGAGTGGACCGTGCAGCTCATGCAGCTGCGCTACGGGCACGAAGTAGAGGGGCTCCGAACCACATCGACGATCGAAGCGCTGAAGGCCGCGGTAGAGGCAGGGCTCGCCGACCCCGCCGAAATCGAATCCCTGACCGAAGCCTGGCTGCTGGCGACACGTGTCCGGAACGCCGGGATGCTGGTCAGGGGGAAGGCTGTCGACGAGATCCCCAGTTCCGGCCGAGATCTCGCCGCGGTCGCCCGTGTGCTCGGTTACTCGGCCGACGACGATCCCGGAGAGTTCCTCGACGCCTACCGGCGGACGACGCGACGTGCCCACGCGATCGTTGAGACACTCTTCTATCAGGACTGACCGCTCTGACCTGCGGCAAGAGAGCAGGGGACCTTTGCTATCGCCTGCCGGACGGGGACGAGGCGGCAGCAAAGGTCCCTTGCTCACACTCCGCGTCGCGGACGGACAGCGACGCTTACAGTGGACCGGTGACTGTGCGCGAGCCTTTTCGCACCCGGATCAAGGTGCGTCACTACGAGTTGGACACTCTTGGCCATCTCAACCACGCCGTTTACCACTCGTACGGCGAGGTCTCCAGACTCGAACTGATGGAGCTAGCCGGTGGCCTCAACTCGGGCATGCGAGACGCGAATCTCGCCTTCGTGCTGCTTGAGTCCCACATCGTGTTCCGGCGCGAGCTGCGGGCCGGCGACGTCGTCGACGTGACCTGCGACGCCAAATTCGGCACCGGCAAGACCTTCCACATGGACTCGAACATCTACAAGGTCGACGGCACCCTCTCCGCGGAGATCACCTGCACCCTGGGGCTGATGGATCTCGAGCGACGCAAGCTGGTGGACGACCCGCGCGGCCGCATCGAGCGTGCCGGCGTCGACCTGAAGGTTCTCTCCACTTCGGAGTAGCCGCACTGCCGGGACCAAAAGAAACGCCGGTGGTGAGGGCGTTTCCGCACCTCACCACCGGCGTGCTCTTGGTGTTCCTACCGCACGATCACACGTCGTAGTACAACGAGAACTCGTACGGGTGCGGGCGCAGCCGCAGCGGGTCGATCTCGTTCTCACGCTTGTACGAGATCCACGTGTCGATCACGTCGGGGGTGAACACGCCACCTTCGAGCAGGTAGTCGTGGTCGGCCTCCAGCGTGTCGAGGACCGTGCCGAGGTCGCCGGGAACGAGCTTGACGTTCTGGGCCTCCTCCGGCGGGAGCTCGTAGAGGTCCTTGTCGATGGGCTCCGGCGGCTCGATCTTGTTCTTGATGCCGTCGAGGCCGGCCATCATCATCGCCGAGAACGCGAGGTACGGGTTGCCGGAGGAGTCCGGGCACCGGAACTCGGCGCGCTTGGCCTTCGGGTTGTTGCCCGTGATGGGGATACGGACACAGGCCGACCGGTTCCGCTGCGAGTACACCAGGCTGACCGGAGCCTCGAAGCCCGGCACGAGCCGGTGGTACGAGTTGACGGTCGGGTTGGTGAAGGCCAGCAGGCTCGGCGCGTGCTTGAGCAGACCACCGATGTAGTGGCGGGCGGTGTCGGACAGCCCCGCGTAACCGGACTCGTCGTGGAACAGCGGCGTGCCGTCCTTCCACAGCGACTGGTGGCAGTGCATGCCCGAGCCGTTGTCGCCGGCGAGCGGCTTCGGCATGAAGGTCGCGGTCTTGCCGGCGGCGAAGACGGTGTTCTTCACGATGTACTTGAACAGCTGCAGGTCGTCCGCGGCGTGCAGCAGCGTGTTGAACTTGTAGTTGATCTCGGTCTGACCGGCGGTGCCCACCTCGTGGTGCGCGCGCTCGATCTCGAAACCGGAACCCTGCAGGTTGCGGACGATTTCGTCACGCAGGTCGGCGAAGTGATCGACCGGCGGGACGGGGAAGTAGCCGCCCTTGAACTTCGTCTTGTAACCCTGGTTGCCGCCCGGCACGTCGGCGCCGGTGTTCCACCAGCCCTCGACGGAGTCGATCTCGTGGAACGACGCGTGCTCGGCGGAGTCGAACCGGATCGAGTCGAAGATGTAGAACTCGGCCTCAGGGCCGAAGAACACGTTGTCCGCGACGCCGTACTCGGAGATGTACTGCTCAGCCTTGCGCGCGATGTTGCGCGGGTCGCGGCTGTACGCCTCGCGGGTGAAGGGGTCATGCACGAAGAAGTTCAGCGAAAGCGTCTTCGCCTTGCGGAACGGGTCGATGCGCGCCGTCTCGGGGTCCGGGAGGAGCAGCATGTCGGATTCGTGGATCGACTGGAAACCACGCACCGAGGAGCCGTCGAAGGCGAGGCCTTCTTCGTAGGCTTCTTCGTTGAACGCCTTCGCCGGAACGGTGAAGTGCTGCATAACGCCGGGCAGGTCGCAGAACCTGACGTCGACGACCTCTACGTTCTCGTCGGCGATTAGGCGCTGAATGTCGTCTGGAGTAGTGGGCACCCTCGGTGACTCCTTCTCGTTCGTTGCCGGCGGCAGTACTCTCTTTGGCTCACGCTAAGAGCGCGGTGTTGCCCGACCGTCACCCGTATGTTTCGCCGGTGTTAACGGGTCGGCGATATCGGGTAGTCGACCAGGGCGAATGTGGTCCGCGCCACCGGCATACCCTGGATGGGTGGCGAGATGGACCGGAGAATGGCTGCCCGGAGCCGGGGACGGAACGACGGCCGGTGGCGAGGGTACGCAGCGGTGGCGCGGTGAGCGACTCGGCCTACCCCACTCGGGTGTCGGTTCGGTAGCGGGCGGCGGGTCACGTCTCCTCGGCCTGGTCATCGATTTGGTTCTCGCCTCGTTGGTCACCACCCTCTTCGTGACACCCAGCCTCCAGGATCCAGCCGTCATGCAGACGTTCAATCTCTGGTCGGTGGGCGTTTGGGCGGTCATCACGATCATTCCCGTGACTTTCTTCGGCTTCACGCCAGGTATGGCAGCGGTCGGAATCCGTGTCGCCAGGCTGGACGGCGCGCAAATGGTCGGCGTGTGGCGCGCCGTCGTGCGAGCGGCGCTGACCTTCGTGATCATCCCGGCCGCGATCCGCAACATCGATGGCCGAAGCTGGCTCGACCGGCTGACCGGTACCGTCGCGATTCGCATGCGCTGACGCTGGCTGGGGAGCAAGGGACCTTTGCTCTCCCTGCGGCAACGGCTCCTCAGGCCGCCGGTGCCGCAGGAGCATCGCTGAGCTCCGGAGGCGGTCGTTGCTGAGCGCGGCGGTGAGCTGCTCGCAACTC
The DNA here is from genome assembly GCF_055598845.1 of Amycolatopsis sp. NPDC039088. Classification (NCBI taxonomy): domain Bacteria; kingdom Bacillati; phylum Actinomycetota; class Actinomycetes; order Pseudonocardiales; family Pseudonocardiaceae; genus Amycolatopsis; species Amycolatopsis sp. NPDC039088. Next base: position 5,337 of record NZ_JBVKAE010000078.1, on the reverse strand, counting down.
TTGCACCACGACTAACGGCTGGTCTCTTAGCTGCGCTGGACTCACCTGGACGACGATGAGGCCGGCGGCGCCCAGGGCGGGTGTTTCGGGCGCCTTGCCCGGTTCGAGGGCGACCTCGGCGTGGTGGATTTGCAGGGCGACGCAGACCTTCGGCCACCACACCTCGGCGACACCGACTACCTGCCCGTCTGGAGCTCGTAGCTCGACATTGCGCTCTGGTCTAGGCAAGCCGCTGCGTTCGAGCACGGTCTCCAGCCATTGCTCTACGGCGGAGTCGACGCCGTCCTGGAGTGCGCCGACGACGAGGCGGGGCAGTGCTGAGCCGATCGTGCTGGCCTGCGCCAGCTCTTCTCGAAGTTCTTCCGGAGTGCAGAGTCCGCGATCGACGGCGTCGTGGATCATCGCCCGCACGGATTGCAGCTCGTCCATACGCCGAGCCGCATCGATCAGGGCCCTGGCGAGCGGTGCTACCGGCAGGCCGTCGATCTCCACTGGTTCAGGCAGGTGGATGGTTCGTTCGACGACGGCGAATCCCCAGGTGGCGACCTTGCTTCGGTGGGGGATCAAAGTGTGCGCCCGTCTTTCTGGTGGAAGTCGTCTGACTCCGTACAGCCGGGCCGCCTGGACACCGGTGAGCATGGCCTTCGGGCCAGCGTGAGTAAGCGCGACCTTCAGGAGCTGGCGCCTGGTCGGAGTGGCGTTGGTCAAAAGGATGACGCCGGGAACAGGGCGTCGCCACGGGCCGCCTTCACGACAACGGCGAGAGATCCAGGAGTGGGAGTGCCCCAGGGCGACAAGTTTCGCCCGGGCGGCCACGCCGTCCGGGAACATCGCCGCCAAGGCCCGCTGCCGAGCGTCCGAGCTTCCATCCACACAGTGATCATGCGACCACCCACCGACAGTTTTCGTCCGGAAACGAATCAGGGGTCCTTTACTACCGCGTGCGGCAGTAAAGGACCCCTGATCCTCGTTTGGTCAGCGGCGGCGGATGGTGCGCTGAACGTTGCGCATCTTCGCGCCGGCAGGCATCGGGCCCTTGGGCATCGCGGCGCCACGGTTTCCGAGCGCGGCGAGCTTCGCTTCCAGCGCGTCGACCTGGGCAGGCTTGAGGTTTCGGGGGAGCTTCATGAGGTAGCCCTGTAGCTTCTTCAGCGGCACCTGCTGCTCTTCGTTCCCGATGATCACGTTGTAGATCGGGGTCTCACCGATCAAGCGGGCAACGCGCTTCTTCTCCTGCGCGAGCAGGGACTTGACACGGTGCGGTGCGCCCTCGGCGACGAGCACGACACCCGGGCCACCGAGCACTCGGTGCACGGCGTCGAGCTGGGTCGTGGCCGCCACGGTCGGCGTCACCTTCCAACGGCCTCGCATGTTTTCGAGTGCCCAGGCCGCCGCGCCCGGCTGTCCGTCGGCCTTCGAGTACACGGTCTTCTGGACCCGCCTGCCGAAGATGATCACAGCGGCGAGCGCGCCGAGCAGGATGCCCAGCGGCAGCACGACCCAGTGGACATCGAAGATGAACCCGATGCCGAACACCACACCGGTGATGACCAGGAGCGATCCGACCATCCAGGGGATGAGCGCCTTGTCTTCCTTGCGCTGCATCTTGAAGGCCTCGAAGATCTGCCCGCGGCGAGCCTTGCTCGCGGCGCGCTTCTCCTTCTTGGCCAGCTTCGCTGCTTCCTTGTCCTGCTTTCCCGCCATGTGACCAGGATACGGCCGCGTGCCCTGCGCCGATCCCGTCGGGCCCTCTGCGAGGATCGGGGACGTGGTTAGCGCATCGTCCCCGAAGAGTCGTCCAGGCCTGCTCGATGGGCTCGACCCCGAGCAACGCGCCGCCGCCTGCGCCCCGAGGGGCCCGGTCTGTGTACTCGCGGGAGCGGGGACCGGTAAGACGCGGACGATCACGCACCGCATCGCCCACCTGGTCCGCTCGGGGCACGTCGCCGCTGGTCAGGTCCTCGCGGTCACCTTCACGACACGGGCGGCGGGGGAGATGCGCGCGCGTCTTCGGGGCCTGGGTGTCGATGCCGCCCAAGCGCTTACCTTCCACGCCGCCGCGCGCCGCCAGCTTCGGTACTTCTGGCCCCAGGTCGTCGGTGACAGGCCTTGGGAGCTGCTCGAGAACAAGTTCCGCTACATCAGCCAAGCCGCCAACAAGGCCGGTCTCGGCACTGAGACGGAACTCCTGCGCGACCTCGCCAGTGAGATCGAGTGGAGCAAGGCCTCTTTGGTATCGCCGGACGACTATCCCGCCGTCGCCGCTCGCACGCAGCGGGACACACCCGCGCCCGCGTCGCAGGTCGCGGAGGTCTACCGAAACTACGAGAAGGTCAAGAACGCCGCGCAGGTCCTCGATTTCGACGACCTGCTCCTGCACACCACCGCCGTTCTCGAGGAGCACACGGTGGTGGCTCAGGAGTTCCGCGAGCGCTACCGCTGCTTCGTCGTCGACGAGTACCAGGACGTCACCCCGCTGCAACAGCGGCTGCTCGACGCCTGGCTCGGTGGCCGCGACGACTTGACCGTGGTCGGCGACGCCAACCAGACGATCTATTCCTTCGGTGGCGCTTCACCCCGCCCGCTGCTGGAGTTCACGCGGAGGTACCCCGAGGCGACGGTCGTGCGGCTCGAGCGGGACTATCGCTCGACCCCGGAAGTCGTGGCTCTCGCCAATCAGGTGATCGGTGCCGCCCGTGGCCGGCCCGCGGGGTCGAGGCTGAAGCTCATCGGCCAGCGCCCTTCGGGGCCGCCCCCGCGTTTCGCCGAATACGACGACGAGACCGCGGAAGCCGCCGCCGTCGCCCGCAGGATTCGTGATCTGCTCGACGGTGGCGTGGCGGCCAGTGAGATCGCGGTGCTCTACCGCGTCAACGCCCAGTCCGAGGCCTACGAGCAGGCGCTGGCGGAGTTGGGCATCCCGTACCTGGTCCGCGGTGGCGAGCGGTTCTTCGCCAGGACCGAGGTCCGGCAGGCGATGTCCGCGTTGCGGATGGCGGCGACCGACGCGGACACCGGCGAGCTGGTGACCAGGGTCCGCTCTGTTCTCGCGAAGGTAGGACTCACCGACCAGCCCCCGGCGGGAGGTGCGGCGAAAGAACGGTGGGACGCGCTCCTGTCGATCGTCGAGCTGGCCGAGGAGCTTGCTTCCACCGTCGACGACGCGGATCTGCCCAGGTTCGTGGCGGAGCTCGAACAGCGGGCGAGCGCGCAGCACCCGCCGACAGTGGAGGGCATCACCTTGGCCTCGCTTCATGCGGCGAAGGGCCTCGAATGGGATGCGGTGTTCCTCGTGGGACTCGCCGAGGGGACCATGCCGATCCTCCACGCCGACGGTGACGACGCCGCCATCGAGGAAGAGCGCCGTCTCTTCTATGTCGGTGTCACTCGCGCACGGGAGCATCTCTCGCTTTCGTGGGCCTTGGCCAGGACGTCGGGAAACCGCCGCAATCGGCGACGCAGCCGGTTCCTCTACGGGTTGATCCCCGAAGACCACCCGGCGGCGAGGGTCGCCCGAGCTCAGCAACCGAAGCATTCCGGCACCAAGGCACGATGCCGAGTTTGCGGCGGACCGCTGGTGGAGACCCTGGACATCAAGCTGGGTCGCTGCTCCCGTTGCCCGTCCAATGTGGATGAGCAGCTGCTCGAGAAGCTGAAAACCTGGCGAGGGGAACGCTCCCGCGAGCTCAAGGTGCCGGCCTTCGTCGTCTTCACGGACGCGACACTGGTCGCCATCGCCGAGCAACGGCCGACCGATGACACAGCGTTGTGTGCCATCTCCGGGATCGGCGCGACGAAGCTCGAACGCTTCGGAGCGGAGGTTCTCGACGTCGTGCGGGCCTCGGTGGAGACTTGACCGCGTCGCGGGCTTGATCCACGCGGCGAACCCGCTGCTCAGAGCCGATCTTCGTAGCTTCGACGGTTTTTCTGGAAAATAAGTTGCCCCGGTGTGGTCGAGGGCAATAACCTGCAGGGACCGGGCGGCAAGCGCCTGGGACTGGGGAAAGAACTTCTACAACACAGCGTAGACCGCAGTGCGGCTCGCGCGCGACAGAGAAAGGTGGTGCCGGTGAAATGAGGATCAACATGATGGTCACGAAACCGGGCACCCGTCTGTCCTGCGTCGCGGAAGTTCCGCAGGCTCAGCGTCAGGGCGCCTTCATGCCCGTGAGCATCCTCGCCGCCCGCGGCACTCAGCGTCTCAACCGGCGCTGGGTCACCGCTGACGAAACCTTCACGCACACCGCTGTCTTCGGTGGCGCGTACGTGAACGGTGGCGTCGATCTGCCGACCATCAAGCAGTTCCGTGTTCCGTTGTCCATACGGGAGCGAAGTTCCTGACCTAGTCAGGACTAGAGGCTCACGAAGGCCGCGGAACCGGTAACCGGATCCGCGGCCTTCGTGTTTTTTGCTGCACAAACAAGTTGGCTGCACAACCTAATTGGGGTTCAGCGTTGTCCAGTTCCACCGTCAGTACGCAATCCGTTACGGGACAAAGGAGTGCACTTATGTCATCGGCCATAGCCTTCGCGCCGGAGGAGGCCCTGCCCTTCGCCGACGCAGGCGTCGTCGACCTGCTCGACGCCATCGACTCGCCTGAGTCGACGCTTCCCTGCCGTTCGGGCGACGCGGACCTGTGGTTCGCCGAGTCGCCGGCAGAGCTCGAGCGTGCGAAGGCGTTCTGCGCGGACTGCCCGGTCCGTTCCGCCTGCCTCGCGGGTGCCCTGTCGCGGCGTGAGCCGTGGGGTGTCTGGGGTGGCGAGATCTTCGAGCGTGGCGTCGTCGTCGCGCGGAAGCGGCCCCGTGGCCGCCCCCGCAAGAACTCGGTCGTCGAGCCCGCAGCCGAGGCTCGTACCGCCACGCGCAAGGTCGAGCGGAGCGCAGCGGCATGACCGTCGAACCCATTACCACCAGGGATTACGAGGCGCGAACGGGTAACCGGACTCTCGCGCCGGCCAAGTTGAACGAGATCAAGGTCGAGGAGACCAGCGAAATGTTGCTTTATGAAGAACTGTCCAGAGCCCGAATACGAGACCTGGAGGAGGGAGTCCGCGCGCAGCGGGCTCGAAGCGGCGGACGCGCCGTACGCAGGTGGAACCGGGTCGCTCGCTGGGCGACCCGGCGAGCCGAGCGCCTGCAGGCCTGACCCCACGGGGAGCGGGGGGGGGGGGGGGGGGGGGGGGGGGGGGGGGGGGGGGGAGGGGGGAGAGGGGGGGGGGGGGGGGGGGGGGGGGGGGGGGGAGGAGGGGAGGGGGGGGGGGGGGGGGGGGGGGGGGGGGGGGGGGGGAGGGGGGGGGGGGGGGGGGGGGGGGGGGGGGGGGGGGGGGGGGGGGGGGG
>NZ_JBVKAE010000077.1:0-15328 GCF_055598845.1 Amycolatopsis sp. NPDC039088 | reverse complement strand
GCGTACTTCTTCTGGTTGTGTTCCTTGGACAGGACCGTGCCGAGCCAGCCGAGGAAGAACGCGACCGGGATGGAGACAAGGCCGGGGTTGTCGAGGGGGAACCAGTGGAAGTCGACGCCCTGGATCATCGAGGCACTCTTACCCGTCTTCGCGTCGACGGGCTTGCCCGAGACCGCTGGTGAGAAGACGATCAGCAGGACGCAGACCGCGAGACCGCCGTAGATGCTCCACAGCGCGCCCTGGGTGTTGAACCGCTTCCAGAACAGCGAGTACAGGATCGTCGGCAGGTTCGCCGACGCCGCCACCGCGAACGCGAGCGCCACCAGGAAGGCGATGTTCTGCCCGTTGGCGAGGATGCCGCCGAGGATCGCGACCGCACCGATCACCAGGGCGGTGATCCGGGCGACCTTCACCTCCGAAGCCGGGGACGCCTTGCCCTTCTTGATCACGTTGGCGTAGACGTCGTGCGCGAACGACGCCGACGCCGTGATCGTCAGGCCCGCGACCACCGCGAGGATCGTCGCGAAGGCGATCGCCGCGATCAGGCCGAGCAGGATCGGCCCGCCGAGTTCGAGTGCCAGCAGCGGAGCGGCCGAGTTCACCCCGCCGGGGGCGGCCTTGATCTTGTCCGACCCGACGAGCGCGCCGGCACCGTAGCCGAGCACAAGGGTGAACAGGTAGAAGATGCCGATCAGCGCGATCGCCCAGACCACCGAACGACGGGCTTCCTTCGCGGTCGGCACGGTGTAGAAGCGCATCAGGACGTGCGGCAGGCCGGCGGTGCCCAGCACCAGCGCGATGCCGAGGGAGAGGAAATCGAGTTTGGTCGTGCCGGTCTTCCCGTACTGGTTACCCGGTCCGAGCAGTGCTTCACCGGCCTTGCCCGCCTTGTCCACGGCGCCCTGCAGCAGCCCGGAGAAGTTGAAGCCGTACAGCGCGAGCACCCAGATCGTCATCGCGAGCGCACCGGCGATCAGCAGCGCGGCCTTGATGATCTGCACCCACGTGGTTCCCTTCATGCCGCCGATGAGCACGTAGGCGATCATGATGATGCCGACGATCACGATGATCGCGGCCTGCCCGGCCTTGCTCTCGATCCCGAGCAGCAGCGCGACGAGGCCACCGGCACCCGCCATCTGCGCGAGCAGGTAGAAGAACGAGACGGCGAGCGTGGACGTCGCCGCCGCGGCCCGCACCGGGCGCTGCTTCATCCGGAAGGCCAGCACGTCGCCCATGGTGAACTTGCCGGTGTTGCGCAGCAGTTCCGCGACCAGCAGCAGCGCGATCAGCCACGCGACCAGGAAGCCGATGGAATAGAGGAAACCGTCGTAGCCGTAGACGGCGATCGCACCCGCGATCCCGAGGAACGACGCGGCGGACAGGTAGTCGCCCGCGATGGCGACGCCGTTCTGCGGACCGGTGAACGCGCGGCCGGCGGCGTAGTAGTCCGACGCGGTCTTCGTGTTCCGGCTGGCCCGGAACACGACGAACAGCGTGACCAGGACGAAGAGACCGAAGATGGTGATGTTGAGCGCGGGGCTGCTGCCCTCGACTCCGGCGGCGAGGGTCATTTGGTCTCACTCTCGATGTCCGTGCGGATCTTCTCCGCGATGGGGTCGAGTTTCTTGTTGGCGTAGCGGACGTAGAGCCCGGTGATCAAGAAGGTCGAAACGAACTGCAACAGGCCGAAGACGAGGCCGACGTTGATGTTGCCGACGAGCTTCGTGCTCATGAAGCCGTGCGCGTAGTCGGCGAGCAGTACGTAGAGCAGGTACCAGACCAGGAACAGCGCCGACACCGGGAACACGAACCGGCGCAACCGCGAACGCAGCTCTTTGAACTCGGCGCTGTCGTGGGCCTTGTCCCAATCCGTCTCGGACGGACTGGGCGCGTCCGTTTCAGTGCTCATGGTGGTCTCCTTGCTGTTCACGAGAACGACCACGGCCGGGGGACCGGGGGAAGCCAGATGCACTCGTACGCACATCGTCTTCCCTTCGCCGCGCCGCGAATGTGTTCCGCGCCACGTTAAGGAGCCCTCAGGCGGACCGGAACCGTCAGCGGTTCAAACGCCTGCCGAGACGACGAACGGTCGACGAACGGTACTCGGACCACGACGAAGGGGTTTCGGCTGTGCGATCGTCCAGATGCAGCCGCAACATGGCGGCGGTTGACCAGGAAGGAGGCCTGCCCCGTAAGGAAACCACGAGCATTACGCCGAATGCCAGTGGAACCGACCACGGGGCGGGCTGCGACACCAGGATCGCGGGCAGGCCACTCAGCGCGGGGCCGAACAGGGCCACGAGGATCGAGCCGGAAGACGCGACCAGTCCGGTGAGGACACCGCTGATCGCGCCGGCCGCGGTGAGCCGGTTCCACCAGATGCCGAGTACCAGCAAGGGACAGAACGTCGACGCGGCCACGGTGAAGCCCCAGGTGACGAGGACGCCGGCGTCCAATCTGGCCGACGGCAGCGCGAGCAGGACCATCACCACCGCCGCCCCGAGCACCGACCAGCGCAGCCGCCGCAATCCGCCCGGCATCAGGTCGTGCGCGATCGCGCCGGAGATGACCAGTAGCAGGCCCAGCGACGTCGCGAGGAAGGCGGCGAACGCGCCCGCCGTCAGCAGTCCGGTGAACAGCGAACCGGCCCAGCCCTGGTCGACCTGTGACGGCAGCGCGACGACGACGATGTCGGTCGCGCCGGACACGTACAGCTCGGGCACCAGCACTCGGCCGAGTACCCCGTAAACCCCTGGGAACAGGTAGAAAACGCCGAGCAGGGCGACGGTGATCGCCGCCGTCCGGCGGGCGGCGCGGCCGTCGGGGCTGGTGTGGAAGCGCATCAGGACGTGCGGCAGGCCCATCGTGCCGAGCATGGTCGCGATCAGGATCGCCCAGGTGCCGAGCAGTGGGTAGCCGTGGTCGCCGAGGTCGAGCAGCGGCCGCTGCCAGTCCGGCCCGCCGAGCGGGGCGCCACCTCGGACGGCGGGAACCGGTGTGCCTTCGGCGAATTCCAGCACCTGACCGCTCCTGGCGATCAGTTCTCCCGGCGGTACGACGTGTTTCTCCGGGGTGAGCAGCGTGGTCGGCTCGCGCAGGGTCAGCGTCACGTCGATCTCGAACGACAGCCGGGTATCGCGGGCGAAGTGGGTGAACTCCACCGGATGCACCGAAGCTGACCGCTCCTCCGGTGAGATCTGAGAGACCAGCCAGATCGCGGGAATGAGGAACAGCAGCAGTTTCAGCACGAACTGGAAAGCCTGGACGTAGGTCGCCGCGCGCATCCCCCCGAGTGCCAGTGTCGCGCTGACCGCGGTGCCCGCGATGACGACACCGACCCAGTACGGCGTCCCGCCCACCGCGGTGAGCACCAGCCCCGCGGTGCGGAATTGCGGTACCAGGTAAAGGGTTCCGATCACGAGGACGACGAACGCGGCCAGACGGCGCAGTGCGGGGGAGGCGAGCCGGGCCTCGGCGAAGTCCGGGACGGTGAGCGCGCCGGACCGCCGCATCGGCGCCGCGACGAGCACCAGCATCGCGATGTACCCCGCGGTGAATCCGACCGGGTACCAGAGCGCCCCGATACCGTCCTTCACCACCAGGCCGGCGACCCCGAGGAACGACGCCGCGGACAGGTATTCACCGGAGACCGCGGCGGAGTTGACCAGCGGCGAGATCCGGCGCGAGGCGACGAGGAAGTCCGACGTCGTCCGCATGGCGGCGACCCCGCGCAACCCGATCAGCAGGGTGATCAGGACGACGGGGGCCACCGACAGCACCGCGACCACTAGTCGTCCTCGATCTTTTCGGCCCGGCGCAGCTGCCACCACGACAGCAGCGCCATCGCCGGATACGGCAGGACGGCGATCATCAGCCAGGACAGCGGGATGCCGGCCAGCCGCACCGAATCCAGTCCGGGAAAGAGGCCGAACACCAGTGGGAGACCGAAGACCAGGCCGAACATCCCGGCCAGCGCGGGGATCCCACGGCGACGCTGGGCGCGATAGAGCCGGTCCGCGCGTTCGGCGTCGTTCACCGCCAGCCGGGGCACGCGCCACCGGCCGCGTGACCGGCGCCGCGAATGCGCGAGCCTGGTCTGCGGACTGGTGACGGCCACCCGTTTGACGCGGCTCACGCGCGGTGCCCCCGGCCGAGGTCACCGCGTTGCGCGGCGGCGAGCAGCCGGTCGCGCAGGTCGCGCGCGTGACGGCGGCTCACCGGGACGTCACCGGCCTCGGTATGCGCGAGCAGCCCGCCGGTGGTGTCGCTGCGCAGTTCCAGCACCGCGTCGACGGCGAGCAGGAAGCCTCGATGCACACGAGTGAATCCCGTTCCCTCCCAATACTCTTCGAGCCGGGAGATGGGCATTCGCGTGACGTGGACGCCGGATTTCGTGTGCAGCCGGACGTAGTCGCCGTGTGCCTCGACGAACTGGACGTCGTCACGCCGGACGTACCGCGTGCGGCCACCGGATTCCACCGGCAGCGCGGACATCGCGTCCGGTGCGGGCTTCTGCTCCTCGGCCTGGTTGCCCGCCATCCGGACCACTTTGGACAGTGCGGCGGACAGCCGTTCCGCGCGGACCGGTTTGAGCAGGTAGTCCACGGCGCCGATGCCGTACGCGGTCACGGCGTGACCGTCGTGCGCGGTGACGAACACGATCACCGGCGGCTCGCTGAGCCGTGCCAGCAGCGAGGCGAGTTCGAGCCCGTCGAGCCCCGGCATGGAGATGTCGAGGAAGACGGCGTCGAAATGACTGGCCTGCAACAGTTTGAGCGCCTTGAGCGCGTCACCGGCCGCGACCACCTCGGCGACTTCCGGTGCTTCGCGCAGCAGGCTGCACAGCTCGTCGAGGGCGGGCGGGACGTCGTCGACCGCCAGTACCCGAAGCCCGTTCGTCACGGCAGCACCCCCGGCTGGAATCGGGGCACGCGCACCACGACCCGGGTGCCCGCGCCGACCTCGGTCTCCACCGTCAGGCCGTACCACGGCCCGTAGACGCTGCGCAGCCTCCGGTCCACATTGGCCAGTCCGACGCCGCCGTCGTCGCCGCGCCCGGCCAGGATCGCCGCCGCGCGGGCGGGGTCCATGCCGAGTCCGTCGTCCTCGACGCTGATCACGCAGTCGTTCCCTTCCGCCATTCCCTGTACCTGGATGAACCCCGCCTCCGAACGAGGTTCGATCCCGTGCCGGATCGCGTTCTCCACCAACGGTTCCAGCACGAGATACGGAACCGCGACGGCCAGCACCTCCGGCGCCACCCGCACCTGGACCCGCAGCCGTTCGCCGAGTACCGCCCGCTGCAGCGCCAGATAGGTCTCGATGGCGCGGAACTCCTCGGCGACCATCGTGTACTCACCGTGTCTGGCGAGGCTGTAGCGGGTGTACTCGGCGAAGTCGAGCATCAGGTCACGGGCGCGGTCCGGATCGGAGCGGACCAACGAGGAGATCACGGTGAGCGCGTTGTAGACGAAATGCGGGGAGATCTCGGCTCGCAGCGCGCGTAGTTCCGCCTCCGCGGCCTGCTCGGCGGACGCCTCCAGCCGCCCGCGTTCGAGCGCGTGGATGACGAGTTCGGCGGCCTGGCGGGCGATGGTGTTCGTCCCTCCCGCGACCAAGAGGACACCGGCGAGCTCGTCGTGGACGTGCAGCGGCAGCGCCAGCAGCCCCGGCTCGGACACCGGCGTCTCGGAGTGGAGGACCTCGTCGAGCGCCGAGACCACGACGTCGTCGGCCGCGGGACGGCCGGACCAGATCAGCGAGCCGGAGAGGTCGGTGAGCCCGAGGCCGGGGACGCCGAACAACCGCCGGAGGCCGTGCGCCGCGTGACGGGTGCGGGGGCCGGCGAGGCCGTCCATGAGATCGTCGGAGACGCGCTGGGCCGCGGCGAGTACCGGTACTGGATCGGCGCTCGCGGCGGGGCGCCAGGGCAGACGGGTGGTCATTCCGGCCTCCTCCGCGACGTCGAAGGCTAGATCCTAACGTCGTGCGTGGTTTCGGCGGTTACGCTCCGGGCATGGTCGTTGGGGATGCCGTGGTGCTGCGCCTGGACGTCGTGATGCGGCGGCTCGCGTGGGTGGGTTTCATCGTCTTCGGCGGAGGCGGTGTGGTGGCCGTCGTCGTGTCGCTGGCCGGGCTGGCGCGGGACACCGGCTATGGCCTGCTGTTCGGCCTGATCAGCGTCGGCTTCGCGGGGCTGATCCTGCTCGGGCTGCGGCGGGCGGCCGCGTTGCTGACGGTGTCTTCGGCGGGGTTCGCCGTGACGGGGCGTGAAGTCGACTTCGAGGTGCGGTGGACCGAGGTCACGCGGCTGCGGGTGTGGCGGGAGAAGCGCCGGGTGGGGCGGTGGATGCACTGGTGGCACTACCGGCTCGAGTGGACCGGTTCCGGGCCGGATTTCCTTCTTGAGGGTGACGAGTACACGTACGCGCTCGGTCACCTGGGTGGGGGCGCGGCGCTGTACGGCGCGCTGGCGCGGTTCGCTCCGACAGGACTCGTGAGTGGTAATGACGGTTATTGAGGAGTAAGGCAAATATGGCGTATGGGTCCGGTAACGGCCGGGCCGTGAAGGCCTCCTTGAGGGACCCAGAGTCCCTCAAGGAGGCCTTCACAGACTTTGAAATACGGGCAAATGCTACTCAAACGGACAATTTACCACGGTAAGCGTCCTTTATGGACGATCAGGGAAACCTCAGGCACCGTCGCTTAACTTCCTGGCATTGCGGCTGAGCCGAGGGAAGGGGGCCTTCACGCGCTCCCCAAGTACATGAAGGACCCCGTCCTGTACCTAGGTGCAAGGAAGGGGGCCATCATGTATTTCGCCGCGAGCCGGGCCCGCAGGTCACGAGTAGGTACCAAAGAGAGGGTTCGCTCTAGCCCGCATCGCCACTCGCAACCACATTCGACACGCCACGTTTGCCTTACCCCTCAATAGAACCGTCATTACCACTCACGAGGCGGGTCAGCAGCTCTGCTTGTAGAAGTACTGCGCGTTCGCGTCCATGTTCGCCTTCGTGATGGAGTGCAGCGAAGCGGTCAGGTTGCGCGTGACCGGCTTGCCCTCCAGCGCCGCGATGGCCTGCTGCACGCCCTGCTGCCCGATGGCGGCCGGGTCCTGCGCGATGAGGCCCTGGTACTCGCCCTTGCGCAGGCCCTCGATCTCCGACGGCGAAGCGTCGAAGCCGATCAGGTTGACCGCGCCGATCTTGCCCGCGTTCCGCAGGCCGGTCGCGGCGCCCTCACCGGTGTTGAGGTTCGTCGCGAAAATGCCGATCAGGTCCGGCGTGGACGCGAGCGCGGCGGTCACCTTGGACGCGGCCTGGTCGGGCTCGTTCTGGGTGAACTGCACACCCGCCGACTTCAGGTTCGGGTAGTTCTTCAGCTCGTCCTCGAAACCCTTCGCGCGGGTGTTCGTGGTCGAGGTACCCGCGATGGTGTCGAGTACCAGTACCGAACCGGTCTTGCCCGCGGCCAGTTCCGCCATCGTCTTGGCGGCGAGCTTGCCGCCCTCGGCGTTGTCCGAGGAGATCGACGACTCCGCCACGCTGGTGTCCTTCAGCGCGGTGTCGACCTCGATGATCTTCGCGCCACGGCCCTTGACCTGCTGGATCGGCGCGAGCATCGCCTGCGCGTCGGTCGGCGCGATCAGGAGCGCGGCGGGCGGGTTGGAGCCCAGCGCGTTGACGAGCTGGGTTTGCATGGCCGCGTCGAACTTCTGCGGCGCCTGCGTCGTGATCTCGTAACCGGCCTTCTTGGCTTCGGCCTCGGCGCCGCACTGCATCGAGATGTAGAACGGCTCGGCCTGCACACCCGGGATCAGCGACAGCTTCTTGTTGTTGGTCTTGGCGCCGGAATCACCGGAGGGCGACTCGCCGACCGTGCCGCCACCGCAGGCGGTCAGCAGCAGGAGGGCGGAAACGGTGGCACCGGTGACGAGCAGGGTTTTCTTCATCGGGATAGCACCTCTTTGTGCGTAGGGAACTTAGCGAGAGTTGCGGCGACGGCGGCGCCGCTGGTCGAACCAGACCGCGGCGATCAGCACCGCGCCGACCGCGATCATCTGCCAGAAGTCCTGGACGTGCGTGATGTTGAAGCCCTTCTTCAGCACGGCCGGGATGAACACGCCGATCACCGTGCCCAGCACCGAACCGACGCCGCCGAAAAGGCTCGTGCCACCCATCACCGTCGCGGCGATGGCGTTGAGGTTGTCGGTGGTGTGCGCCGAAATCGTCGTCGACGCGTAGTACGCCAGCGACAGGAAACCGGCGACACCGGCGAGGAAACCGGTGAGCGTGTACACCTTCAGCAGATGCGCGGTCACCCCGATCCCCGCCCGGCGCGCGCCCTCGGCGTTGGAGCCGACGGCGAAGGTGTAGCGGCCGAATTTGGTGGTGTGCAACAGCCAGGCGCCGATCAGCGTGATGACCACGGCCACCAGCACCAGGTTCGGCACTCCGCCGAACGACGTCCCGTAGCCGAGCGTCTTGTTGAGCTCGGTCGGCACGCTGCGCACGTCGGACCCGTTGTTCAGCAGGTACGCGGCGCCGAGTGCGGCACCCATCGTGCCGAGCGTGACGATCAGCGGCGGGATGTTGGCCACCGCGATCAGGAAACCGTTGATGAGGCCCCAGATCGTGCCCGCGACGACCGCCGCCACGAGCCCGGCGGTGATGACGCCCCACCCGGCCTTGGTCGCGTCGCCGTCCGGGCTCAGCGCCTCCATCGTCTTGCCCGCCACCATGCCCGCGAAGATCAGCACGGAACCGACCGAAAGGTCGATCCCCGACGTGATGATCACGAACGTCATGCCGACCGAGAGCACCAGCAGCACCGAGGTCTCGATGAGCAGCGTCTGGAAGGTGAACAACGTCGCGAACTCGGCGGGCGCGATCGCGGTGAACACGATGACGAGCGCCAGCAGCACCAGCGCGATCCAGAAGGTGTTGGCCCCGATCAGCCGCTGGCCGATCGAGCGTTTGCCGAAACCACCGTCCACAGAGGTCTGGATCCCGGGGTCCTTCTTCGCCGGAGTGGACACGGTCACGCCGCCTCCTCTTGTACGAGCGCCCCGGTCATGGCGGCGACCAGGTCTTCGAGTTTCGTGTCGGCGCCGGTGAACCGGGCGACGCGTTTGCCGAGCCGCAGCACTTCGATGCGGTCGGACACCGAAAGCACTTCCGGCATGTTGTGGCTGATCAGGACGACGGCGATGCCCTTGTCCCGCACCTTTTTGATCACGTCCAGCACGCGTTCGCGCTGCACGACCCCGAGGGCGGCCGTTGGTTCGTCCATGAACACGACCTTCGACGCCCAAACCACCGACCGTGCGACCGCGACGCTTTGCCGCTGCCCACCCGAAAGCGAGCCGATCGGCACGTCGGTGCTCTGCAGGGTCACGCCGAGCCGCTGGAATTCCTCCACGGCCTGCCGCTTCATCTCGGCCTTGTCCAGCATCCCCAGCTTGCCGAGGATCCCCTTGCGGTGGATCTCGCGGCCGAGGAACAGGTTCGCGGCCGGGTCGAGTTCCGGTGCGACCGCGAGGTCCTGGTACACCGTCTCGATCCCCCTCCGCCGGGCCGTGGTGGGGGAGTCCAGCACCACCTCGGAGCCGTCGAGCACGATCTTGCCCGACGTCGGCTGTTCCGCGCCGGACAGGCATTTGACCAAAGTGGACTTCCCGGCGCCGTTGTCGCCGATCAGCGCGGTGACCTCACCGGCCCGTGCCTGGAACGACGCGCCGCGCAGCGCTTCCACCGAGCCGTAGCGTTTGACCAGGTCCTGTGCGTCGAGCAGGAGTTCGCTCACGACCGCTCCCTCTTCTCCGGTGCCGGCGGCCTGCAGCGGATGACCGTGACGTCACCCTCCACAGTGGATTGACCGGCGTCGTGCGGGACCACGTAGGTCTCGCCTTTGCGCAGCGCGTATTCGCCGCCGTGTTCGGTGCGGAGAGTGCCCGAGCCGTCCATGACGACCAGCACCGCGAACGACGGGTCCAGTGACAACGTTGTCGAACTACCGGAAACGGCGGGACGGAGTTGATCGGCGCGGAAGTACGCGTCACTGCCGTCGGCGAGCAGGTCCACAGTGGACGCTTCGTCTCCGGCAGTACGTTTGACGATCGAACCGAGCCGTTCTTCATCCCAGCCTGAGGTGTCCAGCGTCTCGATGGCGGTTTCGAATCCGATCCCGAGGTGCGCCTTCTCCGGGCTCGCCAGGAAGTCGCGCCACTCCAGGGTCAGCGAGAAGTCGGTCGGCTGCTGGAGTTCGACGACGAACACGCCCTCGCCGATCGCGTGCGGCAGGCCCGCCGGGATGTAGACCGTGTCGCCGGGTGTGACGGCCACGCTGTTCAGCGCTTCGAGCATGGCGGGCGCGTCCTGCGTGCGAGCCCATTCGTTGACTGTCGCTTTGTCGACCGTCTCCTTGAAACCCGGGTAGACGCGCGGGTCGTCGCCGTAGGTGCCGACCACGATCCACGCCTCGGTCTTGCCGAAGTGCGAGTCGAAATGCCGCCGGGCGAACGAATCCGACGGGTGGAAGTGCACCGGCAGGCGCTGCCCCGCGTCGAGCAGTTTCACCAGCAGGCCGGTCGAGTCGCCGAGCGCTTCGACGTGTTTGGCGCCGAGCCAGGCGTTCGGGTTTTCGCGGACGGCGTCGCGCAGCCAGACCCCGTCGGGGAGCTTGGTCAGGCCGTTGGTCTCCTGGCCGAACATCGTGGTGGCCGAGCCGACCCAGTCCTCCGGGCCGTACTTGGATTCCGAAGACGCGCCCCGCAACGCGGCGATGGCGTCGCCGCCGCGGTAGAACTGCGGCGGCTGGTTCGCCGGCAGGCGGATCGGTGAGAGGTGGCCGCTCATGACGGGGCGACCTCCCCGGAACCGCGGGCTACGAGATGCACGGGCAGGACTACCTTTCTCGGTGCGGATTGATCTCCCTGGACCCGGGCGAACAGCAGTTCCGCGGCCGCCCGGCCCAGTGCGCTCACGTCGTGCGCGATCACGGAGACCGGCGGATCCAGCAGATCCGCCAGTTCGAAGTCGTCGAAACTGATCATGGCGGGACGTCGCTCGGCGTGCGCCAGCGCGCGCAGCAGGTGCACGGCGACCCGGTTGTTGCCCGCGACCACGGCGGTGGCGGGATTCGGCCCGGTGAGCAGTCGCCGCACGGCGTCGCCGACGCTCTCCGCCGTCGGTGTCCGCATCACGACGAGGCTCTCGTCGTAGGGGATCCCGTTGCGGACACAGCCTTCCCGGAACCCGCGCAGACGTTCGCCCGCGGTGAAGATGTCCGGGCTGTCGGCGAGGAACGCGATCCGGCGGTGGCCGTGTTTCGCGAGGTGGGCGACCGCTTCGATGGTGCCGCCGATGTTGTCGACCAGCACCGTATCGGCCACGATGTCGCCGGCGGGCCGGTCGAGGAACACCACGGGGGTGCCGGCGCGCATCTCGGGCACCAGATAGCCGTGCTGCATCCCAGCCGGGACGACCAGGATGCCGTCGACGCGGCGGGAGCAGAACTCGAGGACCAACTCGCGTTCGCGATCGGAGTTCTCCTCCGACGAACCGGTCAGCACCTGCCGCCCGAACGAGGTCGCGATGCGTTCGACCGCCCGGTTGAGCTCCGAGTAGAAGGGGTTCCCGACGTCTTCGACGATCAGGCCGATCGTCCCGGTCGTCGAGCCGCGCCGCAGGTTCCGCGCGCCGAGGTTGCGCCGGAACCCGAGCTGCTCGATCGCCGCCATGACGCGCTCGGCGGTGTCCGGATGGACGGCTGGCTCGTCGTTCACTACCCGCGAGACGGTCTTGATGCTCACGCCCGCGAGCCGGGCCACGTCGCTCATCGTGGCCCGTCGGCTGGTGGTGCGGTGGCCGTTGTCCGGGCCGCTGGAAGACAACGTTGTCATAGTGGCGGGAATTGAACGCCAGCGATGCGATGATGTCAATGCCCGATTCGCCGGGGAGCCGCTTTCCGAGTTCGAACCGTTATTGCCGGCTGTCCCGGATGCCGCCCTTCGTGGTACCGCTGTCCTGAATCGGACAGGGTTTGGCGGACCTCTTGACCAGGTGGTCGGTTCTTGTCGAAGGTGAGCAGGCAGCGACAACGTTGTCAGGAGGCGGCCTTTCCCATGCCTGCACGCACTTCGACCCGCGTCGCCGGGTTGCTCACCGCGCTCGTTGTTCCCGCCGGGCTGCTCACGCCCGTCGCGACGGCCGCGCCCGGTGGCGACCCCGTGGACGCGGTCAACACCTTCATCGGCACCAAGGACGACGGCAACACCTTTCCCGGCGCTTCGGCGCCTTTCGGGATGACGCAGGTCAGCCCCATCTCGTCGCATTACGCCGGCTATCGCTACGACGACACCGCGATCCGCGGCTTCGGGCATTTCTTCCTGTCCGGCGCGGGCTGCTGGGAGCAGGGCGGCCTCGTGTCGACTCTGCCCACCACCGGCGCGGTCGGCCCCGGCGCGGCGTTCGACACGGGCAAACCCGAGACGTTCGACCACAAGCGGTACGCCTCGCCGTACACGCACGAGGGCGAGGTCGGGAAGCCCGGCTACTACAAGGTACGGCTCACCGGCTACGGCGGCGTCGACGCGGAGACCACCGCGACCACGCGGACCGGTGTCGAGCGGTACACCTTCGCGAAAACCGGTGACGCGAACGTGTTCGTCAACGTCGGACAGGCCAACGACAAGGAACCCGTGACGGCGAGCCAGGTCCGCGTCGTCGGGGACCGGACGGTCGAAGGGATGGTGGAGTCCCAGGCGTTCTGCGGCGGGAAGCCGTACAAGACCTGGTTCACCACGACGTTCGACAAGCCGTTCAAGGCGTTCGGCACCTGGTCGCCGACCGGCGGCATTCCCGGTTCGAAGGAGTCTTCCGGCGGCGAGGGCCTGCGTGGCGCCTGGCTGACCTTCGACGGCGGGCAGGTCACCGCGACGACGGCGATCTCCCATGTGGACGCTTCCGGCGCCCGGCTCAACCTCGCGTCCGAGAAGAACCGTTCGTTCGACGCGGTCAGAGACGGCGCTCAGCGTGCCTGGCGCAAGGAATTGTCCTCAGTGGACGTCCGAGGCGCGGCGAAGGACGACCGCACGGTGTTCTACACCTCGCTCTATCACGCGCTGCTGCAACCGTTGACCGGCAACGACGCCGACGGCCGCTACCGCGGGTTCGACGACAAGATCCATCGCGCGCTGGGCTGGACCTACTACGAGTTCTTCTCGCTGTGGGACACCTACCGCACGCAGAACCAGTTGCTCGCCCTGCTGCGGCCGTCGCGCGCGAAGGACGTCGCGAAGTCCGTGCTCGCGATCCACGACCAGGGTGGCTGGCTGCCGCGCTGGGCGTACGCGAACCAGGAGACGAACACGATGACCGGCGACCCGGTGACGCCGTTCCTCGTCGACCTGTGGCGGTTCGGCGCGTTGTCCGGGCAGGAACTGAAGGCGTACCAGGCACTTCTGCAGAACTCGCGGGAGATCCCGCCCGCGTCGTCGCCGTTCCAAGGCCGTTCGGGCAACGCGAGCTACCAGAAGGACGGCTTCGTCCAGTACGACAAGGACTTCCCGAAGAAGGGCCAGGACACCGACCCGAACCACGGTGCTTCGGCCACCTTGGAGTACGCGCTCGCGGACTGCTCACTGTCCATCATGGCCGCCGGGCTCGGCAAGAAGGACGACGCGAAGGCCTTGGCGGACAAGGGACGCAGCTATCGCACGCTGTGGGATTCGTCGGTGACCGACCGCGGCTTCACCGGGTTCTACCGGCCCAAGGTCGCCGGGGGAGCGTGGTTCAGCCCGGCGGGCAAGCCGTTCGATCCGCAGAGCCAGGACGGGTTCCACGAAGGCACGTCGTGGCAGTACCAGTGGCTGACCCAGCAGGACGTCCCCGGCCTGGTCGACCGTATGGGCGGCAAGGAGAACGTCGGCAAACGGCTCGACGACTTCTTCGCCTACGGGGATCTGGTCAAGGATCCGGCGAAGACCGTGCGCGAGGAATGGGTCGTCGGCCCGTACAACTACTACAACCAGTTCCGCTACAACCCGAACAACGAGCCGGATCTGCACTCGCCCTGGATGTACACGCTGACCGGGCAGCCGTGGAAGACCTCGGCCGTGGTGCGCGCCGCGCACACGTTGTTCACCAACGCGCCGAACGGCGTCACCGGGAACGACGATCTCGGCACCATGTCCGCGTGGTACGTCTTCAGCGCGCTCGGCCTGTATCCGGCGGTGCCGGGGACCGGGCAGTTCGTGCTCAACGCGCCGCGGTTCGAGAAGTCCGTGGTGCATCTGGAGAACGGTCGCGACATCACGATCAAGGCCGACGGCGCCGACGCGTCGAAACTCCAGTACGTCCAAGGATTGGGAGCCGGGGCACAGCGGGCGTATGTCGGGTTGGAACAGTTGACGCGGGGGACCACTTTGGACTTCCGCCTCACGGACGACCCGGCCAAGGCCACTTGGGCGACCGGCCCCGAAGGTGCGCCGAAGTCGCCGTGCGCTGGGTGATCCGACTGGTTTAGACCGGTTCGCACCGGGGGTCGTGAGGAGCATCACGGCCCCCGGTGTTCCGGTGAGGGCCGTCACGCCTCACACTGGTATTACCACGTCCGACAGCGCTGTTGACGTCCTTGACGAGTCCGTCTTGGACAGTGCTCGTCGGACGTAGTCATGTGTGTACACGCAGTGGTGAGACCCCACAGGAGGAGAAAGTGTCCAGCAAGGCCGCTCTAGTATTCCGCGTGGCCGCGGTAGCCGAAGCCCTTTCCTGGGCCGGGCTGCTGGTCGGGATGTTCCTCAAGTACGCCGTCAAGCTCGGCGAGGGCGGCGTTCCCGTCCTCGGCATGGTGCACGGTGTCGTGTTCGTCCTCTACGTGCTGGTCTCCCTCTCCGTGGCGAAGCCGCTCGGCTGGCGCCCGAAGACCCTGATCCTCGCGCTGCTCTCCAGCATCCCGCCGCTGTTCACCTGGCTGTTCGAGTCGTGGGCGCTGCGCAACGGCAAGCTCGACGGCCCGCAGCGGCTGTCGCACGGCGGTGTCGGCCTGTTCGCCAAGACTGCGAAGTCTTCGGAACCCGTCGCCGCCTGATCTTCGGTCCCCGAGTACGTGAAGGCCCCCTTCACTGCGTCTAGCGCAGGGTTCCGGCAAAGTCGAGGTAGGGCGGGCCTGATTCTGGATGCCGCGGGGCTATAGGTGCGGTTTCGGAGGAATGGCGTGAGTGGCGAAGCACACGTGTCCAGCCGGACGACACGCGACGAAACCTGCCGCTCCCGCGTGTCATCCACCCAGTCACACGTGTCCTCCGTCTGATCACACGCGCCATCCA
>NZ_JBVKAE010000076.1:0-15505 GCF_055598845.1 Amycolatopsis sp. NPDC039088 | reverse complement strand
ATAGGGTCCTTTGTGGACAGAGCAGTCGCCGTCCCCGCTCCCGTCAGCCGGTCCGGACCCACGCCGGGGCACGCCACGTTTGGGTTACCTCTCAAATAGATGGCCTACATCTGGTCCGCGGGTGCCCTGCCCGCCGCAGACCGTGTCCCCAGGGTCGCAGATTTCGAGCACCCTGGGATAGGCCTCCCAGGACAGACTTCGTGTCCGGACAGGCGGCCGCGCCCTCGGCGACCTGGCGGCTCATGTTCGTGGCACCGGGGCGGCGCTGCTCTGATCGAGCGATGCCGCGTAGTCGACGGCGTGCGCGGTGACCGCCGTCTCCGGCAATGCTCGTTGCACGGCGGGAAGCAGCGGAGTGCCGACGACGCCGAGGCCGGGAGATTCGAGTGTCCCGCGAGCGAAGGCGATGTCGACATCCGGGCATCCGGCGGTCTCGGCGGCGGAGGCCACCGGTGCCGTGCCGAGCCCCGTCGCCGCCCCGATGGCCAGTACGCCTGCGACGGCGAAGTATCCTGTTCGTCGGCTCATCAGCTGTCCGCTCCTTCACGTGAGCCTCGTCTGACGATCTTCAGCTTGGCCAACCGGCGCCGTTGTCTCCATACGTCGAAATACGTACTCCGTCGGACGCACGCCGACTCGATGTCAGGCCCGCCTGCTGGTGACCCAGGTCGCGAGCCGGGCACGTGAGGCGAAGCCGAGCTTGGTGAAAATGTGGCCGATATGGGTGTCCGCGGTCCGGGGCGCGATACACAGTTGGCCGGCGATCTGCCTGTTCGTCAGGCCACGCGCGACCAGCTCGGCGACCTCGTATTCACGCGGGGTCAGCGGGTTGTCCGGCCCGGTGGATGCACGGGGCGTGGTGATCTGCTGCCCGAGGACGTAGCGCGTGGCCTCTCGGTGGGAGAAGGCGCGGCCGAGGCGGTGATGCCGCTTGAACGTGTCCAGTCCAAGGGCGTCGATGACGCGCGCCGTAATCTCAGCTCCATGTGCGGAGAACCGGCCGTAATTCCTGGGGTCCGTGCCGATGGCGGTCCACATCGTGGCGCTGATTCCGAACAGGGTCGCCGACCGCACCATGTCATGGCGGTGGGCTACCGCGCATCCGAGGGCGAAGACCATATGCGGCTCGGCCGAGCGGTTGCCGAGGACGTTCTGCAGCCGGAACGCTTCCAGCGCGGCCCGCTCGGCGACTTCCGGGTCACCGTGGGTTTCTTCGATGACGCTCAGCGCCCACCAGTCCCATGATCGCCAGAACAGTTCGCCTACGTCTTCCGCTGCCGCGATGCTCACGGCCAACAACGCCCTGGCTGTGTCGGGATCGCCGTTGAACGCGGTGGCCTGCCGGTGATGGACTTCCGCGTACACCTCGGCCGTACGAATCCCGTGCCGCCGGAACACTTGCCGCGCGGAGTCGAAGCCGTGGACGGGCCCATCCCCGAAGTAGAGGGCGGCCGTGGCCCGGATGGTCTCGCCGTAAGCCTGGGTGACCTCGTCCGGGAAGGTCCTGACCAGCTCTTCGCTGGCACGCGCGTCCGCCGCGGCGGCGTCGATGTCGCCCCCGAGGACGTCGTACCAGACCCTGAGCAAAAGGCCCGAGGCCCACTCCGGCGTATCGGGCGGAGCGGCGGCCATCTGTTTGACCAGCCAGGTGCGTGCTTCGTTGAGCAGTCCGCACACGGACCAATAGACACCGAGCCGGGTGACCATCCGCAGGCCCGCGACGCCTTCGCCTGGCGTGGTCGCGCAGTAGTCGAGTGCGCCGCGAAGGTTCGCGTGCTCACGGGCCACTCGCCGCAGCCATTCCACCTGGTCGGGGCCGATCCAGCCCTCCGCGTAGCGAGCGGCGAACTTCGCATACCAGTCACGGTGCAGCCGGGCCACCCGCGCAGTGCCGCCCAGCTCGGCCAGCCGCTCCGCAGCGTATTCACGCACCGTCTCGAGCATCCGGTAGCAGAGTTCGCCGCCTGCCTCCTCGGCACTGACCAGCAGCGACTTGTCGATCAGCTCGTGCACCAGGTCGAGCATGTCTTCGGCCTCGACACCGTCGCCCGCGCACACCTCCTCGGCGGCCGCCAGCACGAACCCACCGGAGAACACCGAAGCGCGCGCCAAGACCAGCTGCTCGCTTTCGGAGCAAAGGTCGTAACTCCATTCGATCATCGCACGCAAGGTCTGATGCCGGGCAGGGCCGCCCCTGTTCCCCCTGGTGAGCAGGGACAGCGGATCAGCGAGCCGTGCGCGCAGCTGTGTCACCGACAGCACGCGCAGCCGGATGGCTGCCAGCTCGATGGCGAGCGGCAGACCGTCCAAGCTGCGGCAGATCGCGGCGATGTCGCGGAAGTTGTGCTCGGTGATCTCAAAGGAGGGCAGTACGGCGCGTGCCCGGTCGGCGAACAACCGCGGAGCCTCGTAGCTCTCCAGTTCCTTCGCCGAGCCGACCTCGTCGGCGCCGGGGACCGAAAGCGGTGGCACCGCCAGGACGCGTTCACCGAAAACGCCAAGAGACTGACGGCTGGTGGTGAGCACGCCCAGCTTCGGGCACCCTGCCACCAGTGCGGTCACGAACCGGGCACACGCCGCCAGGACATGCTCGCAATTGTCCAGTACCAGCAGAAGCCGCCGGTACCGCAGCGTCTCGGTGATCACTTCCAGCTGCGGCCGCGCAGACTGATCGTAGATCCCGAGCCGTTCGGCCACCAAGTTCGTCAGCAGATCCGGGTCCCGCAACTCGCCCAGTTCGACGAACGCCACGCCGTCGGAATAGTCCTGGTCCACGGCGGCTGCGACCATCCCGGCGAAGCGGGTCTTGCCGACCCCGCCCACACCGGTCAAGGTGACGACCGGCCCGACATCGAGCAACTCAGTCGCCTCGGCGACCAGCCGCTCGCGGCCGACGTAACTCGTGCGATGGGCCAGTGACGCGACCCACCGTGGTGTCACACCCTCCACCAGCGGCCCCACCCGTTCCTGCGTGAATGATCACTCGGCCGACCAGCCTAATCGCGTTCAGTCCGAGTGGCGAACCGCCGGGCGTCCTTCGGGTATGCGGAGTCTGCCCAACAACGTGCTCCAGCGGGATGACCTGACCTCACCCGTCCCTCTCGATGCGGCCCCGTGCGAGCGCCAGTAGCCAGGCTCGTAGATCGACGTGCCGGAACTCGTCATCGACGGAAAGGGCGGAACGCCTACGCTGTCAAATGCCGTCGCTCGCTTCGAATGCCGGACGATCAAATGCATCGAGGCCGGCGACCACTTGGTGATACTCGGCGAGGTCGAACACTTCGAAGCTCATGGAGGCGCACCGCTGATCTTCCACCGGGGAACGTTCCACCGGGGTCCTGAACGGACGATGCTCGTCCGTACGTCCGGATCTGAGCCCAGCGTGGGTGTCGCCACCCCCGCGAAACGGATGCTCGTCGGTCAAGCGACGACGTGGCCAACGGACGCGGACGCCGATTTCGACGCCTGCGACGCTGACGAAGCAGAAGGAGCGCAGGTACCTGATTCGCCCCCCAGGCACAGCAGCCGCTCATCGGGATGCAGAGTGCGACGGATACCCGCGCGGTCGCGATCGGTCCCCCAGCCAGAACCCACATGTCCGCCAGCATCGATGCATCTTTCGTCATCACTGATATACATTGGACAATGAAAGCGATCTGAATTCACACGGTGCGCCGCGACCAATAGGCCGCTCTACCGTTCACTGAGATTGTCTCAGCTTGAATCCGTTACTTTTAACTGGAATTGGCAATTACATCTGGAGGGACTGTGAGCGAAAAATTGGGGCGCCGAGCCGTTCTCGGAGGTGCTGCGGCGGCCGGGATAACCATCCTCGCCTCCGATACTTCTGCGGCCCAGGAGGATCAGCGAGGCAAGGGGCGGTTCGCCGGCAAGGTCGTGGTGATCACAGGCGCGACGTCCGGGATCGGCAGGGCCGCCGCCCTCGCCTTCGCGTCAGCCGGTGCCAAGGTCGGCTTCTGCGGCAGGCGAGAAGAACTCGGCCGAGAGGTCGAGCGGGAGATCCGGCGAACGGGCGGCGAGGCGATGTACTTGAAGGCGGATGTCCGGGTGCCCGAGCAGGTACAGGCGTTCGTCGACGGCGTCGTCCAGCGGTACGGCAAACTCGACATAGCGTTCAACAACGCCGGGATCTACCGTGGCAAGCCATTGCACGAAGTGTCGCTCGAAGAGTGGGAGGACATGCAGCGCACGAATGCGCGCGGAGTGTTCCTCTCAATCAAGTACGAGGTGCCACACCTGCTGAAGGCCGGCGGCGGGGTCATCGTCTGCACCGCGTCCGCGCAGGCACAGCAAACACGCCCGGGGAACGCTGCTTACAGTGCGAGCAAGAGTGCTGTACAAGGCTTGGTGCGCGCGGCCGCCCTGGATTACGGGGCGAAGGGGATTCGCGTCCTGTCAATCGACCCCGGTACGACTGACACGGGCCTGGCCCGGCCGCAGGGCATTCCAGACGACGTGTGGGCCAAGTTCAAGCAGGCGTGGGGCCCTCTCAACGTGCATGGTCTACCCAGGATGGGCGAGGCCAAGGAGATCGCTTCGGCCGTGCTCGCGTTGGCGTCACCTGATTTCGCTTATTTGACAGGTGCTTCCGTCCTCGTCGACGGCGGGCTGAACGCCGGGCGGCCTATGGTCATGCCGCCGGGATTCACCCTCCCCACCTGACGTGGCGGAGCCCTTGGCGTTTCTCAGCGGTGGGGCGACTTGAGTTGAGGCGGAAAGCCTCGTTACGGCCGATTGACGAAGATCAAGTCCGGCAGCGAAAGCTCTCCACGATCAGTCCACGTCTTCTCACCGCGATTCAAGGCGATCACTCGGGAACGGTCCAGGCTTCTCGCATCACGAATACCACCCTCCGGAATGATTTCCGCCAAAACTTCGAACGAACCGTCCGCCGGTGCACGGGTTTCGTCCGGCACTCACCTTGACCCCACACAGCCGGACCGTTCGACCGAAGCTCTCATGAAGCAAGCCCGTGGAACGCGAATCCGGAGCCGTTCGACGTCGCAAGGCTGCCAGCGAAGAGCCTTCACCTCTCTTGCACACGGGTACGCCGCGACCACAGGGCACCCCGACGGGACCGATTTCGGCTGGGGAACCGCACGAGGACCGAGCCTGGTCAACACCGAATCCTCAACCCTGGGCAGGAGTTGAGGATTCAGGTCTTTCGCCAAGCCAGGCCCGGTCAGCACTTCCTCAGGGAACTGTAGGCGTTCACGTTGCCGAGGAAGTTCCCAGTGGTGCCCGGCTGGTAGGTTCCCGAGCCGCTGCTGTTGTCGTAGTTCTTGTTGACATACGCGCAGAAGTTGCTCGAATTGTTGTTTCGTTGACTCTGGGCTCTATTATCGAAGTTCTGCAGTGCCAGATCCGGCGAGCCGGTCTGGAAATACGCCATGACCCCAGTGCCGTCCCAGCCGTCGAACAAGCACATGTACCCCTGCGGACAGCGGTCGTACCCGGTTGCGGCTTGCGCGGCCCCAGGAGCCACCGCAAAGACCGAGAACGCAATTGTTGCCACCGCTAACATCCTCGCGAGCACGAACATAAGCCATTCTCCTTATCACTCCGACCATTTCCAATGGAACAGATCCGGCCGACGGGTCGACAGATAGTTCTACGACAAAAGTAAGCTTTGTCCAAGATCGCGCGTTTCACAACGGAATATTCATGCGTTTTAGATGACGATTGATGCTTTAACTCGCGGGCCGTCGATCCGGTCATCGAGCGCTTCGACGAGGCTGCTCCGCCTCCCGGACAAACAAGCCGTCCGGCTCAGGTGTCGCAGCACGACGCACTGACTCGCCAGCTCGTCTCCTTGCGTGCTCGCGCAGGTTGAGCCGCGGCGTTCCACCTTGCCGCTGATCACCATGCCCGAGGCCGCAACCTGATCGGCGCCGCGATACTCATGGTGCCGTTGAGCAAGGCATCGGTCGTCGCCGGCACCGAATTTCAGGAGCGCTTCCGAATCGTCATCCCCGGCCGACTTCGCTCGGCATGCCGAGTCTCACCGGGACCGTCCTGGCGTTCGCGTTGATCGCATCGGCCGAGCCTGTTCAGCGCGGCCGCCGTCGACCGGCTCCACGACAGACCACGCACCGAATACGACAGGGAACTACTTGCCCAAGGCACAGGGAACACCGTGTTCGGACTACTCGGGGCACCGGCGATGACCCCCGTCATCTTGCGCAGCTCAGCCAACATCCAGGCTCGGCGCGAAGATCAAACCCAGGAGAAAGGCTACGCCGGGAAGCTGCTCGCGCTGCGTCGCATTCTCGCGTCCTGACCCGACAAACCACAGCAGGAACTCGTCCGCGAGCAGTGGATTGGCCGAAATCCCCGCGGACATGCACGGCGAACGCGACACCTACCGATTGTCCAGGTCGGCATAGAAAGCGTTCAGCGCAGCAGCGCCCCGTGTTGGGTCCTGCATCATCCACCAGTGCCCGAGGCCATCCAACACGGCTTCCGTGGCACCGAATCGCTCAGCCGCACGGTGTGCGAACTCAGGCCCTCCAACGAACTCGTCTTCCGTCGCATTGATGACGAGCCCTGGACAGCGTTCCTCCGCGGAGAGACCGGTGCCCCAATCGATGGCCGAGAGGTCCACCGCGGAGCGGTACAAAGCCAGAATGCACTTTCCCATCTCGGGGCCGGCCTCCGCCGTTGCCTTCGCGGCTTCAGTAGTCATTCCGAGCGCGACCAAGTTCGCGACCCGCTCGTCGGACGGAGCGCCGAACATCCGCTGGATCGCGGCTTCCCCCGCACCGGGTGTCTGCCAGACCTGCGCAAGGTCGTGCCAAACATAGGCCGGGTCGCTGGCTCCGGCCACGTCGTTGCACCAGGAGCGGATGAGGTCGGGCCGGGTGGCGGCGACCCGCTGCACGTGATTGCCGCCCCAGTCGTGCCCGACCAGATCGATCGATCCGTCGATCAGCTCGAGTTCGGCGATGAGCCAGCGGAGATACTCGTCCGAGGTCGCGCCGAAACCGTCGGGCACCGCGGCACCGAATCCGGGCGGTGAAAGCGTGATGACATCGGTCCTGGCGAGTTCACCGCACAGCGGCTCCCAGATCGCCGCGGTTTCGGGCACTCCGTGGACGAAGACGACAGGCATCCGCAACTCCGATGATCGTGGGGACAAGGGCGAGTGAGGTCGCGTCGGTGAGCCTGGACGCCCGCTCACCCATCAAGACGCGAACGGGCATACGACTTCATACTAGCAATCTTCAGGAAGAAGAACCGTTACCTTCCAGCCCCATGGACGATCATGAGGCGGCTACTTCCAGGTTTAAAAGACACTGTTCACTCCCCTGCCTGGTGACGCTCCCTTGTCTCCTTGGCGGACCTCCCGGACGACAAAGGCCCGGCTGTACCTGGTGTCCGGGTTGGAGCCAACTCTGTCGCCGTGCCACGATCTGGCTACGGCAGCAGACGTACCCACAGCCTCGGTGTCACCGTATGTGAGGCTGTCTCGAATTTGTTCTCAAGCCAAGGGGTGTGCTTTTGAAGGATCTTCCAGGTGGGACGATCGACGAGGCCGTCGGCAGTGCCGCTCATCGATGGGCCTCCGATCCGGCTCTTGGCGTCGTTCCTGTTCAACTAGTCGAGTCGGTTCGTGAAGTGTTCGAGGATTCAGGCCTCGTGGTGACCCGTCCTCCTGTCCGGGAAGTCGAGAGTGCGGAATACGGCGCATGTCGACTTGCTGTCGACGATCGGCGTATCGCGTTCCGTGTCGCCAAAACAACGCCTACCAAGGTCGGACAGTTTGTGACAATTTGGACGAGAGTCGACCCGGACAGTGAGATCGCACCGTTCGATACCACCGACTCGATCAGTTCGGTCGTGATCGCGGTCTTCGACAAGGATCATCGCGGGCTCTTCATATTCAACAGCCAGGAACTGGTGCGTCGCGGCATCATGTCGGCCGAAGGAAAGGGGGGTAAGCGTGCGATCAGAGTCTACGCACCATGGGTTCAGGTGGAGTCCAAGCAGGCGGTTCAGACAAAGCGATGGCAAGTCGAACGGTTTGTTCAGATCCAGCCCAGAATTCCGTTTACCCCGAATCTACTGCGACAGCTTCTGTAGGAGCAGGCCGACGGTTGCGAAGAGGCTGTTCAACAGGAGTTTGCTGTCCCGCAAGGCAAAATACGGACTATCTAGGTCTGCGATGGCCCTCAGGGGAAGACACCTCGCGGGCGAAGCGCAGCAAGGGGTTGCGGCGGGTCAAAGTCGACGCGGACGGTGTCTGGGTGGTGTCGCATTCCAGGCTGGGGGTGCTGCGGGAACTGGTGGCCGGCGCTGGGCTCACGGCTGGTGCGACGGCCGCGTTGGCGGACACCTATGCCGTCAATGGGTGCACGAACCGGGCCGTGTGTTCACCGATGTGGCGGTGGCGATCGCCGATGGCGCGGGCTGTGTCTTCTCACATCGAGGTCTTCGGTGACCCTGGCGGGATCCATGGCCCGGCAGCCTCCATGCCGACCACCTGGCGGAGGCTGGACCGGAGCGACGAGGGGCATCCGCCGGCATGCTGGCGGCGCGGCAACGAGCGGGGTCGCGGATCCTGCGCCGGACCTGACCGGCCTGTTGCAGATCGCCTTCATCGGGCCTGACTGTCGGAAAGCTCGGTCGTGGCACTCATGGCCGCAGGGGTTCGCAGGCAACCCGCTCATGCCAAAGTGATCTAGGCATTGGCGGACGCCCCGTCCACTCCCGAGTTCGTCGCACGCGTCGATGCGACCATATCGGCGATGGCCGTAACCACCGACGCCGACTGGCATAGCGTCCGGCGGCCGGAACGGCTAGCCCCCGTTTTCGGGCGCCTGGAACACTTACTGGAGACCTTGGAATAGAACCGGGACGCGAGGCGAACCCGCCCCGGTCGCGAGAACGTCCTGACAGACCTTTGCCTTTGTCAGGATGTCCCTGAGCGTCTTCTCGGGCAGGCAGACAGCCTTAAACATCTGCCGCGTGCCCCAATCGGGTCGAGCGGCCGCAAGCTCGACCACGGCCTTATCACGTGCCTGCTGCTCGTCTCGCTCGCGTTACTCTGCCTGCGTGGTGCAGTCCCTAAGCGCCTGTGCAGCTCGCGGCTGGCGCTTCACCGGGCGACGGCGCGCGCATCGCTCGACGGGGTCATCCGACGCTGGCGAGTCCCATCGGCTGGTCAATATCGACGCCGACGCTTGGCCAACCCGGAGTCGAAGCGCCGGTCGAAGAACCTGCGGATCAGGATCGTGTCCGCGCCGAAATGCCAAGCCAGCACACGCGGTCCTCGAGCTCGCCAGTAGTTGTCACCGCGGTAGACATCGAAGGCGCCGATCACGCTGCGCAGATGCGCCTCCGCGCGGCCCGGGATTTCCGAACGGCAGCGGATCAGCAGCTGGACCGCGAAGACTGGCTCGTCCGTGGCGAACTTGTTCGGTACCGGCGCGACCGCTCGTGACGCAAGGCGGCGGGCCCCGCGCGCCGTCGGCACGAATTCGCCGACGATCTCGCCCGCGGCCTCGGCGAGTGCTCCGACTACCGTCCCTTGCGGCTTGGCTGTCTGACGAGCAAGGTGGCGGATTCTCGCGGGCGTCAGCGGGTCGTCCGGCCGAAGCGGGAGCGCCTTGAGCGCGAGGTGGGCCGGCCGCGCGAGAACCAGCTCGGCGCGTGCTACGTGCACCTGCGCTTCCTCAGAAGAAGGAGAAGCCTCCCCGTTTCGGCGTGCCCGGAAGCTCATCGCGCTCCCCCGTCCGCACGGAGGTCGTTTCGCCCTCGTCCGTGGTCCGGGGAGCTATCTCCCCGGTCGTCCGCGTTGTGGCGGATTTCGACTTCCGGATAGGTCAGCTTGTTGATCACACCGGTGATCGTCTCCCGGCCTTCCACGCTCATCGTCAGCTTCCCGAGCACCTCGTCGGTGCTGAACCGCACCCGGACACCGACCGCGGACTTCGGCACCCAGCCGCGCACCGGACGCACCCGGCCGAGCTGGTGCGCGAACGCCAGAACGCCCTGAAGGGACGGGTCGAACGTGGCGGTCGGGAGGAGGTCGTAACTGACTCTGGAGCGGAGGTGGTGGGAACGGAAGTGTCGGTGGAAGACGAAGACCGCGATCAAGATCGCGACCGTCGGCGTTCCCGATCGGGCTTGCCCAACGACGCTGAACAGCGGAAGTCCACATGCGCCGACACAGACCCGTTCGATGCAGGGACGTCCAGCGGTCCAGGCTCACGACAACGTCACACGTGCCGCACGTTACACGCGATAGCTACAACGAGAAGTCGAGAGAGGTCCTCATGAACCGGGCAGCATCAGCTCGTTGAGGGGCTGGAATCGCATTGGATTATCGACAATGCCTGGTTTTCCAGGGGATCGACGGATGACCCCTTCGACCAGGACGGCGCGACCTGCGTTGTGCCACTCCCGCGCCTCGCGGTACACCTCGATTTAGAGCCGTACCCTGGCTTCCGATGACCAGCCTCGGCGCATTGTCGAAACCGCGATTTCTCCAAATGGGTCGTCGCGATCTTCAAACCTGAACTGGACGATAGTACCGGAAAACACCTGCCGAGAGGTGATCTTCTGTTGACGCAGCCGATCCGAAACGAGCTGAACAAGGTCGACTGCCTCAGCGCTGATCGATACTTGGCGCGGCATGGTGTCGGGAGCTGGTACCGCGGGAGCCCAATCCACGGTGGTTTCGAACTACCGATCGCACTCTCGTCGAGGACGTTACCCAGTGCTACACAGAATTCGCGGCTCACACCTCGATACACCAGTTCATGAAGGTTGTCGGTGCTCGGCATCCGACCCGGGCCCGAGACGAGGTCATGCACAGCCTCCATTGACTGCGAGCTCGGCGTCATCGGCAGGTGCCACGTGCCCGACGACGCACGCCGCCGGGGGGTCGAGGTCGAGCATTTCGGTTCGGAGGTGCTCGAACCCAGCTTCGGTAAGCTGGCCTGCCAGTTCGTTTGCGGCCTCCGCCGAAGTGGCCGCGGTGGCGCCCGGACTGCGGGGCTGGGATACCAGAGCGATGCGCCCGCCGGACCGCAGCAGCCGGGCGAGTTCGCGTAGCCGGGCGGTGGGATCGGGCCACATGCCGACTGTGTTGACGGCAAGCGCGGCGTCGAATGGCCCGTCGCTGATCGACAGGCTCTCGACCGGCGTGTGCACCAGGCGTACCCGTCCAGCCCTTATGGCGGGCCTGTTGCGGCGGCGGGCCTGGCGGATCATCACCTGCGAGTGGTCGACGCCGACGACCAAGCCCCGGGACGCTCGGCTGGCGAGGGCGGCGATGGCCACGCCCGGACCGCAGCCGAGTTCGATGACGCGGTCGGTCGGCTGGACGTCGAGAAGCTGCACCGCCCAGCGGTTGCGTTCCACGTTCGACGAGCGCCGACCCATGATCCAGCCAGCGACGTGCCCGACGGCTCCGGCCGGCTGATGGAACTGCGCCAGCCCGCCGCGAGGACCCCACCATTGCAGGATGCGGCCCAGAATCCTCTCCTTGATCTTCATGAGGCGAGCCAAGCACTTCAAGTACACTTGAAGTCAATGTCTGCTACCGAACGCACCCCGGCTTCGTCGACCACGCCGACGTCGTTGTCCATCGGTGAACTGTCCGAACGGACCGGCGTGCCGCCGACCACGCTGCGGTACTACGACGAACTCGGCTTGGTGCGACCGGCGGCGCGGGCGGCGGGCCGACGGCGCTACGCCGTGTCGGCCGTCAGGGACGTCAGCGTGATCCTCTTCTTCCGCGAGATCGGATTCTCGCTGGCGGAGATCGGGCGCTTCCTCGCGGGCGAGCGGCAAGGCCGACGGGAAATGATCGATCACAAATTGGCCGAACTGGCCGAGCAGCAACACCGTATCGAAGTGGCCCGCACCGCACTCGAACACGGCCAGCAATGCCCGGCCAGCGATCCCATGAAGTGCCCCCGATTCTGGTCGATCATCGAAGGGCGACAGGCCGGCCTCTCACTGGAAGAAAGTCACGCACAAGCGCACTGACAGATTCTCACCGATCCGAAAGCAAACCTTCGGCAAGACGTGGACCTACCAGCAGAACCAACCGTCACGCTGAAGACCTCATTCACAGGTATTGATAATTTCCGCCCGAGCCTGGCGCGCTGGACGACCATCCGTGAGCCTTGAGATAACTCACCAAATCGACAAGCTTCGGCAGAGCGACGGTGTCAGACAACCACACCGCCTCCTCTCGATCCATCGAAGCTGGCGTCGACGTCCTCCGCCCACAGTCGCAGTGTGTCGGCCGTCAACCTCTGCGCCTTTGGAACGCCGATGTTCTGGCCTTCTGGAAGGGTGTCGACGCGAACCCAGAAGGCGGCGGCACGATGAAGTGTCGCCTCATCGTTATGACGCAGCCATGAGACCTGGTCATCCGGGTCAACGATCACCAGGACGAAGTACACGGGCACCCTCAGGGCGCTTCCAACGCTGGCGACAAGCCTCCTCAATCGGCCAAGTCGCCGTCGAACCACCCTTGAGCCGAAACTGGCCACTGCATTTCACCTGAACTCGTGCTGATGCGATCTCGAAGTCAACACTGCCGTCGACTGCAAGGACGTCCTCGTCAGAGCTGAATTCCTGGAAGCCGACTCCAGCCTGGCTGCACACGGCGCGAACATAGGCGACGCCGGACCTCGACTTGGCCCGATTGGGGTCCAATGTCGCCACACCATGCCGAGAACGGCTCGCGCCATCACTCATGATCGCCATCATCTTGCATCACCAGCACGTTTAATAGCCGTCGCTTACGTGAACTACCTAAGATCGTTGGTCCGTTCGGACCAACGAGTTCGGGCGTCGGAAGAGCAACTTCTGCTAACGCGCTAGACGCACTCCACCGGCATATGAACCGACCTCAATCGCGTCGACCCGAACCTCCAAGCCGCTCTGAGGCGCGTTGATCATCTTGCCTGCACCGATGAAGATGCCGACGTGATGGATGAGGCCGGGGCTATAAAAAGCAAGATCACCTGGCTGCAACGCTCCGAGACCGGCTTCCCGCGGTATGCGAGTCCCCGTCGCGAACTGTGCCCTGCTGTTGTGTGGCAAGGCGATACCGACCTTGGCGTAAGCGAGCGTCGATGACGATCTTCGCTGCCCCGGTAGCGCTGACCGCAGGCTGGAGTTCAACGGCGTCGTAACGCTCGATGCTGGCGAAGACCTGAGCGACGTAGGCCTGGCTGGCGTTGTACCGGAGGAGCGCAGCGCGGAGCTGGGCCTGGT
The DNA here is from genome assembly GCF_055598845.1 of Amycolatopsis sp. NPDC039088. Classification (NCBI taxonomy): domain Bacteria; kingdom Bacillati; phylum Actinomycetota; class Actinomycetes; order Pseudonocardiales; family Pseudonocardiaceae; genus Amycolatopsis; species Amycolatopsis sp. NPDC039088. Next base: position 2,245 of record NZ_JBVKAE010000076.1, on the reverse strand, counting down.
CTTTCAGGTCTCGGGGACCGCTTCCGCACAGGTAGACCGCCGCGCCGAGAGCGGCGTCGAAGGCGTTGTGCGGGTTGCGGGCGCCGTCGTCGTTGCCGTTTGGGCACGCGAAAGCGCCCGCGGCGGATTACACGAGGACGGCGATCCCGCATGATTCCACCTGGCGAGTTGACGGGGCCGCACCGGCTCTGCTGTCCACGCCTGATGGCCGCACGACGCAGATTCCGATATCCGGCCCCTCGGCAACTCCAAGGCCGCCACCCCCGAATCCTGGGTGATCGTCGCGCACTTCTACGACGTCGAGTCCGGGCGCATGGACCTCGCGTCCCGCGGGCGCGGCGAGAACTACAAGCGATTCGACATCCCTATCGCGGGCGACGGCGGCATCAGCGACCTCCTGACCGAGGCCGCCAGCCCGAAACGCCGATTCGACGTCGTGATCTGCGAGAACATCGCACGAGTCGCCCGACGGGCCTTCGAAGGTCTGTCGGTCGAGCGCGAACTGGAACGAAACGATGTCCCGTTGTTCGCCTCGAACGAGCCGATCACGGTCTCCGGAAGCCGCGCCCAGCGGACGCAGCGCGCCGGATCGGCTTGTGAGGTTCCTGTTGGTGCCCCCGGCGCGATTCCGACAACAACCCCACGAACCAAAATCCCCTCGTGAGCTGCGGATCTCCGCGACGACCGTGATCGAGCGGCACCGTCGCAAGGCCCGGTGACCGCCATGACCACCCCCAACGGAGCAACATCATCCGGACCGTGGCGCGAACCGGCTCTGGCAGTGCAATGTGGCTGCACCGCCCTGGTCGCACTCGGCGCCGCCTACGCCTCCTACCGCCACGGACGAGACTTCGCCCTCCAGTCCGGCGCCGACCACACCACCGCGGCCATCTGGCCCCTCATCGTCGACGGACTCCTCATGATCGCCACCGTCGAACTCTGGAAACCCACCGATCCTGACCGAGCAAGAGGCCGCTGGACCGCCTGGCTCGCCTTCGTCTTCGGAATCTCCCTGTCGCTCTGCGCCAACGTCGGTTCCACGCCAAACCTCAGCGTCCTCGGAATCACCGTCGCCGCCTGCCCTCCCCTGGCCCTTCTCCTGGCCGTCGAACTCCTCAACCGAGCTCTCACACGACACCGGTCCACAGCCACCGAACACGTGACCGAACCAGCGATGGATTGCTCCGCCGACGCCGACGCCGACGACACAGTCCAGGAGTACTCCACAACCAGCCCGGCCCCCGCCAGCGAGATGAACGCAGAAGAACGCATGTGGGCGCACTACCTGGCCGAGCAGGAACAGGGACGCACACCGACCGGTGCCGACCTCGACCGGATCGCAGGCACCCACAACTACGGACGCCGCATCCTCAGAAAATGGCGCGACGAAGGACTCCTCGAGAACACGCACACCTCTCGAACTTCCGAAGGAAAGCGCCAGATCTCCTCGAACGCCGTGTAACGGCCATATGGCGCAGTATCGAAAAAGAACCCGGGGACCACTCACCGGGCAGATCACCACTTCGACGAGCTGCGGATTCCCTCGGATTACAAGTCCCTCCGCTGTAAGGTCAGCCCGTGCCGCAAGGCACTCAAACTCAGGGTCCAGGGCTTCGTCAGCAAGGCGGCCGAGCCCGCGCACATCACGATGGTCATTTCCGCCCTGCACCAGGGCAAGCGCTGGATCGACCCGGACGTCTCCGCGCTCGCCGTCGTCGACGATTGTCCCCTGACCGACCGGGAGATCGAGGTGCTGCGGGTGACCGGCGACGGGTACTCCGTCGCCGAGACCGCCGCCCGGCTGCACCTCGCGCAGGGCACGGTGCGGAACTACCTGTCGAACGCCATGCAGAAGACGCAGACCCAGACCCGGCACGAGGCGGCCAGGTACGCCCGCGAGCACGACTGGCTTTAGGGGCGCGCCCAGACGTGCGCGCGCTCGCCTTGAGGTCCGAACAGGACGAGGGTTTCGACGGCGCCGCTGTCGGCCGAGCCGAGCCAGTGCGGGAGCGAGGTGTCGAACTCGGCGGCCTCGCCGGGCGGGAGGATCAGGTCGCGGTCGCCGACCACCAGCCGGAGATGTCCATTGAGGACATACACCCATTCGTAGCCGCCATGGGTCTTCGGCGTGGGTTCCGCCGGTTCGTCGAGGCCGGGGATGAGCATCTTGAAGGCCTGCACCCCGCCGGCGCGGCGGGTGAGCGGCAGGAACGTCATGCCGTGGCGGTGGATCGGTTGCAGATGG
>NZ_JBVKAE010000075.1:0-16693 GCF_055598845.1 Amycolatopsis sp. NPDC039088 | reverse complement strand
GAAACTCACGAGGATAGGGCTTGGGCACGAAGACATCCTTTCAAGCAAGGCCGAAACCTCACAAATCAGGTGTCAACCAAACCCTGGGCAGTCCCGCAGATCCCGCCACGCGCACCCGCTGGTCAGCACGTACACGATCGCCGTGAACACCGCGCGAGCGTCCAATGGGGCCGTGCCACCGCCCTGCGGGCGCGACTCGAACACCGGGATCAACGGCTCCGTCAGTGCCCACAGCTCATCCGGCACCAACCGCAACGACAAACGATCAACCACAGCCAAGATTATCGCTCACCAGCGACCGATCACCACGTAAGACACGCTCTTAGCGAGGAACTGCTGCGGGCGCCGTGCCTAGTGCCTCATCCGTACGGCGAGACCAGGTGCCAGTCAGCCCACGGCGGGTGACCATCCTCGATCCGGGCAGGCCATGCAGGTCGCCGCCGAAGGCGGCTGGTCACTGCGGCGGGATTCGACAGCTCTACTCACGGCACGCGAGATGGCGCTTTCACATGGTCAGGGACAGCTTAGGAGAACCAGTCAAGGCTGGCTATCGCCTACCCTGATCATTGTTTTCGAGGTCGGTGAGTATACCGGGCAGCGTGGGTAACACGTCGTCGTAGATGGTGCAGTTCTGCTGTTCGGCGCTCAGTCCAGTGCGAAGGAAGCATTCCAGTAGATCGCGCAACGCCGGTGGCGTCACGTGCTTGACATCATCTGCGGCTTTGCGGCACCGCGCCCGTTTTTCGGGTGTGGATGACTTGCCCATGGTGACCTGCTGCCAGAGATCCACGCCCATGCCGATCGGCGTAATCGTGCGTCCGGTGGCCAGTTGCGCACGGCCGATGATCCCGATCCCGTCGGGGTCCAGGTCACACCATCCTGCCACCGGGATACCGGGAAACCGTTCGATGAATCGGTGCACGAGGTCGCCGGTATAGCCCTCGGACCAGAGCACCAGCCATCGTTGATGGACGCCGGTCTTTTTGCAGACTTGTTCGAAGTTCTCATGGTTCTCCACCAACAGCAGGCCATGAGGAGGAGTGTCCAGGATGTCGGCCTTCAACAAGGCCCGGATCGGCAGCGAGATCCATGGCATCGCGAGCGTCGCCAGTGCGACACGGACCCCGTCCACTACCCAGGTGAGAGGGCCTCGCATCTGGATCGGCTGGTCCCTGAGTTCGACGGCTTCTTCGAGGGGCTTACCGATCAGGTTCTGAAACGCGGCTTTGGACCCTGCGGACCATCGTTTCGAATCGTCGAGAGCAGTGGCGGGGAGACTTTGCTCGGGGATTGGTTTCCCTTCTCCGATGCGCTTATAGTACAGCGCCGCAATGAGTAGCGCGGAGTTGAAAGCTTTCCAGTTCGTTGACCTGGAGCGGCTTTCGGGCGGGACGAGGTACTTGTTCTCGTTTCCGAGAGAGTCGAGCAGGAATAATTCGTGCGCGAGCTCCGGACATCCGGCTATCGCTGCAGCAAGGGTCCGTCGAGCCTGCAGAACGTGTTGCCGCTTGACGATCCGCCGGTATCTGGCCAGCCCGGAACGAGTGATGATGCTGCCACCGGTTTCAATGATCAGTTGGCGCAAGCTGATCCGCAGTGAGCCGGTGCGCAGGACCTGGTCGGCGACAGTGAGCTTGACTTCGCCTCGTCGTCTGCAGGCGTTCCGGCCGAACAGGTCGTGGATGTCGTTCCATTCGTCGTCGGTGAGGTCTGGGATCCGCAGCGGTTTGATGAGTTTTCCGTTGTTCCAGAGACGTTCGCGTATCTCGGCACGGAACCGCCTGCCGCCAGGAGACGCGGCCCATCTTGCTATTTCGGCGATGATCTCTGGCGGTAGTGGTGTTCTCGCCGCGGACCGGTGCTCAGCGGTTGTCGTCATCTGCTGGAACGGCGAGTGGGTCGGACAGGCGATGATCGCGTTTTCCGTCCCAGACGAAAGGTGTCGCCAGAACACCCTCGTGGCGGGGATCGCGGAACAGTTCGTAGGTGGTGACTCCGGGAACCTCTTCGTGGAAACCCCATTCGTCATGGCTCGCCATGACGAAGTCGAGGTCGAGGTCAGCGAGCAGGCCCATGCAGCTGCCTCGCATCTCTGCGTCAATGCCGGCGAAAGCCTCATCGAGGTATACGGGATGCGGTGCTGTCGACCCGAGCGCCTGATAGTGCGCCGCGGCCGCCACGAAGAGCGGGAGTTGCAGCATCACGGCCTTTTCACCACCCGAGCCCTGCTGGTGCATCCCGTCGGTAAGGTCGCGCCACTGGCCGCCGGATTTGCGTACTCGGATCCGGAACCGGCACCAGTTGCGGTAGTCGAGTGCGTCACGCAGACGCGATTTCCAATCGGACGGTGCGTTCTTGGCGCGGACAGATTCGACTCTGCCGGCCAGGAAATCGATCAGTTCGGTCCTGGTCTCCGGGGCGAGGTAACGTGGCGCCTGGCTGTCGAGCAGGCCGAGAGCGCGCGCCGCGTCGTCGCCCGCTTCGGGATCGGTTTCCCACTTCAGATCCATTTGCAAGCCCGACGCGGTTGGCCGGGCGAGCAACAGTACGTTCATACGGTCGACGAGCTCGAGCGCCTCACGCCGGCAAGCGCGGAGATGCTCACCGACTTTGCCGACGAGGACCTTCCCGAAAAGCTCGCGTTCGCGGTCGTCCAGCAGTGTGCGCCGGGTTTCGATTTCGTCGGCCAGGATCTCCTGCATCCGGATCATGTCGTGGTCGACGCCGTTGTACGTGACCCGTGCCAGGAAGAGTGTTCCGTCGTTCGCGCCCCACGGTCGCCAATCCGCCGACCCGACCATCTGCTGGAGTTCGCGAAACCTTTGGTCGACCGCGTTGCGTGCGGTGTTCTGCGCCTTGTCCGAGACGTCGATCTCCCTCAGAAGATGCGCTGCTCGCCTAGCCTCGTCGATGGTCCGGGTCAACGTCGTCTTCCCCTCCCCTACCCCGCGCATCTCGATCAAGGCCAGGAAGCCGTGGGCGCGCAGCCGATCGAAGTCCGTCACCGCGGCGCTTCGTTCCTCCTCGTGCCTGGTCCGCTCGGTTTCGACTCGCACCAGGTCACTCTCGGCGGCGCCGACCCGACGGGCGGTTCGACTGACCGCGTCGCGGAGTTGTCTCGTCTCCGCATGAGTTACGGATAGTGACTGGCGTGCCGTTTCGACTTCGCGTAGGACATCGTCAACGTCCGCGCCGTGAAGCTCGTGCCGGGTCAGGTACTCGGTCCTGGCCTCGACAGCGAACTCGCGTGCCTGCTGTGCCTCGTCTTCGTGTCGCGCATGCGATGCCCGCTGCCGGTCGTGCCTGCTGCGGATTGAGGCGGTAGTCGAGCGCAGGCCGAGAACGTGTTGCACTTGTGTGACCTGCGCCGCCACTGCTTCCCGATAGTCCGAGAGCGCGGCTTCGAGCCGGGCGAGCGCGGTTTCTGCCGGGTCGATCTGCTGTTGTTCCGCGTAAGTGTTGAGCTCTAGCTGTACGGCACGTGCCTCGTCACGGCGTATGTTCCACCGCTGCTCGGCCTCTTGCGCTTCCGTCTCCGCAGCCGCTGCCTGCTCCAGCGCGTTGTCCAGCCTGACCCGGGCGTCGCGGACATCTCGGTCGTCGGGCAGGGATTGTCGTTCTTGGTCAAGACGGAGGATCCGACGCCCGGTTTCCTCGTACTCCTGGTGCATCTCGGCGAGCTTCGCCTCGGCCGAGGCACGCTGTCGGGCCAGCTCGGCCAGTCGTCGTAACCGGGCGGCTTCGCGGGCCGATGCGCCGATATAGCAGGCGGTGGTTGCGGTAGTCCGGCCACGCAGAGGGCCGATAGACCAGCTCCCGGAACGCGACACCCAGGTTTCCAGAGGTCCGGCGTCGCCGTCTTCGCGTAGGCCGACCGACTCGAGTAGCGCCGTTACAACCTCCACGGAGACGGTGTCATCTGCGGCGGCGGTCAGCACCGTGGCGAGATTCTCGCCAGCCGCCTGCGCACCCGGACGCACCACTACGTCGAGAGTGTCCGGTGCCAATGCGGTCCCGTCCGGCGTGACCCAAGCGTCGAGAAGCCCCGCTCCCAGCAATGCGGCTTCGATTCCGACGCGATCATTCTCCGGCAAATCGGCCGCGAACTCCACCAGCTTCCAGAGTGGGGCGCCGGGTATCCGCTGTGCACGATCCCGTCGAAGGACAGCTGGCGGCGGTGGCGGTTCATCTTGCCGTGCCTCGACACGTTCATGCTCCACCCGGATCGACGTGAGCTCGGAGCGGATGGCCGTGATCGTGCCGTCAAGGTCGGCTTGCGTCGCAAGCAGCGTTCGTTCGGGGGCGGAGGCGAGAGCGAAGACTGCGGCTCGTGCAGAACGAGCGCCTGGTTCACCTGCCGTCTGGACGAGGTCGATAAGGCCTGCGGCGGTAGGTGGATCGACGCGGATTTCCCGGCAGTCGTCGACCCAGGAGAGCAGGGCATGAGTCACGGCCTCGACGTGTCCATCCAGATCGGATCGGCGACCCAGTACCTGGGCGATCGTGCGTGCCCGGCGGGCGATCGCGTCGTCCCGTGCGGATTCCGCCTTGTCAGCGGCGAGTTGTGCGTCCGACACCGCGACCCGGAGCACACGCACCCGGGCTATCGCGCTACGCCGAGCGTTCACGACAGCGCCGATCGCGCGATGCACCGCGCCCGCATCGACCCACAGGCGATCCGACTGCATCTCGTGTTCCAACCGCAGCCCCGAACGGTCGGCAAGGTCAAGAGCGTCTACCTGGTTCGCCTCGGAGAGCACTTCCTCTTCTGTGAGCAGCTCTTCCGCTGCCTGCAGCTCTCGCTTCACCCGGTCGAGTTCTCCGGCCGCCTCGGTCAGGCTGTTCTGCGCCGCGGCCGCCGCACGCTCGGCGATCCCAGCCTGCCGTTCCAACTGGAGCAAGACAGCCCGCTGCTCGATTTCGGGCCGCTGCTCCAGCGCCCGGATCCGCGCGCTTTGCTCGGTCGAGCGGAGGTCAAGCTCCGTACGCTGCCGGTATAAGTCCTCCTGGAACGCGATGGCGTCCGCCAGTTCCCGTTCGGCGGCCGTTTTCTGCCGGGTCACATCGTCGTAGGCGGTCACGGAGCCTCGCACCCGCGTGGCCGACCGCTGCACCACGTGCCGTGCGTATTCTCGATAGGCGACGAGGAAGGTGTCGATGGCCTTGCTACCTGCCTCGATTCGTTCGAGGTCGTCCTGGTCGATCGCAAGCTCGTCGAAACCGCGGGCCAGCTCGTCCACCAGGCCCTCGTCGACGGGCGGCAGCGCATGGGTCAGCATGCTCGTCAGCTTTTCGATGCCGAAATTCTCACTCAGTTTCGGCCGCCTCAGCGCGATGAGAAGTTCGACGAGCGACCTGAAACGCTCCGGGGTCGTACCGAACAGACGCTCCGAGACGACCGTGCGGTAGGCAGTGGCCGTGCCGAAGACCGATTCAGCGCCGATGAGCTCGGTCAACCGTGCCTGGTTGTGCGGACTACGTTCGGCGTCCAGTAGCGAGAAGTCCTCACCAGGCCGCTGTGATATGGCGAAATACCAGGATTCCGGGGCACCGGAGCGAGAACGCTGGGCACGCATGCCCGCTCCGATCGTGAAGTATTCAGGAGCACCGGATTCCGAAGTCCGGCCGTACTCGCACCACACGTATCCGATCCGGTGTGTGTGATCACCGAACAGCAGGTTGTCGCGCATCGACCGCGCCGCTGTGCCGAACGGATCGAGCCGCCGAGCTGTGAGGTCTGCATCGAGCAGGAAGGGGCTGGTGACCTCCAGGACCTTGGTCTTGCCGCTTCCGTTGCGACCTCGGAGGATCAGCCGCCCATCGTGGAAATGGAACTCCTGCTCCGAGTATTCCCAGATACCGATGAGCCCGAGGCGCAAGGGCTGAAACCTGCTCCGGCTCGGCACCGGTGGCTTACCGGCCAGCAGGTCCTTGAGCTGCTGGCCGGCGTGGCGGTTGTCAGCGATCGTCATCGGTGTCCTCCCGCGTCGTCCCCACCGGTGTGATTGCGGAGATCGCTGGGTTGCGGTATCTGCCGAGCAGAGGCATTACCGTGATGGCCTCGCCGTCGGGTTCGACCAGTCTGAGCATGGTCAGGATTTCCAGTGCTGTGGACCGCACGACTGCGGTGGTGACTGGACGCCCCGCGATCGTCTTCGAAACAGCGCTGACTCGCTCGGTCACTTCGACGGCGATCGCGTGCAAGCGATGACCGGGAACTTGAGCGGTGCCGAACGGGCGAGGTTCACGGGCGAGTGCGTCGGCGAAGGCGAGGGCGGCGAACTGGGCCGTGCGTTCCTTGGGGAACCCGAGGTCGGTGAACTCGTCGTCGATCAGCGCGGCGCCCTCCTCCCTGATCTCGACCACGGCGCCGGTCGCGTGCTCGATCTGCTGCCGGAGCTGGAATCGCTGAGCATGGAAGTAGTCGACAACATCATCGGGCAGTTCGCCGAAGTACATCGCCGGGGTGTCCAGCAGGTAGCGCAGAATCATGTGCCGCCGCCTCCGGTTCCGCGCCTCGGGCGTATCGGGGATCGGCTGCGTTGTCAACTGATCAGGCGTACCGGCACGGCTGGGCCCGATCGGGCTGCTCAGAATCAGCGCGGCCGCGCGGTGGTTGACGTCGTAGAGTGCGTTCCCGCCCCCGTGGACGAAGCTGTCCTCGTCTCGTTCAGTGACCGAGCTTTCCCTCGTAGGCGACAGAACCCCCTGCTCGACGAGCAGTCGCAGGACGGCCACCAGGTCCTGCCGCGAACGGAAGTGATCCTCGTCGAAGCGCAGCGTGCCTTCGCGGGTGGCCGTGAGCATGCCTACCCTTTCCGCAAGTTCGGAGATGACCGTCTGGTCCCCACAGTCTTCGAGTGCTGCGAGGACGAGACAATACAGGACACAGCGCGCTTGACTGGGCGCGTCGGCCGGGCTGACCGGCCATTTTTCGGGAATCTTGAACAGCCGCACCACATCTCGGTCGACGGTCAGCCGCCAACCGAGATTACGGTCGAACCACTCCCGCAACGCATTCTCATGGCGGTGCACGAGGCTGATCGCCGGACCGTCGCCACCGGTCGCTGTAAGCAACGGGCGCAGTAGCAGGCTCTTGACCACCTGCCGGAATTCGTCTTCATCAGTCCCCTGCGCTGTCATGACCGATCCGATCTCAGGTCGCGGACAGTCACGACGTAGTCGATGACGGACAGCCGCCCGGCATCGGTTCGCAGGACCACTACCGACGGCGGCACCTGTTCCGTGTCGGTTTCCAGCCGCACCTCGAAGCGACCATCGGTGCTGCGTGCGGTCCGCGTCACGCTGCCGAGCGCCATGTGGAGGCAGCGCAGCACGAACTGGAACTGTGCATTCGACAGCGCGGGGAGGGTGGACAACCGAACCGGTCCGCGGCCGGCGAGCAGGCCCACGGCGGATTCGATCGCCAGATCCCGCTCCCGCCGTTGGGCGGCGAGGTGAGCTTTCGCGGCGCGCGGGTCGGCAATGGACTGAGGCCTTCCGCGAGTTGCCCGAGGACCTTGCACCCGGATTCGGACATCGACGGGGGCAGGATCCGTGTCCCACCAACTAAGCCGAGGGCGGACCTCGAAGCCCAGCGTCGGGTCGTGCGGTACACCGAGATGCCGGGCGGAGTAAAGACCAAACGCTTCCCGCCACAGCCGTGCGCGCAGCCCGCTGTCCTCCGTGCCTGAGAACCACCGGGCCAGAGTGAGGAAGTCCGCCTTGCGGTCGACTTTGTGAAAACGCTGTTCGTTGAGCCGTCGAACGATGGACACGATCCGGTTGACCGCGTCCACCGCCCTGTCCTGGAGTGTGTCAGCGACCGCAGGATGTCCATGGCCGCCGAAGAACCAGCGGCGTAGGCCCTGCCACTGCTTACTGAGTTGCTGGCCATCCGTCTGCACGACCTGTTCGAAGTCGACACCGAGTTGCGGAGCGGCTTCCACGCGGGCGATGTCGATGAACCGCTCGACAAGCCCGGCGTTTTCGATCTCGGTGATCGCCGCGATGATCGGATCGGTGTACCGCATGAGTGCCAGTACGAACGTTTGCAGGTACTCGACCACGACTTGCTTGTAGTTGAGGAAGATTTCCTCGTTCAGGGTCGTGTCGATCTCCAGTGCGCGGTTCAGCCCCTGGATGAACTGTTTGGCATTGCCTGACATCGGCTCGAAGGCGTGATAGACCCGCTGCAGGGATTGGTGCACCTTTCGGGCTCCGGCATGCGGTCGTGATCCCGACTTCACCTGTTCGGCCGGGACGACGAGGCTGTTACGGAGTTCGTGAAGCGCCGCCAGTACCTCCGGCAGCAGAGATGACTGCAGGGCGCCGGCTGTTCCAAGCTCGGCGTCGATCCGGCTCAGGTGCTCGTGGATCTGCGTACCCGCCGGAGTCAGCTGATAGAGATAATCTTTCCGGAGGTATTCCTGGTAGGTGCCTTTGCGGTGAGTGCTGTGACTTCGGTCGACGTTTCCCCAGAGGTAGAGCTGGGCCAGCATGGCGTCCACGCCTGGTGGATCAGTCTGGATGGCGTCGTGTTCGGCCAGCCTCGCGCGGAACCTTTCGGAGATCAGGTCAGTCGGCAGATGTAGACCCAACCTACGTTCCTCGTCGTGGAGGATATCGAGGACCAGCCGATAGAACGGTGCGTGCGGGCTGACGAGGTAACCCACCGCGGGCATACGCCCAGGCAGCCCTGTGATCGGTGCGTCCACTTGCGAAGGCGGTCCGGGGATGGACGATTCATCGAGGTCGATGTGATCAAGAGAGAGTTCGCCGTGAGCACCTTCCACTTCGCGTCCCCTCGGTCATCCCGCCGCGTCGGCAATCCCCGGCATATCGTAATGTCATTATGCGCGGTGCACGTAGGTGATCGATTTCTGGGCGGTCCTAGGGGGCGGAGTTGGTTGCTGGTCGCGCCGACGGCTCGGCGGGTGAAGATCCATTATGGCCGCATATTTCGGCGATGATCACCCGAGGTGCCGACGTGGTGCTGGATGCGAGCGCGCTCCTTCGTCTTTGGAAGGGAGACGACGACGAGTGCGTGGATCTAGTTCAACGCCTGACCGAGCTGGGGGAACAGGTCTTCTTGCCCTACCAGGCATTGCACGAGGTGCAACGGCTGGCACCCGGCATCCGCGAAGCCACGATCAAGGACCTCAACACCCAGCTCGCGGTCACGCTCCGGCGTTTTGCTCAGGTGGAGTTCGAAATGCGGCGAGACCGGGCCCACTTCGGACTGGAACCCGCTTCTTTTCGTCGTATCGTGACAAAAATCGGCGAAGTGAAGACTGGTTTATGTCATCTATTTGACAACCGGAAGGCGGAGTTCGGCAAAACTGCTCTTGCCGCCGAGGGGTTCCTCGAACGTATTCAAGGGTCCTCACTGCGCGTCGGCGAGGCGCCCGGCGCAGCCGAGGCAGAGGAGATGGAGAGAGCGGCTCGCCTCATGATCAAACACAGGGAGCCCCCCGGCAGCGCGGTGAAGGGAAGCAACGCGCCTGAGTCACGTCGGCTTGGCGACTGTTTGATCTGGCTCGAGCTTCTGCAGGAGGCGCGCAGGCGAGGCCGGGATATCGTCTTCGTCACGACCGACCACAAGTCGAATGGCTGGGTCGTGCGGCGCCGGAATGACACGATGGGCACCAACCCGGGCCTGGTCACCCCGATGAACGAACTCGGAGTCCAGTTCACGGTCGTCAGCGTCCAGAACCTGATCGGCGCACGCTCTGCCAGCTCCTCGACCCCGCGGCTTCGGTCAGCTGCTGGTGCCGAGAGCGATCATCGAGGGACAGTGCGTCCCCTCTCGCTGTTCACCGACTGGGCGGAAGATGATCGCTGACGCATGTAGAGGCATCGCTTAATGAGAGAATAAGGAAGGGCGCGCCGCGGTACCGGGGCCCGGGCTCGGGCGTGTCTCGGCCGCGGGCGCCGGGAGTGCGACGTCGACCTCGTTCGCGTCATCCAGAACGGCCGCCGCACTGACGTTCGGCTACGCTTGCGGCCGTCCTGACGACCAGTTGGTGAGGACGACCGTTTCGCGGGTGGCAACAGAGTCCCTGTGCCTGTCAGCTTCCGACTGATCGGCGGTCGGTGAGAGTTCTTCTTCTGCCCGTTTGACAAGATCGTCCGCGCCATGCGCCCGGAACATCGCCACCAACGATTGAATCAACATCCCACGGTGTTCGGGCTGCAAGAGTGGTTCGAGAAAATCGCGGACGGACATCATCGTCGAAGTTACGGAGGCTTAGATGGTCGCCAACTGCGCAAGGCCGTCGCCACTGCTTCTCCCGCCAAACGACCACTCACGATGTCACGAATCATCCATGCGCGAATGGATCGAGACTCGTCGCATCGCCACGCAATCGACCGGTTTGTCACCGGCCAGGTCGAGCAGCGCTCCTCGTTCGACGTGCTCGATCAAGGCACGTTCGACCAGCTCCAACTCGACGTCCTCTACTCCCACTGCCGCCATGAAGAGAGGTCGCTTGAAAGACCTCACCGTTACGCCGCTTCCTCAGCAGGCTTCGATCGCTGAGTGACTGGTGGGACCGAGAGGACTGCTCTCAAGGGGTGTGAGGCTCGGGATATGGCAGAGGGACTGACTCTGCGCCCGCACAGGCCCGGCCCATCCGCGGCGACCAGTTCAGTGTCGGTCGCCGGGCCGATCAACCAAGATTCGACCGGGACAAAGAAGTTGTCCGGCAATCTGCCCGTCATTTGCACCTGGGCACAGCGCGCCCACGCCACTGGAAGATCGTCACAATCTGTGACATTGGAACCTGCCCGAGGCAGCGCTCCGGGGCGAATTCAGGACGTCTGGATACAGCCGCTACAGTCCACCACCCGACGAGCGCGCGGCGCAAACAGTAAATTTCTCTCCAGAAGCGCCGATCACGGCCTGGACGGCCGGAGACGGCCTGAGGCGACCCACAGCCATAAAATCCCTGGTCACAGCCTTGCGTCAAAAATGTACGACTACTTCGTCTTCGGGATCGCGGCCGCTTTGGTGTTCGGGAAGACCTTCTTCCCCACCACCAACCCGGCGGCCGGCGTCCTCGCCTCGTTCGCCACCTTCGCGGTCGGCTTCCTCGCCCGGCCGCTCGGCGGGATCATCGCCGGCAGCCTCGGCGACAAACGCGGCCGGAAACCCGTACTGGTCATGGCCATCGCGCTGATGGGGGCGGCGACCACGCTGATCGGCCTGCTCCCGACCTACGACACGATCGGCATCGCCGCGCCCATCATCCTGGTGCTGCTGCGACTCGTGCAGGGCGTCGCCGTCGGCGCCCAATGGGGTGGTGCGATGCTGCTCGCCACCGAGTACGCGCCGCCGGGCAAACGAGGTCTCTACGGGAGCCTCGTCCAGCTCGGCGTCCCGAACGGGGTGGTGCTGGCGAACACGGTGTTCCTGATCGCCGCCCAGGTCGCGCCGCCTTCGGACTTCCTCACCTGGGCTTGGCGGATCCCGTTCCTGGTCGGCATCCTCGTGCTCGCGCTGGCCTGGTACATGCACGTCAAGATCGACGAGACGCCGGAATACCGCCGCGCCGAAGCGAAACTCGCGGCCGAAGAGCGGGGCCGCGGGAAGTCCCCGTTGCGCGAGGTGCTGCGCCACCACAAGGGCACCGTGCTGCTGGCCGGCGGCTCGTTCATGGTCAACACCCCCACCTTCTACATCCTGCTCAACGGCGTTCTCGACTACGCCACCCGCCATCTGGGGATGTCGCGCACCACCGTGCTGGTCGCGACGCTGCTGATCAGCACCTTGCAGCTGGCGATCATCCCGCTCTCGGCGAAACTGTCCGACCGCATCGGCAGGCTCAAGATCTACACCTTCGGCGCGGCGGGGGTCGCGCTCTGGGCGATCCCGATGTTCCTGCTGATCGACACGGCTTCACTGCCGCTGTTCGTGGTCGCCTCGTTCGTCGGCTCGCTGTTCCTCGGCATCATGTACGGCCCGCAGGCGGCGCTGTTCGCCGAACTGTTCACCGCCGAGATGCGCTACACCGGCGCCTCGCTCGGCTACCAGATCAGCGCGGTCGTCGGCGGCGGGCTCGCGCCGTTCATCATGGTGCTGCTACTGGAATCCACCGGGACGTCGATGTCGGTTTCGCTCTACATCATCGTGCTGGCCCTGATCTCGCTCGGCTCCATCGGCCTGCTGGCCAAACGGGCCAAGCGAGCAGCACAGTCCACTTCGGACTCAGACGACCGCGCGCGCGAAGCGGTCGGCGACCAGCTTTAGCCGCTCCTTGACCTCGTCCGGCGCCTCCTCCACGACGAAGTCGACGTCCCAATGGGCGAGGTAGTAAGGCATCACGGAAAGGTCGTTGGATCCGACCCTGATCCGGCAGGTGTGCTCGTCGATGGCCTCGATCGTCCCGACGGTCGGGGACACGTATTCGGCGAGCGCGTCCGCCGAGGCACTCACCCGCAGCACCATCTGGTGCGGATACGGCGCCGACGTGATCCCACGGGAGACATACGCCGCGAGGTCCTCGGCCGGTGGTTCCCTTGGCGTGAAACGGAAACTGGTGTCCGGGACGCCGTCGATGCGGTCGACGCGGAAGGTACGCCAGTCGTCGCGGTCGAGGTCGAACGCGACCAGGTACCACCGGCGCCCGGTGTGCACCAGGCGCAGCGGCTCGATGGAGCGCTCGGTGACGTCGCCGTTGTGGCTGCGATACCCGAACCGGAGGCGCTGATGGTCGCGGCACGCGGACGCGATGACCGTGAGCGCCTCCGCGTCGATGACCGGGACGACGCCGCCGAGCGGGATCATCGCGGCGTTCAGCGCGGTCACCCGATGCCGCAGCCGGGCGGGCAGCACCTGCTCCAGTTTCGCGAGGGCTCGCACCGAGGTCTCCTCGATCCCCGACACCGTCCCGTTCGCGGCCGTCCGGAGCCCGACGGCGACCGCGACGGCCTCGTCGTCGTCCAGCAGCAGCGGCGGCAACGCGGCCCCCGCGCCGAGCCGGTAGCCGCCCGCGACGCCGGGGGTGGCGTGCACCGGGTAGCCCAGTTCCCGCAGCCGCTCGACGTCGCGCCGGACCGTGCGGACGTCCACCCGCAGCCGGTCCGCCAGGTCGGCGCCCGGCCAGTCGCGCCGTGCCTGCAACAGGGAGAGCAGCCTCAGCAGCCGTGCCGACGTGCCCGTGGTCATCGGTTCGCTCGCTTCATGAGGAGGAGTTTGCCAGGTATCGCGGACAGGTCCGGTCCGCGATCACCTCGTGAGTGGTGATGACGGCTCTGGCCAACGGTGTTTTGGTTACCTACGGCGGGTGAGCTGGGTAGCGCTGGTCCGTGAGGGACTCCTTGAGGGACCCAGAGTCCCTCAAGGAGTCCTTCACGGACCCGAAACCCCATCACAAACCCCAGCGGCACCACCAGTCACAACAGCGGCGCGTGAAGGACCCCTTCCCTCGGCTCAGCCGAGGAAACTCGACCCTCACACCTTCCGAGCAAGCCTGCAGGCCACGAGTAGGTACCTGAGAGAGGGTTCGTTCTAACCGTCATCACCACTCACGAGCCCGTAAGGTGGCCGGGTGATCGATCCCGCGCGTCTGCTGTCCGTCGCCCGCGAAGAGGCCGAACTCGGCAAGGCCGAGGGTGGAGTCCCGATCGGTGCCGCCTTGTTCGACACCGACGGCGTCCTGCTCGGCCGCGGGCACAACCGCCGCGTCCAGGACGACGACCCGTCGATGCACGCCGAGACGTCCGCGTTCCGGAACGCGGGCAGGCGACCGCACTACCGGGACACGATCATGGTCACCACGCTGTCCCCCTGCTGGTACTGCAGTGGGCTGGTCCGTCAGTTCGGCATCGGCCGGGTGATCATCGGCGAGGCGGCCACGTTCGAGGGCGGGCACGGCTGGCTCGAGGAGAACGGGGTCGAGATCACCCTCCTCGACGACCCCGCGTGCACCGCGCTGATGACCGAATTCATCCGGGACCATCCGGAACTGTGGTTCGAGGACATCGGGGTCCCGGCCGAGGACTAGCCGAGCGGTTCCTCGGTCTCGAAAACCACGGTCCGGTTGCGGCCTGCCGCCTTCGCCGCGCGCAGTGCCTGATCCGCCGCGCCGACGAGCCGGGCGAGCGTCTCACCGTCGGCGGGATGCGACGAGACGCCGATCGAAACGGTCACCCCGGCGAACAGCGGGTCACCCGGCGACGTCCCACCCAATGAGACGGACGTCGACGCGATCCGCAGCCGGATGCGTTCGGCGATGGCGTGCGCGTCGAACCGGCTGGTGCCGGGCAGCAGGACGACGAACTCCTCACCGCCGAACCTGCCGACCAGATCGGCTGCGCGGACCTCCGCGCGCAACGAGTCCGCGACAGCGCGCAGAACGTCGTCGCCGACTTCCCTGCCGTGCTCGTCGTTGAGCCGCGCGAACCGGTCCAGATCGAGCATGAGCAGCGAAAGATCGCTGCCACGGGCGCGAAGCAGCTCGAACTGGGTGCGGGCACCGTCCAACCAGGACGACGCGGTGAGCAGGCCGGTGCCGGAATCCGTACCCGCGTGGCCGCGCAGGGCGCGCATCGTCCCGGCCCGGTGCAGCACCACGAGCGCTCCGGCGAGTACCACGGTGACGAACGGCCAGTCCACCGCCGACCACGCGAGCAGCAATCCGAACGCGACCATCGCCGCGTCGAAGGCGAATCCCGACGGTTCCGCCCCGAATTCGGCCGCCGGGGCGGCAAGGGCGGCGTCGACGGACAGGAACACCAGACCGGTGGCGAAAGCCAGCGCGAAGCCCTGGAAATCCCTTACCGCGTCGGCGAAGGGGGCCGCGCCGACGAGGATGGGCACGAGCGAAGCCGCGATCGCGGACAACATGGTGGCGGCGACCGCGAAGATCTGACGATGCGGAATCCCGCGCCGGATGCGGAACCAGCGGTACCCCGCCGAGACGACGACGAGCACGGCGGCCAGCGCGGGCGGCAGCAGCAGCGCGCCCGCGAAGATCCAGGCGGCGTCCAGTCCGGCGCCGAGGCGGGTGTCGGCGCGGGACCGCTCGACGGGACGCGCGAACTCCGAACTGAGGATCATTCCCGCCAGCAGAGCGGAAAACGGGAGCAGCGACGACGCCGTGGGCGGCCGCAGCGCGAAGAGGTAGGTGGTGGCGGCCAAGGCGGCCGCGTCGACGAGGAGCAGGTACCCGATCAGGCCCCGTCTGGGTAGTTCCCACAGGCTCCAGGACCCCAGAAGACGGTACGGCGCGGCGAGCCGGTCTCTTCGGCCGCGGCTTCCGGTCGCCATCAGGGAGTCCCCCACCATTTCGGCAAACTAGCCGGTTATCGCGGTGCTGTCGATCCTCTTTCCGGGTCAAGACCCCCTACTAAGGTCGGTCATTTCCGCCGGGAAACCCGGTGAATTCTTGACAGTCCTCAATGGTCTAGTCCACCGTGAGTGAGCACACAGTGACCTCCCGGTTGATACGCCGCGTCAAGACGGAGGTGCTCCACACCTGCGCGCCTCGTCGCGCGCGTACCAGTTGGAGGACCTATGAAATCCCTACGACGCTGGGCAACACTGGCCACCACCGTCGGCGCCGCTCTCGCCACGGCCGTCGGCCTCGCCCCCGTCGCCTCGGCGGCCCCGGACGCGGTGCTCGCCTCGCCCTATCTGTACCAGTGGTCGGGACAGACGGACCCGATCGCCGCGATGAACGCCACCGGGGTCAAGGCCTTCACCCTCGCGTTCGTCCTTTCCGACGGCGGCTGCAACCCGAAGTGGGACGGCAGCCGTTCGCTCACCGGTTCCGACGCCACGATGATCAACAACATCCGGGCCAAGGGCGGCGACGTCATCCCGTCGTTCGGCGGCTGGTCCGGGACGAAGCTCGGCCCGAAGTGCGGCACACCCGCGGCACTCGCCGGCGCGTACCAAAAGGTCATCGACGCCTACCGGCTCAAAGCGATCGACCTCGACATCGAGAACACCGACGAGTTCGAGAACTACACCGTCCAGGACCGGATCCTGAACGCCGTCAAGATCACGAAGCAGAAGAACCCCGGCCTGCGCGTGGTCATCACCATCCCGACCGAGGTCGGCGGCCCCAACGCGCACGGGAAGCGGCTGATCAACCAGTCGAAGGCACTGGGCGCGGGCGTCGACGCGTGGTCGGTCATGCCGTTTGACTTCTCCAGCGGCGGCGACATGGCGGGCAAGACCCGCAGTGCCGTGGACGGGTTGAAGAACGTCGTGAAGTCCACCTTCGGCCTGAGCGACGACGCGGCCTACCGGCGCAGCGGCCTCTCGTCGATGAACGGGAAGACCGACGTGGCGGGCGAGACCGTCAGCGTCGCCGACTTCCGTGCGATCCGCGACTACGCGGCGGGCAAACATCTCGCCCGGCTGTCGTTCTGGGCCGTGAACCGCGACTGCAACAACTGCGCGGGAATCGCACAGGGCAAGTACGACTACACCAAGATCGTGGCGGGTTACACCGGCTGACTTCCGTTCCCCACCGGTGGTCGGTGAAGGGCCGTCCAGGACTCACTTCCTGGACGGCCCTCGGTCCACCGAGGACTATTGGACATCGCCGGCTGGACGTTGTGAAAGCCACGTTCGCAACGCTGAAGGTCAGGGTCCCGGCAAAGTCGAAATCTTGCTGGTCGGAGACCTCTTCGTCATGGCGCAGGCCGACGTCTATGAAGGAATTGGGACGTTGAGTGTCCC
>NZ_JBVKAE010000074.1:0-17139 GCF_055598845.1 Amycolatopsis sp. NPDC039088 | reverse complement strand
AAACACCGGCAGATAGGCGACACTGATACACGAGCTCCTGGTAGGGACGGTCTTGGTGTGAGAACCACCAGTCCTACCGGGAGCTCACCTCATTCCCGACATCGCCACGCCAACCACCACAATCGAGTTCTCAGACGCTCTCTAAGAGACGCCTTGAGATGCTGACCAGCTGGTAACTTACCCGGAAATAAGTTCCGGAGGTGGTCAGTGACGACAGCGAAGGCCCTCAAGTTCGCCGAGCGGGTGCTGTTCGGTGCCGCCGCGATCGGCACGGTGTACTCCGCCAGGACAGGAAATCGGCGGCTGCAACTGGTGGCCAAACCGGCCGCGGTCCCCGTGCTCGCCGCTCGCGTCGCCCGGGCGCAAACGCTTACGCCAGGGGAGAAGGGCTTACTTGTCGCCGCACTGATCGCGGCCGGCGCGGGCGACCACTTCATGGCCAGGTCGCACGAGGACCGCGAACTGATCAAGGGTGCGACGTCGTTCGGCGTGATGCAGGTGCTGTACTCCGCGTTCTTGTGGCGTCGCGGCGCGCGTCCGCGTGCGGCCACGGCGTCACCCCGGCTCGGGGCGTGGGCGGCGGCCGCCGTCGCGATGACGTTCCCGAAGCCGTCACCAGTGTCGTCGGTGCTCTCGGTCTACGGAGGTCTGCTGAGCACGACGTCGACCCTCGCGGCCGATCCGGTGCTCGCGCCGAAGGCTCGCGTGTCGGGTGGGATGGTCGTCCCGTCGGCTGACCGCCGGACCTGGCTCGCCGCCGGTGCGCTGCTGTTCTCCGCGTCCGACCTGGCGATCCTGATCCGTCGCAACTTCGTCACCAGCGAGCGCGTGCGGGCCAATCTCGAGACGTTCGTGCTGACCTCGTATCTCGCGTCCCAGTGGCTGCTCGTCGAAGGCATGATCGCGGAGAAGTAGAAAGTTAAGTGCCTGCTTGACTAATGCTCGGCGTGGACGGATAGTTAAGCATGTGCCTAACCAACGGATGGATCAGGTGTTCAAGGCGCTCTCCGACGGAACGCGCCGCGAAATGATCGAGCGCCTCACCCGGGGACCCGCCTCGGTGGGGGAGCTCGCGCAGCCGTTGTCGATGTCGCTGCCCGCGGTGATGCAACACCTCCAGGTGCTCGAAGCCTGCGGGCTCGTCCGGTCGGAAAAGGCGGGGCGCGTGCGTACCTGCCACCTCGAACCGGACGGGCTGCGGATGGCCGAGGACTGGCTCGGCGGGCAGCGCACCGGCTGGGAACACCGGCTCGATCGCCTTGGTGGCTTGCTGAACTCCGATGAAGGGAAGCGATCATGACCGTCAAACACGCCACTTTCACCCTCGAACGCGTCTACCCCGCATCGCCGGAACGCGTCTTCGCGGCCTGGGCCGATCCCGCCGCGAAAGCGGGCTGGTTCACCGTGCCCGGCGGCGGCCATTCCCTGGACTTCCGCGTCGGCGGCCGCGAAGTCACCACCGGCCCTTCCGACGACGGGAAGCGGATGGTCTTCGACGCGCGCTACGAGGACATCGCCGAGAACGAGCGGATCGTCTACTCGGGCACGCTCTCCGCGAACGACGTTCTGGCGACGGTGTCCGTCACGACGATCCTGCTCGAGGCCGAAAACGAGGGCACCCGGCTGACGTTGATCGAACAGGGCACTTTCCTTGACGGACACGAAGAGCCGAGCTGGCGGGAGGAGGGGACGGGCACCTGGCTCGACTCGCTGGGCAAGGCGTTGTCGGCCTAGTTTTTCCGACAGTATGGGGACATGCTGACCGCTGAGTTGATCGTCGACAGCCATGTCCCTTCGGAACCCGCGCTTTCTCCGGACGGACGCCGGATCGCCTACCAGGTCACGACCGTCACGGCGGGCACCCCGGAAATCTGGCTCGCCGCCGTGGACGGTGGTGAAAAGCCTCGCAAGCTGACCGAAGGCACTTCGCCGAGATGGTCGCCGGACTCCGCGACGCTCTATTTCCTTCGAGACGGCCGTCTTTACGCCGAGGGCGTGCCGGATCCGCTGATCGCTTGGGGAAGCGCGATCACCAAGTTCCTTCCGATGCGTGAACGGATCGTGTTCGTCGCCGAGGACGAGACACCGGCCCTGGCCCCGTGGGTCTGGAGCGAAAGCCTTCATCCGGCCCGGCTCCGGACTTACGATCTGCGGACCGGCGAGGTCAGGACGCTCACCGAAGACCACGTGGTCGACGTCGCCCGCCGCCCCGACGACGGTGCGCTCGCCGTCCTCACCTGGCCGACCCCCGAACTCGACCCCGGCGGTCTCGAACCCCGGCTTTCCTTGCTGGATCCGGAAACGGGTGAGAGGCGTGACCTCGGCAAGACGGCGGTCGAAGCCATCAGCCCGGTTTGGTGGCGGGATCACGACGGCTGGCACGTCGCGTATCTCGCGACGCCGGAGATGGTCGGCGGCTTGGCGGTCTTCGATGTTCCAGTGGAAACCGGGGAACACCGGAACCTGACCCCGGAATCGACCTGCCCGATCAGGCTCGCGCAGGTCGATTCCGGCCCCCCGCTGGTACTTGTCGCCGACGGTCTCGACACGGCGCTCCACCGGCTCGGATCCGGCGAAGTGTCGTTCTGGCGTGGGCAAGCGGACGCGCTGACCTCGAACGGCGAGATCGTGGCCACCGTGCTGAGTACCGCGTACCGGCCGAAAGATGTCCATTGTGGACCAGTGAGTGGGTCGCTGACGCGAGTGAGCGATACCGCGCCGGAGTTCGCCGGCTTCGCGTGGGGGACTCAGGAACGCTTGTCCTACAAGGCATCCGACGGGCTGGCGCTGGACGGCCTGCTGGTCCTCCCGCCGGGAAAGAGCCGAGACGACGGTCCCTTCTCCCTGATAGTGGCGCCACACGGTGGACCGTACGACCGCTACGCGGACCGGTTCATGCTCAACTGGTATCCGTCCGCGCAATGGCTGGCCTTGGCCGGGCACGCCGTCTTCCTGCCGAATCCTCGTGGCGGACAAGGTCATGGACACGCGTTCGCCACCGCCGTCGCTGGACGGGTCGGCCAGGAGGAGTGGAGCGATCTCGAGACCGGGATCGACCTCCTCGTCGCCGAGGGGGTGGCCGATCCGGAGCGGCTGGGGATCGTGGGCTGGAGCCACGGCGGCTTCCTGACGGCGTGGGCCGTCGGGCAGACCAACCGGTTCAAGGCGGCCTTGATGGGTGCCGGGATCTGTGACTGGGGGATGCTCGCCGCCATCGGCGAACTCGGCCCCCTCGAAGCGGCGCTCGGCGGAAGTTTCGGCTGGGAAGGGACAGGACCGCACCGGCACGATCAGCTCAGCCCGATCTCCTACGCGTCGAAGATCGAGACCCCTGTGCTGATCGTGCACGGCGCGGACGACACGAACGTCCCGTTGTCCCAGGCGGAATTCTTCCACCGCGCGCTACGCCACTTCGGCGTCGAACACGACCTTGTCGTTTATCCGGGCGAAGGGCACCAAATCCGTGGGCGGGAGCATCAACTGGATCTGCTCCGCCGCACCCGCGAGTGGTTCAGCCGCTTGCTTTAGCTCCAGTCGGCCTGCGGCAGTCCGGGAACGTACGTGCCGAAAGTCCACTCGTACCCTTCGAGATCGTCGACGCGGAAGCGGTAGTTACCCCATTCGGTATCCGTCGGCTCCCAAACGGTGGCCGCGCCGGCTTCGATGGCGGAGGCGAAGACGGCGTTCACGGCCTCTTGTGTCGGAAGGCTGATGTAGAGCCCGTGGCCGACGGTCTCGCCCTTGCGTGCCGGGCGGTCGTAGTCCTCCTCCGCGCTGAACACGATGATGCCGACCCCGCCGAGCCGCAGTTCCGCATGCTGGATCAGACCCTTGTCGTCGGCGTACTCCGCGACGGTTTCGAAGCCGAAGGCGCTTTCGAGCCAGCGAAGCGCCTTCGGAGCGTCGCGGTAGGCGAGGTAGGAGTGGAGGGCGGCGGCGCGTTCCGTGGCTTCTGTCATGAGCACAGACTGGCAACCAATGCGGACAACCACGGTCCTCGATTCCCGGGCGTTTTCACCACAACAGGCGGATGCCGAGCGCGGCGATCAGCACGCTGGAGGCGAGCGCGGTGACCAGCCGTCCACGACGTCCGGTCAACGCCTTGCCGAGGACCGCCCCGCCGCCCGCGAGGAACAGCTGCCAGCTGGCCGAGGCCACGAACGCCGCGAGCACGAAGACCACGTGCTCCGTGCCGGTCGCCGCGGCCATGTCCTCGCTGCCGAGCACGAGCGCCGCGAAATAGACCACCGTGGCCGGGTTCAGCAGCGTGATCCCGAGCAGGCTCACGAAAGCCCTCAGCGGTCCGATCGCCACCGGCTGGGTCACCTCGGATATCGCGGAGGCGCGGAAATTCCGGATCCCGGTGATTCCGATGTGGACGGCCAGCCCGAGCAACACCGCCACCGAAACCCAGCGCAACGGCACGGCGATCGGTTGGATGACCGGAATGAGCCGGCTGCCGCCGAGTACCGCGATGAAGGCGTAGAGGCCGTCGGCTGTCGCGACCCCAAGCGCGGCGTACGCGCCGATCTTGAGTCCTGTCCGGGCCGTCAGCACCACCAGATAGGTCCCGACCGCGCCCACCGGAATGGCGATGCCATAACCGGCGAGCAGGCCCGCGACGAGCGCGGCGCTCACGGTCGGGCTGGTGTCGGCCTCCGACCGGGACCGGCCTGCTGCCGCACCCGCACCCGTCGGACGACGGAGGGCGAGGACAGGAAGGCGATGGTCGAAGTCATGTGCTGAAGGATGCGAACCGATCGCTCCGCGCGCAACACATTTACGGACCGCGAAGTCGCCGGGTCAGACGCGGGTCGTCTGCAGAACGGCGTCCAGATCGCTCAGCAGCCGAGCCTTCGGGCGGGCACCGACGGTCGTCCACACCGGACCGCCGTCGCGGAAGAGAATCAGCGTCGGCAGGGACATCACCTGGTAATTCCTTGCCGTCAGCGGGTTTTCGTCGGAGTTGAGCTTGCGGATGAGCAGTGCGTCGGCGCGCTCGTCGGCGATCTCGGCGAGCACCGGCGCGATCATGTGGCAAGGCGGGCACCACTGTGCCCAGAAGTCCACCAGGACGGGCTTGTCCTGGTCCAGGACGAGTTCTTGGAAGGTCTCATCGGTGACGACGGAAAGGGACGACATTTCAGGACTCCTTGTTCTCCGGCATGACGACGCACGGCCCCGGCGGTGTTTTCAACGCGCCCGCCAATTTGGCCAGCAGGCTGTCCCGGACGTCGTTGAGCTTGGCCAGGCAGGCGTCCACCTCGGCGAGTTTGCGTTGGTAGACCTCGATCGAATCGGCGCACGAGTCGCCGGTCTCGTGACCGGCGCGCAGACACTCGACGAACGGCCTGGTGTCTTCGAGGCTCAGCCCGACCGCTTGCAGCGTCAGGATCTCGTTGACCAGGCGGTAGTCGTCTTCGTCGTACTCCCGGTAGCCGTTCGACGCGCGCCGTGCGTCGAGAAGCCCCTGTGACTCATAGAAACGCAGCGCGCGGGTGGTGGTTCCGGTACGCGCGGCGAGTTCGCCGATCCGCATGGTTCCGAGCGTAAACCTTGCCCTTGGCGTCAAGGCAAAGGTGAAATTCCGGATGCCCGGTTCCGGTCAGTCGTCGAGGTCGACCCGGATGGTGAGAAGCTGGGTGCCGATCGCCTGCACGGCGGCGCTGTTGAGCTTGGGCAGAGCCTTCAGCCGGGCGCGCGGGTCGTCGTCCGGGAGCAGGTGCGCCGTGCCGGTGTGCCAGTGGCCTTTGAGCCGGAGCCGGACGCGCGGATCGGCTTGGATGTTGCGGACGTACTGCGACTTCTCGCCGAATTCCGAGACGATCCAGAACTCGCGGCCCACCCGGCGGCCACCGATCGGTGTCTGCCGGGGCACCCCGGATTTGCGGCCGGTGGTCTCGAGGACCGGCTGATTCGGCAGCCGTCGGAGAAGCGGGTTGCCCACGTTCCGCTGGAAGGTCGTGGCCACCCGGTGCTTGATCTCGTCAAAGCGCGACATACGGCTCCTGGTGCTCGGAGGGTGGGCAAGGTCAAGGGTGCCCGACTACGGTTCGGCGCACCAGTACGGTCGGCACATGGTGAACGAGTTGGACGTGGACCTGGGGGACGGGACCACTCTGCACGCGTACGACACCGGCGGGACAGGCTCGGCGGTCTTCTGGCACCACGGAACCCCCAACATCGGTGCTCCACCCGTGCCGCTGCTCGCGGCCGCCCAGCGGCTCGAACTGAGGTGGGTCTCCTACGACCGGCCCGGCTACGGCGGTTCGACGCCTCGGCCCGGTCGAGATGTCGCGTCGGCGGCGTCGGATGTCGCGAAGGTCGCCGACGCCCTGGAGATCGAGAGCTTCGCGGTCTTCGGGCACTCCGGCGGCGGTCCGCACGCGCTCGCGTGCGCGGCGCTGCTGCCTGGCCGGGTCTCGGCGGTGGTCGGTGTCGCGAGCATGGCGCCGTACGACGTCGAGGGGCTCGACTGGTTCGCGGGCATGGGTGCGGCGGGAGTCGAGTCGCTGACCGCCGCCTTGGCCGGACGAGCGGAAAAGGCGCGATACGAGGCATCGGCCGAGTACGACGCCGAGATGTTCACCGCG
Organism: Amycolatopsis sp. NPDC039088; assembly: GCF_055598845.1. Classification (NCBI taxonomy): domain Bacteria; kingdom Bacillati; phylum Actinomycetota; class Actinomycetes; order Pseudonocardiales; family Pseudonocardiaceae; genus Amycolatopsis; species Amycolatopsis sp. NPDC039088. The sequence continues at coordinate 10,546 of NZ_JBVKAE010000074.1, read as the reverse complement.
TCGGATCACGCGGCCTTGAAGGGCGATTGGGCCTGGATCCTCGAAGTCGTCGGTCCCGCTGTCGAGGGCGGCCCGGGTGGGCTGATCGACGACGATCTCGCATACGTCGCGCCCTGGGGATTTCAGCCGTCCGACGTCGAAGCGCCGGTTCTGCTCCTGCACGGTGGCGCGGACCGGATCGCCCCGCTCGCGCACGGGGAGTGGCTCGCTCGGCAGTGCGCCACGGCCGAGTTGCGCAGGTTTCCCGAGGACGGGCACATCTCGGTCCTCCGCCACGGGGAGGCCGCGCTCGAATGGTTGGCCGGTCGCCGGGAAGATCGCGCACCATGAAACGGAAAACGCTGGTGGCTCTCGGCCTTTTCTGGTTGACCGCATGGGGTGAGTTCGTGCACTGGCGGGCCAGCCGGGCTCTGGCGCACGAACGTCTGCCTGCTCGTACCGAGGCGGTCGTCGTACTCGGGTACCGGAACACCCGCGGCGACCGCGCCAACGCGCTGAACCGCTGGCGGGTCCGGGCGGCACTGCGTTCCATCGACCACACTTTGGACGGCTCTACGCTGGTCTGTTCCGGCGGGAGTGGCGCGACTTCGGTGTCCGAAGCGGCTCTGCTGGCGAATTACGCGGTGGCGGAATGTGGCTTCACCGGGCAGGTGCGGTTGGAGGACCAGTCGCGAAGCACCTGGCAGAACGTCGAAAACGTGCTTCCTTTGCTCGAACACGTGGACCAGATCAAGATCGTGTCGAATCCACTGCATGCGCAGAAGGCGCGCCTTTACCTGCGTCAGCTACGTCCCGATCTCGCCGAACGCCTGGTTCGCGCCGCCGACTACCGGCTCGGGGAGGCCTGGCCGCTCAAACCCTTGTTCGCGCTGTACGGCCTTCGGGATCTCGCGCGCAGCAAGCGGAGCTTGTCCGGCACCGCGAAGCCTTAAGCCGCCGGACGCCCGGCACCGGTGTAGTCGTCGCCCTTCGAGTGATACGTGTGGATCTGGATCGCCTGCCCCTCGGTGGGCGCGTTGATCATCAGGCCGTTCCCGAGGTAGAGCCCGACGTGGTGGATCCGCGTCGCGGGATTCCCGTAGAACACGAGATCGCCGAGTTTCGGCTCCTGACCGGCGGGCACCTGCGGCAGCGCACGAAACTGGCTGTCCGCGGTCCGCGGCAGCCCGACACCGGCTTCGTCGTAGGACGCCTTCGTCAGCCCGGAGCAGTCGAAGCCCGCCGCGCCCGCTTCCGGCCCGTTGCCGCCCCACACGTACGGGAGGCCCAGCTGGCCGAGTGCGAACCGGGTCGCTTTCACCGCGGGGCTGGCGGCTCGCGCCGGGTCGAGCGAGAGGGTCGCGTAGAGCTGGGCGTTGCCGAGGACGCGCTGGCGGAACAGTTCGGTCTCGGTGCCTTTGCCGCCCTGATAGCCGGCGATCGCCTTCCACCAGCCGTTGCCGCCGCCGAGGTCGGCTCCGGAAGCGCACAGCGCGCGACCGGCGGCGACCGACGCGGAGTCGGGGTCGCCGAGCGCGGGTTTCGCGATCCCGGGGATCGACGCCCCGTGCTTCTTCCACTGCTGTGCAGACAGGCCCATGGGGTTGTCGCCGCCGCGCCCGTGGTTCGAACTCGCCGCGCCGACCCCCGCCAGGGTGACCCAGGAAAGGTGACAGTTCGGCTGCTCGGCGCGCAACGCCAGCTCGCCGTTGGCGTACCCCATCAGCGACTTCGCCGGGATGTCGAGCGGCCCGGCGAGTTTGGTGGCCCACTCTTCCAGCGGCCGGGCGCCCTTCGGCGTCTCCTGAGCCTTGACCGGTGCGCTGACTTCGAGGACGGAGGGACCCGCGCCGCCGCCGACGGTGGCCGGGTCCTGGTTGGCCGCCGGGACGGGGACCGGCTGGGTCCCGTCGGCGGGCGCCGGGTCGTTGCCGCCCGCGAGCAGCCAGCCCGCCGTCGCGAGCCCCGCGACCAGGGGAAGGGCGACCAGGCTGCGCATCGCCACACCGTGCGCCCACGACTTGTTCTTCTGGCTGGTTTCGGGCGCGCTTGAGGCGGGCTCGGGCTCAGTCACGCCGTCCAGGCTATTGGAGGCCACCTCCGCGTAACGAGCGAACGCCTTGCACGTTAGGGGGACTCTCATATTCTGGACAAATGAGTGAGACGGGAGCGCTCGACGCCGAGCGTCTGAGTGCCGCGCTGTCCGGCCGGTATGCCGCGATCCAGGTCGTGGCGAGCACCGGGTCCACCAACGCCGACCTGCGGGAAGCCGCCGCGAAGGGGGTCGAGGACCGCACCGTGCTGATTGCCGAAGAGCAGACGGCCGGTGTCGGCCGCCGCGCCCGGCACTGGTCCTCGCCGAAGGGATCCGGCCTCTACGTCAGTGTCCTGCTGCGTCCGCGCGAGGTTCCGTTCGCCAATTTGGGTTCACTTTCCGTGGTCGCGGGGCTCGCGGTGCGGGAGGTCGCCGCGAGCCTGGGCGTCGACGCCGTCCTCAAGTGGCCGAACGACGTCCTCGCCGGGCCGGAGCGCGCCAAATGCGCGGGCATCCTGGCCGAGGCCGTCTCCGGTGACGAGACCACCGTGGTCCTCGGCATCGGCCTGAACGTGCTGCCGCTGGGCGAGAACGTCCCGGCCGGGCCCGGTGGTCTCCCGGCGACGTCGCTGGCCGAGCACGGGGCGAACGAGACCGATCGCGCCGAAATCGCCACTCGGCTGCTCACCCGATTCGACGAACTCGAACACCGCTGGCGGCTCGCGGGCGGGTCGCTGGCCGAGGCTGGCCTCCTCACCGACTACCGGCGGCACTGCGCGACGCTGGGCCAGGACGTCGAGGTCCAGCTGCCCGACGGCTCGGCGCTGACCGGCCGTGCCGCCGACATCGATCCCGCCGGCCAGCTCCAGGTCGACGTTCCCGGTGGTGAGCGGTACACGGTGTTCGCCGGAGACGTCGTCCACGTGCGGCCTGCCGGGGCCTGACCCGGCGGGTCGCGGCGCGCTGCGATTTGCGGCGCCTCCTCTTCCGCCGGGACCGTTCGCCGGTACGGTGAGCTCACCAGCGCCGAACACACTTTGGGAGCGTCCGTCGTGGCCTATCCGGACGATTTGCTCAGCGAAAACGAGCACGTCGTGGTGCACAGTCACCCGCATTTCAAGATGCTGATCTTCCCCTTCCTCGCGCTGATCGTCACGCTCGGCGTGGGTATCTGGCTTGGCATCCTGGCGAAGGACGCGACGGCCCCCTGGGACCTGATCTCGCTGATCGCCGTCGGCGTCGTCGGGCTCGGTCTCGTCGTGTGGCTGTTCCTGGCGCCGTTCGTCCGCTGGCGCACGACGCACTTCATCGTGACGACGGATCGGCTGATCGCCCGCGAGGGCGTGCTCAAGCGGACCGGGATCGACATCCCGCTGTCGCGGATCAACAGCGTCCAGTTCGAGCACGGGCTGCTGGACCGCGTGTTCGGCTGCGGCACGCTGGTGATCGAGTCCGCGTCGGACGAACCGCTGAAGTTCGACGACATCCCCAAGGTCGAGCGGGTGCACACGGTCATCTACCGCGAAGTCAACGACAACCCGTACGACGACTACGCGCCGGGCGCCCCGCAACAGACCGAACCCTTGCCGCCGCAGGGGCGTCCGCCGCGCGGAAACCGGCGGCGTTGATGGGCACGCGAGAGCTGGGGCTGCCCGATCGCGTCCCGTCCGCCGCGGCGTTGCCGGAGCGGGTGACGATCTGGGAGGTCGGCCCGCGCGACGGCCTGCAGAACGAGAAGTCGATCGTTCCGGTCGAAGTGAAGATCGAGTTCCTGGACAGGCTCGCCGACGCCGGGTTGACCACGCTCGAAGCGACCAGTTTCGTGAGCCCGAAATGGGTGCCGCAGCTGGCCGACGCCGAGCAGCTCCTGTCGGGGCTCGATCGCCGTGAAGGGGTCCGCTATCCGGTGCTCGTCCCGAACGAGCGCGGACTGGACCGGGCACTGGAGGCCGGTGTCTCGCATATCGCGATCTTCGCCAGCGCCACCGAGACCTTCGCCAAGAAGAACCTCAATTCGACGGTGGACGACCAGTTCGCGATGTTCGAGCCGGTCGTCAGCCGGGCACGAGCCGAAGGTCTCGACGTGCGCGGCTACGTGTCGATGTGCTTCGGCGACCCGTGGGAAGGCGCCGTCCCGGCCACGCAGGTCGCCGGAGTGGGCAAACGCCTGCTGGACCTCGGGTGTTCGCAGCTTTCGCTCGGGGACACCATCGGCGTCGCCACCGCGGGCCAGGTCGAGGCGCTGATCGGGCAGTTCGCCGACGTCACCGCCCTCGCCGTGCATTTCCACGACACCTACGGGCAGGCGCTCGCGAACACGCTGGCCGCCCTCCGCTGCGGTGTATCCACAGTGGACTCGTCCGCCGGTGGGCTGGGTGGCTGCCCGTACGCCGAATCGGCCACGGGGAACCTCGCGACCGAGGATCTGGTGTGGATGCTCGACGGCCTCGGCGTCGAAACCGGTGTCGACCTCGACGCGTTGGTGTCGACGAGCAAGTGGATGGCCGGGCGGCTGGGCAGGCCGAGTCCGTCCCGGGTGGTCAACGCGCTCGCGGGATGAGGCCGGAAAGCCGCCACTGACGCGCTTTCGGGTATCCGCCGACGAGAACGCCGGTCGGCGATAAGGTCTTAACGCGTCCTGTCCGCTGCCTCCCCCTTCACCGGTGGGATCGATTCCTTGGGGGAGAGGTGCGGTGACCGATCCGAGCGAGGCCGGAACAGGCCCGATCCGGTTGCCTGTGCAGTACGAAGGCGCCGACGCACCGACGCCGCCGCAGGGCCTACGGGCTCCGTACGCGCCTTCGCCGTGGCCACCCGCAGTCGCGCCGTTGCGGGTGCCGTTCCCTCCGCCCGCGCCGCCGATGCCCGCCGCTCCGCCGCCGATGGGGGCCTTGCGGACCGAACGGGAAAGCGTGATCGCGCTCTTCCTGGTGCATATGTTCCCTATCGGGCATCTGCCGGTCGCGATGGCCAAACCCGCGCGTCAGCTGCCGCTTCCCGAGGGCGGCTCCGGCCCGCTGGATCACCCGGAAGCGGGCGTGCTGGACGATCTGGACGCGTTGACGCATGTCAGCGGCGGTTTCCGGCGTTCGCCGACGACTCCGGCCGCCGTTCCGCCCCCGGCGTTGATGAGGGGACATGATCCGTGGGGCGGCGAGTCCCCTGAGGACTGGGCGCGCCGGTTCACCGACGAAACCGGGTACTCGTGGCCTCCCGGCGAACTCTTTCCCGAGGGTGGCATCGACCGGCCGACGCCGGTGATGCTCGAGATCGGCACCCATCTCGACCGGTTCGGGGATCAGCACGGCCGGGTGTTCGCCGAGGACGCGACCTTGTATTCGATGCGCTCGTTGCCGCCGGACCGGGTCACCGCGTATCGGCGTTACCGTGTCGTCCGGCCGCTGCCGGTCTGGCGATCGGTGAACGCCGAATGGTTCGGCCAGCCAGGCGGCGGGGTGCGCTTCCGTGCGGTGCTGGGCGCGGATGAACTCGTCACGCTGGGCTTCCTGGCGGACGTCACGGGGGAGGTTCGGTGAACACGGGGACGATCCTGCGGTGGCTGGCCGCGTTGGGCGTGCCGCCCGAAGTGGTCTCGGTCGGCGCGGAGACAGACAACGCCTGGTGTCTCATGCGTGTCGAGGAAGAGGGCGCCGAGCCCGCCTGGGAAGTCTTCTGGCGCGAGCAAGGCAACCGGTACGACTGGGCGCGCTTCACCACCGAACAGGTCGCCTGTCACTACCTTTTCGGCCGCCTGGCCTGGTCGCAGGTCGCACGCGGCGCGGTCGGCCTGCTGCCAGGCGCGCACTGACCTCGCGACGTCAGCGCTTAAGGATGGCGAGTACTTCGTCGTGGAGCAGGCCGTTCGTCGACAGGGCCGAGCCGTTGTCGTAGCGCGCCTCACCGGAAAGGTCGGTGAACCGCCCGCCCGCCTCGGTGATCAGTACCTGGGCGGCGGCGACGTCCCACGGGTTCACGATGCATTCCGCGGTGACGTCGAGCGCGCCCTCGGCGACCAGGCAGTGGTGCCAGAAGTCGCCGAAAGCGCGGCTTTCCCAGCACGCGTTGACCAGGTCGAGGTACTTCTCCCGTGAGTGGTACTCGACCCACGAGTTCAAGTCCGTTGTGGACAGATAGGCGTCTTCGAGCGAGGCCACCTTCGACACCGACAGGCGCCGTTCACCGCCGGAGTCGCGCATCCAGGCGCCGTCCCCGGTGGCCGCCCACCAGCGGCGGCCGAGCAACGGCGCGCTGATCAGGCCCACCACCGGCATACCGTCTTCGACCAGCGCGATCAGTGTCGCCCAGACCGGGACACCGCGCAGGAAGTTCTTGGTCCCGTCGATCGGGTCGAGCACCCAGGCCCGGCCGGTCGCGGCCGAACCGCCGCGTTCTTCACCGAGAACGGTGTCGTCCGGACGTTCTGTGGCGAGGATCGCGCGGATGGCGTCTTCGACGGCCGTGTCCGCGTCGGTGACCGGTGTGCGGTCGGGTTTGCGTTCCACGGCCAGGTCCAGCGCGCGGAACCGGTCGGTCGTGATGGCGTCGGCGGCGTCGGCCAGCCGGGTGGCGAGTTCCAGATCATTCTCGTAGCCGGGCACGGTCACGATGCTTTCACGCCGGGCAGCCGTAGAGTTGACCAGGTGAGCATGGTGCTACTCGCCGAGGACGACCCGGCCATCGCCGATCCGCTTTCCCGCGCACTCCAGCGGGAGGGATACGACGTGCGTGTCGTCGGTGACGGGCCCGCCGCCCTCGACGCGACCGAGAGCGACCGGGTCGATCTTCTGGTGCTCGATCTCGGCCTGCCCGGGATGGACGGTCTCGAGGTGTGCCGCCGCCTGCGCGCCAGCGGGACCGAAGTGCCGGTGCTGATGCTCACCGCGCGCACGGACGAGGTCGACTTCGTGGTCGGGCTCGACGCAGGCGCCGACGACTACGTCGCGAAGCCGTTCCGTCTCGCCGAGCTGCTGGCCCGTATCCGGGCGCTGCTCCGGCGCCGGGCACCCGAGGTGCTCGAAGCCGGGGGAGTGCGGATGGACCTCGGTGCCCGGATGGTCACCGTGGACCTGCACGAGGTGCAGCTGGCGAACAAGGAGTTCGAGCTGCTGCGGGTGCTGATGAGCCGGGCCGGTCAGGTCGTCAGCCGCGACGAGATCCTCGCCGAGGTGTGGAACGACCTCGAATCGAAGACGTCGAAGACGCTCGACATGCACATGTCGTGGCTCCGGCGGAAACTCGCGATCGCCGCGGACGAGGCGGCAGGCCGGATGGGCAAGCCCGGCGGCAACGGCGACGGTGAACGGCGGATCGCCACCGTCCGCGGCGTCGGCTTCCGCTTCAACGCGGAATAGCATGCGCCGCCGCATTCTCCTGGCGATCCTGCTCGCCGTCGCGGTGACCGCGGCGGTGCTGGGCATCCCGCTCGGAATCACCGCCTGGCAGCTGGTCGAGAACCTCAACCGGGAGAACCTCGCGTCCGCGGCGCGCGGCATCGCGGCCACCCTCGACAACGAGATCGCCAACGGCCAGCCGATCGACCTCGACCAGGTCCGGGTGGCCGTCCCGCAGGGCGGGCTGCTGACCGTCCGCGCGGAGGGGCAGATCGAGAAGCGCTACGGCTCAGACCCCGGTGGCGACGTGGTTTCCGAGAAGGTGCCGATCGCGCTGCACGGCGAGGTCGAGCTGTCCGTGCCCGCCGGGCCGATGCGCACCCGGCAGACGCAGGTGACCCTGCTCGTGGTGCTGCTGGTCGTCCTGTCGGTGGGCACCGGCACGGTGGTCGCGACCGTGACCGCGCGACGGCTCGCGAAACCGCTGAGGCATGTCGCCGATCGCGCGGTCAAACTCGGTGGCGGCGATTTCCGGCCGGATCCGAAACGCTACGGCGTCGGCGAACTCGACATGGTCGCCGAAGCACTCGACGCGTCCGGTTCGGCGCTGGCGCAGCTCGTCCAGCGGGAACGCCAGCTCGTCGGCGACGTTTCCCACCAGCTGCGGAGCCGGTTGACCGCGTTGCAGCTGCGGCTCGAACCGCTCACCGTCCATCCCGACCAGGACGTCGTCGACGAGGCGAAGGCGGCGCAAGAGCAGGCCGACAGGCTGGCCGACGCACTCGACGAACTGCTGGCGGCGGCGCGTGCCGCCAGCGAGGTCGGCGCGGAACCGGTGAATCTGCCGGAAGTGCTGCCCGAGGTTTCCGAGGAATGGCGACAGCTGCTTCGCGCCGAAGGCAGGCATCTGCGGATCCGCGTCACCGACGGGTTGAGGGCCAGGGCCACTCCCGGCCGGTTGCGCGAGGTCGTCGGCGTACTGCTCGACAACGCCCTGCGCCACGGGGCGGGAACGGTCACGCTCGCCGCCCGCCGCGGTGACACGGACGGCACGGTGGTCATCGAGGTCGCCGACACCGGGTCGGGGGTGCCCGACGAGCTGGCTCCGCACATCTTCGAACGCGGGTTCTCCGGCGGCGGCTCGACCGGGGTCGGGCTCGCGCTCGCCCGCGCGCTCGTCGAGGCCGACGGCGGACGGCTGGAGCTGTCGAGCAAACAACCCGTGGTGTTCAGCCTCTTCCTGAAGGTCCCCCGCCCCGGCGATGTGGCCGAAGTGCGTTGGCCCGCTGAGCGGGTCCCTCGGTAAGTCCACCCGAAGGACCTCCCGATTGGGCGATGCCGTGGAGGCGCGCCGACCTAACGTCGGGGGAGTGCATGCGACGGCGTTCCGCTACCGCCCACCGGTGAATCCGGTGGCCGCGGCCACCGTGGAGATCGGCAAAGTGGCGGTTTCCGTGCGGTTGTCCTTCGACGGCGACCTGTACGCCTGCCGCCGTCCGCCCGGTGTGGTGGAGCGGGTGGAGGCCGAAGCCCTGGACCTGCTCTCGAAGGGGCTGTTCGTCAGCGGGATCGACACCCAGGTCGCGACCGTCACCGGAGCGGCGGGACACCGGTTCGTCCAGGAGACGGCCGTGTTCCAGCCAACGGACCGTTGGGTTTACCGCGGCACCTGCGGCGTCGGCGCCAGCCGGAACGGACTGACTTTGACCGGGATGCTCGGCTACCGCCTCGAAGTCCGGGCCGGCTGGGCGCGCCGCGCAGGCGAGTGCGGCCCGCCCGCCACCGCCGCCGAATGGTGCGAGTTCTTCGGCGCACCGCTGGCTTCCATCGGCGGAGTGGTCCTGCGGCGGGCGTCGGTGCTCAATCCCGGTACTCCGCCGTGACCGTGACGACGAATCCCGCCCGCGCGGGCAGGCCGAGGCTGACCCACAGTCCGGTGGGATCGGTTTCCCCCAGCACCAGCCGCATCGGCCGCGCGTCGACCATGAGGAACTCGGTTCCGAGCAGGACCAGCAACGACCGGTCGAGCAGGTCGTGCTCGTCGCGGACCTTGCCGGCCCGCGCGGTGACCAGATACGACAGTTCACACCGCTTCGCCCGCACGGCGCCGTTTCCGGGACCGGCGCCGTGCAGGGCGAAGAGGAACAGGTCGACGCTCGATACCTCCGTCTCCGTCTGCCAGGTGGGTTTCGGCGGATCCAGCCGGACCACCGTCCCCTCCGGCAGATGAGGTGCGATGAGGAGGCACAAGGCCTCGTCGACCTGGGTGATCACGGCGTCAGATCAATCCCTCACGCAGTGCGTAAGCCACCGCGTGCGAACGGTTCCGGAGCTGGAACCGGTTGGTCACGTCGTGCAGGATGCTCTTCACCGTGCGCTGCGAGTAGCAGAGCTGGTCCGCGATCTCCTGCGTCGAGAACCCCGACGCGACCAGCTTGAGCACCTCGGTCTCCCGGTTGCTCATGCCGCCGAGGTGCAGGCCACGCGGCTGCAGGACCTGACGTTGCAACCGGGAGACCCGGTGCAGGAGCCTGCCGAGGAGGTCGGGCGGGAGCGCGCCTTCCCCGGCGGCGGCCGCCTTGATCAGCCGGACCAGCATGTCGGCGCCGGCCTCCGAGCGGCGGGCGACCGCGCAGACGCCGTGCTCGATGGCGCCGAGGATCTCGTTGTCGTCGACTTCACCCGCGATGAGCACGATGCGGGTGAACCCCTGGTGGTGCAGCGCGGACAGCAGTTGCGTCATCGCCTCGTCGAGGCGGTCGGTGACCAGGAGGGCCACCATGCTCGGGTCGGCGGTCTCCCCGTCCACCAGCCAGACGTCGTCACGGGAGCGCAGCGTCATGCAGACGCCGTTGTGCAGGATCGGATCGGTGGCGCGGACGACCACCGGTGTCCTGTTCGGTTCGAACATGTGATTCCCATTCCCCTCGAGCGGTGCGAGGGCCCCACCCCTCGCACTACTCACCCTGCCGGGTGAGGTGTCCCGGGCGCATGGGACTCCGGTCCCGACATTGCCCGAAAAGCCGCCCTTATCGGGGTTGCCGTGATGTCTCCGGCTCGCGAAAGTCCGTGAAGGCCTCCTTCCCTACTCTCAAGGTAGGGAAGCGGCAAAGTCGGGATGCTGCAGGTCGGGGACCTCTTGGTCATGGCGCAGGCCGACGTCTATGAAGGAATTGGGACGTTGAATGTCCCAATTCCTTCA
>NZ_JBVKAE010000073.1:0-18774 GCF_055598845.1 Amycolatopsis sp. NPDC039088 | reverse complement strand
ACAACGTTGCGGCGACCGGTGGTGGGGGTTGTGCGTAGTGGGGGGGGGGGGGGGGGGGAGAAGAACCCCCCCCCCCCCCCCCCCCCCCCCCCCCACCCCACCTTCGGTAGCAAAGGTCCCTTGCTCCCTTTTCACAGGTCAAGCGCGGTCAGTCAGTCCTCGTCGGCCGGGACTTCGCCGCTCTCGATCTGCCGCATCGCTTCCCGTCCGGCGGCCTCTTCGCTCAGCCCTTGCCGCCAGTATCCGGTGAAACAGATCGCCCGCTTGTCGATCCCGCGCTCCCGCACGAGATGCCGCCGCGCGAGCTTCACCATGTTCGCCTCGCCCGAAATCCACGCGTACGGCGTCCCGCCCGGCAGGTCGGCCTTACGCACCGCTTCGAGCACCGCCTCACCCACCGGACCGGAGCCCCGCACCACCCAGTGCAGCTCGACGGTCCCCTTCGTTTCGAAGACCTGCCGGTCCTCGCGGTCGCCGATCTCGACGTAGACCAGTGCCCGTGTCCCGGCGGGCAGCGCCTCGACGATCGCGCCGATCGCCGGGATCGCGGTCTCGTCACCGACCAGTAACTGCCAGGTGGTGTCCGAAGGCACGTCGTAGAGGCCGTGCGGGCCCAGGAACGCGACCCTGTCGCCCTCGGAAGCACGCGAAGCCCACGCCGAGGCGGGGCCTTCGTCGCCGTGCAGCACGAAGTCGATGTCGATCTCCTGCACCGACGGCCGCAGCGCGCGCACGGTGTAGGTGCGCATCGCCGGGCGGACGTCGTCGGGCATCGCGAGGTAGGTCCGGTACCAGGAGAGCACTTCGTCGCCGCTCAGCGGGGCGGGCAGCACGGGCTCGGTCTGGCCGGGCTGGGGGAAGAACACCTTCAGGTACTGGTCGGGCGCCTGGTCCACCAGCGACGCCCCAGAGAAGGTCACCCTGCTCATATGCGGGGTGAGCCGCCGGACGCCGGTCACCTTCGCCTCGATGAAACTCATTAGGCGAGGCTAACCTAAAATAGAGCTCCTGGACCAGCGTCGTCGCCGGGATCACGCTGCCACCGGTATTTTCGCAGGTCGACGCGCTGTCCGTCGGCCAGGACGCCTTCCGTGCGCAGCCGTTCCAGTTGCTCGTGGACCAGATGCGGCGCCGGTGTCCCGTCGGCGCGCAGAATGCGGTGCCAAGGCAGGTCGTGGCCGTCCTCGCCGAGGATCCGCCCGACCAGCCGCGGTGATGGAGCACCCGAAACCGACGCTATATCGCCATAAGTCGCGACCGAGCCGGCGGGCACGCTCGCGATGACCTCGCGCACCCGCTCGTGCAGTTCGTCATCCATGGGACCACTTTGCCGTGCCGCTGCGAGGTTGTGTCGGCGGGGCGTGGTTCCATCGTGGGCGTGAACGGGCGGCGAACAGCGGCAGGAACCGACGCGCGGCTGGTCCGCACGCCGGTCACCGGCACGCCGTCCTTCCAGTGGGATTCCGGCGCCCGCCGCCTGCTGGCCGCCCCCGATGGCTTCCGCCGGGTTCTCGGCGGCCCCGGCACGGGCAAGACGGCGTTGCTGGCGTCGGCGGCTTCGCGGCGCATCGCCGAGGGCGCGGATCCGGAGAGCGTGCTCATCTTGACCACCTCCCGCAAGGCGGCCGACGTCCTGCGTGCCGACATCACCCACCGGCTCACCACGGACCCGGAAGAGGATCCGCTGCCCCGCACGATCCGCGAGCCGCTCGTGCGCACCGTGCACTCGTACGCGTACGCGCTGTTGCGGATGGAGGCCCAGGCCGACGACCTCCCGCCGCCCCGGCTGCTGGCGGGAGCCGAACAGGACGTCGTCGTCCGCGAACTGCTCGCCGGCGACCTCGAAGCGGGTGCGCTCGACTGGCCGGAGCAGTTGCGGCCGGCGCTGAACGTGCCCGGTTTCGCCGAGGAACTGCGGGATCTCCTGCTCCGCGCCGCCGAACGCGGGCTGGGCCCGGAGGATCTGGTCGAACTCGGCAGGCGGCGCGGCCGCGACGAGTGGATCGCGGCCGGGCGCTTCTGGAGCCAGTACGAGGAGGTCACGCTGCTGCAAGGCGCGGGCGGCAACGCGCTCGGCGTCGCGAGCGCGCCCGCGCTGGACGCGGCGGAACTGGTCACTTCCGCGCTGCTGGCGCTGGAGGACGACGAAGAACTGCGTGAACGCGAACAACGCCGGATCCGGCATTTGTTCGTCGACGACGCGCAGCATCTCGATCCGCTGCAGACGCAGCTCATCCGGCTCATCGGGCACGCGGCCGACGAGTTCGTCGTCGCGGGCGATCCGGATCAGTCCGTGTTCTCCTTCCGCGGCGCGGATCCCCGGCTGTTCGCCGACGCGGACGAAGACGGCGAGCGCACGGTCCTGCTGACCACCGCGCATCGCCACGCCCCGGTGATCCGCACCGCGGTCACGAAACTCGGCTCCGTGCTGCCCGGTTCGGCACCGCAGCGCAAACTCGTGGACGCGCCGGACGCCGAGGGTGGCGCCGTCCGTGTCCGCTTGATGCCGACCCCGGCCGCCGAGGCGAGCTGGATCGCCGATCAGCTGCGCCGCGCGCATCTCGTCGACGGCGTCCCGTGGTCGGAGATGGCGGTACTCGTCCGGTCGCCCGCTCGTACTTTCCTTGTCCTGCAACGCGCTCTGCGTGCCGCCGGGGTGCCGATCGGTTCGGCGACCGAGGAACTGCCGCTCGCGAAACAGCCGGCCGTCCGGCCGTTGCTGGTGATGCTGCGGCTCGCCGCCGATCCGGAGCTGCTCGACGTGGACCTCGCCGAGATGCTGTTGTCGTCACCCTTGGGCGGCGCGGATCCGCTCGCGCTGCGGCGGCTGCGACGCGGCCTGCGCCGGCTGGAACTCGCCGGGGGCGGACAGCGGTCCAGCGACGAGTTGCTGGTGGAAGCCTTGCGTACCAACGACGTCCTCACCGGCTTGGCGGAGGCCGAAGCACAGCCGATGCGCCGCGTCGGTGGCCTGCTGCACGCGGCACACCAAGCCGTGGTGCGGGGCGATGGCGTCGAGCAGGTGCTGTGGGAGCTGTGGCAGGCCAGCGGTCTGGAACAGCGTTTCCTGCGGCTGGTCGATCGCGGCGGTTCACTGGGCTCGCAGGCGGATCGGGATCTCGACGCGATCGTCGCGCTCTTCGACGCGGCCGGTCGCTATGTCGACAGATTGCCGAGGTCGAGTGTCGCCTCGTTCGCGGATTACCTGTCCGCGCAGAACATCGCCGGTGACACGCTGGCGCCCGCGGCCATGAAGAGCGAAGGCGTTTCGCTGCTCACCGCGCACGCGGCCGCCGGTCGCGAGTGGACGGTCGTGTCGGTCGCCGGGGTCCAGGAGGGCAGCTGGCCGGATCTGCGGCTGCGCGGCTCCGTGTTGGGCGTCGAGCGGCTGGTGGACCTCATGTCCGGCGTCGACGACGAGAAGGTGTCCGCCACCGCGCCGATCCTCGCCGAAGAGCGGCGCCTGTTCTACCTCGCCGCGAGCCGGGCGCGGAAGACGTTGCTGGTCAGCGCGGTCGCGGGGGAGGACGAGCAGCCCTCGCGGTTCATCGACGACCTGGAGGAGAACGGCGCGGACGACGGTGGACTCGACTCGCGGATGAAACCCGCCGAGCGGTCGCTGGTGCTCGCCGAACTCGTCGGCGAACTGCGCGAGGTCGTGTGCGATGAGGCATGCGAGCCCGGGAGGCGGCAGCGCGCGGCCCGTCAGCTCGCGAAACTGGCGGCCGCCGGAGTGCCGGGAGCGCATCCGAGCACCTGGTACGGCCTTCTCGAACCGTCGACCGGCGAGCCCGTGCACAAACCGGGCGATCTCATCCGGATCTCACCGTCCACTGTGGAGGTTCTGGTCAAATGCCCGCTGCGGTGGCTGATCGAACGCCACGGCGGCAGCGATCCGGCGCAACTGGCCGCCGTCACCGGAACCCTGGTGCACGGGCTCGCGCAGGCGGTCGCGGGCGGGAGCAGTGACGAGCAGATCCGCGCGGCGCTCGACGAGGCGTGGGTGCGGGTCGACGCGGGAGCGCCGTGGTTCTCGCGCCGCGAGCGCTCGCGGGTCGAGCAGATGCTGCGGAACTTCATCTCCTGGCTGGAAACCAGCCGCAAGGAACTGATCGAAGCAGGCGTCGAGCAGGACATCGAGGTCGAACTACCGGTCGGCGACGGCGAGAACAGCGACGTCCGCGTGCTGCTGCGCGGCCGCGTCGACCGGGTGGAGATGGACAAGGACGGCCGCCCGGTCGTCATCGACATCAAGACCGGCAAGGTCCCGATCTCGGCCTCGGACGCCGAACAGCATCCGCAGCTGGCCGCGTATCAGCTGGCCGTGCTGCTCGGCGCGGTCGAGGGTGGCTCGAAACCCGGCGGCGCGCGGTTGGTCTACGTCGCGAAGTCCAACAACAAGACCGGATCCACCCAGCGTGAACAGGCACCGCTGGACGAGGACGGCGGCAAGCAGTGGCTCGAACTGGTGCGCTCGGCGGCCGGATCGGCCACCGGCCCGGAGTACGGGGTCACCGAGAACCCGGACTGTGATCGCTGTCCGGCAAGGGGTTGCTGTCCGCTGCGGCCCGAGGGCAGGCAGGTGACCGGTCCTTGATCTCCGATCTTCAGCGCCGTCAGGTCGAACCGGGCGAGATCGCTCGCGCGCTCGGCCTGCACAGTCCGACCGACGAACAGGCCGAGGTCATCGCCGCGCCCATCGAGCCGTCCCTGGTGGTCGCGGGTGCCGGTGCGGGCAAGACGGAGACGATGGCCGCGCGCGTCGTGTGGCTGGTGGCCAACAGTGTCGTACCGCCGGAACGCGTGCTCGGCCTGACCTTCACCCGCAAGGCCGCCCGCCAGCTCGGTGAACGCGTCCGCACCCGGCTGCGCCGCCTCGTCGGATCGGGGCTGCTCGACCGGATCGACCCGACCGGTGACCTGCGCACGACGGTGACGGCCGGGGAACCGACGGTGCTCACCTATCACGCGTACGCCGGGCGCCTGCTGTCCGAACACGGGCTGCGGTTGCCGGTCCAACCCGGCGTCCGGCTGCTCTCGGAGACGTCTTCATGGCAGTTCTCGCATCGTGTGGTGTCCACTTGGGACAATGACCTCGACACCGATCGCGTGCCCTCCACGGTGACGGCGCAATTGCTGGCGCTGGCCGGGGAACTGGGTGAGCATCTGGTCGAACCCGAACGGCTCGCGCAGTACACGTCGTGGCTGTGCGAGGTCATCGAGAACGCGCCGCGGGCCAAGGGGCAACGCGCCGCGCTGCCGCAGAAACTGGCCGAAGTCATGACGGCGCAACGGTTCCGGCTCGCGCTCCTGCCGCTGGTCGAGGCGTATCACGCGCGGAAGCGGGCCGAGGGCGCGCTCGACTTCGCCGACCAGATGTCGCTGGCCGCGCAGCTCGCCAGCAGCTATCCGGCGGTGGTCGCGGGGGAGCGCGAGCGGTACGGCGCGGTGCTGCTCGACGAGTATCAGGACACCGGTCACGCCCAGCGCATCCTGCTGCGGTCGCTGTTCGGCGGCGTCGAGCATCCGCCGATGCCGGTGACGGCGGTGGGCGATCCGGCGCAGGCCATCTACGGCTGGCGCGGGGCGAGCGCGGCCAACCTGCCGAGGTTCACCACGGACTTCCCGCGCGACAACGGCGAACGGCTCGTCCCGGCGCTCGATTTCGGGCTGCTGACCAGTTTCCGTAACCCACCCGAGGTGCTGGAACTGGCCAACGCGATCTCGGAACCGTTGCGGGAGCGAGGTCTCGGCGTCGCGCGGCTGCGCGCGCTGGAGGGCGCGGGTACCGCCGATATCGCCTCCGCGTTGCTGCCGGACGTCCGCGCCGAACGCGAATGGGTCGCCGACGCGGTGGCGAAGCGCTGGTTCGAAACCATGGAGGAGACCGGGAAACCGCCCACGGCGGCGGTGCTGGTCCGGCGCCGCGCCGACATGGCGCCGATCGCGGCCGAAATGCGGGCTCGTGGGCTGCCGGTGGAGGTCGTCGGACTCGGTGGTCTGCTCGACGAACCCGAGGTCGCGGACCTGGTCAGCACGTTGCGCGTACTCGCCGATCCGCTCGCGGGCAGTGCGGCCGCGCGGTTGCTGACCGGGGCGCGGTGGCGGATCGCGGCGGCCGACCTCGCGGCGTTGTGGCGTCGCGCGGGTGAACTCTCCTCGCCGGAGCCAACGGCGAAGTCCGATGTGGACGAACCGGTGCTGGTGACCGAGCGGGTCGAGCAGGCGGGCCTCATCGACGCCATCGACGATCCCGGTACGCCGGAACGGTATTCGCCGGAAGGGTACCGGCGTATCCAGCGGATCGGCAGGGAGCTGTCGGCCTTGCGCCGCCGTCTCGACCAGTCGCTGCCCGAACTGGTCGCCGACGTGGAACGCACGATGCTGCTCGACGTCGAGTCGCTGGCCCGTCCCGGACCGGCCGGTCGCGCGCACCTCGACGCCTTCGCCGACGTCGTCTCCGATTTCGCCGAAACCTCGCCGACGGCCACCCTTTTGTCCTTTGTGGACTACCTGAACACCGCCGCGCACGCGGAAGACGGGCTCACCCCCGGCGAGGTGGAGGTCGTCCCGGACCGGGTGCAGGTGCTGACCGTGCACTCGGCCAAGGGGCTGGAATGGCGCATCGTCGCGGTTCCGCATCTGGTCAAGGAGGTCTTCCCCGGCAGGCGGCGTTCGTCGTCGTGGCTGCGGACGTCGACTTCGCTTCCGGCCGCGCTGCGCGGTGACTCCGAGGACCTGCCGGAACTGCGGCTTTCCGAGGGCTATGACCGTAAAGAAGTCCAGGAAGCCTTGGAACTGCACGAAGAAGGCTTCGTGGCGCGAGAGGCGGACGAGGAGCGGCGGCTCTGCTACGTCGCGCTGACCCGTTCCGAACACACGCTGCTCGTTTCCGGACACTGGTGGAACGAGAGCAGCGCGCGGCCGAAGGGGCCTTCGGAGTTCCTGCTCGAAATCGGCGAGGTGATGCGGGCGAACTCGGTCGGCCGGATCGAGCACTGGGCCGACGAGCCCGACGGTGACGAGGAGAACCCGCTGGTCGCCGACTCCCGCCGCTCGCGGTGGCCGGTCGATCCGCTGTGGCCGCGGCGTGAGGGCGTCACCAATGGCGTCGACATGGTGCTCGATGCCATGGAGAACGCCGAAGAAGGGGACGTCGAGGAAGAGGAGGATCCGGACGGCTGGATCTCCGACACCAAGGTGCTGCTGGAGGAGCGCGCACGAGCGCAGAACCGCGTCCAGCAGGTCGTGCTGCCGCCGCATCTTTCGGTGAGCCAGCTGGTCGAACTGTCGGCGGACCCTGCCGCTTTGGCGAGGCGGCTGCGGCGGCCGCTTCCGGTGCGCCCCAACACTTACGCGCGCCGGGGGACGGCGTTCCACGGCTGGCTGGAGCAGCGGTTCGGCGGCGAACAGCTACTGGAGATCGACGATCTGCCGGGCGCGGCCGACGTCGACGAGGCACCGGATTCCGAGCTGGAGGCGCTGCAGACGGCGTTCGAGAAGAGCGAGTGGGCGAACCGGGTGCCGCACGCGGTCGAGGTCCCGTTCTCGGCCGACGTCGTGGGCGTGACCGTGCGCGGGCGGATGGACGCCGTCTTCGCGGACGCCGACGGCGGCTGGACCGTCGTCGACTGGAAGACCGGCGCGGTGCCGGAGAAGGACCGGCTCGCGCCGCTGGCCGTGCAGCTCGCGGCGTACCGGCTGGCGTGGGCGGCGTTGAAGAAGGTCCCCGTGGAGAAGGTGCGGGCGGCCTTCCACTATGTGAAACACGACCAGACCGTCCGCCCGGCGGATCTGCTGGACGCCGAAGGCCTGCGAAATCTCCTGCGACGCGTCCCGACGATCTAGCGTTTCGTCCTCTGAATGCGGTACTTGCGCGGGCAACTACCGCATTCAGAGGACGAAACGCGGGTCAGGCGCGGTCGCGGACCTTCAGCGCCCAGGTCACGAGCGGGATCTGAAGCGGGACACGGGCCCAGAAAGCCGCTCGCCAGTGCTTCGGCGCCTTTCGGCGATCGGCGTCCACGGCCATCTTGACGTTCCCCGGCAAGACCACCACGAACAGCAGCGCGGCCGCGAGCCCGCCGAGACGGCGCGTTTTCGGCGCGGCGATCGCGGCGGCGACCCCCAGCTCGGCGACGCCCGAGCCGTAGGTCCACGCGCGAGGCGAACCGGGAAGCTGCTTCGGGATGATGGCGTCGAACGGTTTGGGCTGGAGGAAGTGCAGGACACCCGCCGCGCCGAGGAGGCCGGCGAGGAAATACGCGGGCCGCTGCGACGGCTTGGATTCCGAAGACATGCCCCGAGCTTCGCATACCGCGCTGAAGGCGAGGATCTTCGGCTATCCTCCCGACCGTGAGTGACGCGGACCAGGCCGGAGCCTGTGCATGAGGGTTCTCAAGCGTTTCCCGGTCCGGCTGAGCGACCGTCCGGACCACGAGCTCGTCGGTGTGATCCGGATGCCGGAACTGACGGTCAGCCCGCTGCGGTCGATCCTCAAACGGATCATCGGCGCGATGCTCGCCCTGCTGGCGACCGTCCTGATCGTCTACCTCGACCGGGACGGCTACCGCGACGCGAACGGCGACGGGCTCAGCTTCCTCGACAGCCTCTATTACGCGACGGTGTCGCTCTCGACCACGGGGTACGGTGACATCGCGCCCGCGACGTCGTCCGCGCGGCTGGTGAACGTCCTGGTGATCACCCCGCTGCGGGTGCTCTTCCTCATCGTCCTGGTCGGTACCACCCTGGAAGTGCTCACCGAGCGCTCCCGCCAGGCTTTCAAGATCCAAAAGTGGAGGACGAAGGTGCGTGACCACACGGTCGTCGTCGGATTCGGCACGAAGGGCCGGTCGGCGGTCAACGCGCTGCTCGGGGACGAGAACGTCGAACCCGATCACATCGTCGTCGTCGATACCGAGCAGCAGGCTCTCGAAGCGGCCACTTCGCTCGGCCTGGTGACCGTGCACGGTTCGGCCACCCGCGCCGACGTGCTGCGGGTCGCCGGTGTCCAGCGGGCCAAGGCCGTCGTCGTCGCCCCGAACCGGGACGACACCGCGGTGCTGGTCACGCTGACCGCGCGCGAGCTGGCGCCGAAAGCGCACATCGTGGCGTCGGTGCGGGAGGCGGAGAACGTCCATCTGCTGAAGCAGTCGGGCGCGAACCAGGTCGTGGTGTCGAGCGAGACGGCAGGCCGCCTGCTCGGTATGGCGACGTCGTCGCCGCTGGTGGTCGACATGGTCGAGGACCTGCTCACCCCCGAGTCCGGCCTCGCGATCGCCGAACGCCCGGTGGAACCGTCCGAAGAGGGCGGCTCGCCGCGGCATCTGTCGGACATCGTGCTGGGCGTCGTCCGCGGCGGCGTCCTGTACCGCGTCGACGCTCCGCAGGCCGACGCGATCGAGCCGGGCGACAAGCTGCTGTACGTCCGCAAGGTGACGTCCGCGGAGACCATCGAGCGCTGATCCGGCGGCGGTAGCGGGGGACCTTTGGTATCACCTTCGCCACCGGGAGGGTTCGCTGTGTTTTGCCGCCCGGTTCTGGGAGCATGGCGATCGTGCGCAAGCGATCGGACCCCGCCAGAGGGCTCACCCCGGGGTGGAACTCCCTGGCCGTGGCGGCCGGTGTCGGCCTGCTGGTGATCTTTCTGGCCTGGCTCGCCGGGCCTGGTCTGTTCGGCATCACGAACGACACTCCGGGGACGACCGTGCAGGCCGAGGTCGTCCGGCCCGCGCCCTGTACGGGCGGCGGCGCCACCGAGACCGTCAAGTTCGAATTCGGCGGCAAGCCGATGGAGGGCTCACTCAACGCCTGCGGGCACGGCAAGGGGGAGCGGGTCGAAGTCGTCGTCCCCGACGGCTCCGCGGGTGACGCCGTCTCGGTGCACGCGGCCGACGCGGCGACCGGAGCCAGCGACGCGCGGCGTCCGCTCGGGCTGGCACTGCTGGTGTTCAGCTGCTTCGCCGGCGGGATGTACGTCTTCCTCGTCCTGCGTGGGCCGCGGCGGCTCGCGGCGGCGCTCTGACCCCTCGCATTTAGAGGACGAACCGCGAGGGAAGGGGAGGGGTCAGGAGACGGCGCTGGCCGCAGCCGAGAAGGTGTTGCAGTCGGCGATCCGGTTGTTGCTCGCACCGGCCCGCCACCAGGACGCGTAATGCGCGTTCGTCCCGTGGTCCTGGCTGCGTGAGGTGTTGTCGCCCCGGGTCTCCTGGTCGTTCCAGGCCTTGTTGTACATGTCCCGGCTGACCGTGCCGCCCTGGTCGACATGCGCGCCGAGGAACATCCCGGAGAAACACTGCGCCTGCAGTTCCTTCCGCCGCGACATCTCCAGCCCGGCCGGGCTGTTCTGCCCCGCGTCGTAGATCTTCTGCCAGGCCGCGTCCATCAGCCCGGCGACCTCCTGCACGTGATGCCCGTACTCGTGGGCGAAAAGCGCGAGGTAGACGCCGGGATTGTTGCCGTACTGGTCGGTCTGCAGACCCCGGAACGGCACGTAGAGGTTGTTCTCGCAGTAGTACGCCGCCGTCGCGATGCCCACCTGGATCGTGCCGCATTCGGTGTCGAAGCTGGCGCCGGTCGGGAAGTGCAGGGCGGGCGGGGTGAACGGCAGGCGGTAGGCCTCGAGGAACGGGCCCCACGCGTTGTCGAGGCATTTGCCCGCCGCGGTGAAGAACGCCTCCGCCGCCTGCTGGCTGCTCTGCCACTGCGGCAGCGTGCAGACGCGGTTCTGCAGGCCGGCGTTGGGATCCTGGAGCATCGGGTGGTCCGCGAGCTTGAGGATCTTCTGCGGCCCGTTCGAAGTGGACGGCGTCCTGGACGGCGACGTCGGGAACGGATCCGGCGAGGACGAGGGCGACGACGACCCGCTCGGCGGCAGTGCCGCCGGGGAAGTCGGGCCAGGAGAGTTCTGGTAGCCCGCATTCGCTACGTGATCGTTGTCGTCACGATTGAGTGAAACGATCGCCACCAGACCGAGGACCAGTACGGCGACCGCGCCGAGGCAGATCCCGATGATCGCGCCGGCCGACCGGCGCGGCGGCGTCGGGAACTGGTGTGGGGCGCCTTGCCACGGGGCAGGGGGCTGGCCGTGCACCGGCGGTGGCTGGACGGCGCCGCGTGGCGGCCACTGGCCGTGGGGCGGTTGCGTCATCAAGTCGGTCCCGGGTGGTCCTAGGGGCGAACCGGGGGTACCCGGCCCGAATGTTCAGCATAACGAGCTAACGGCGCACCCTCCCATTGCTCGCTGCAGAGGGTATCCATGGTGAGGCGAGCGGTCACCCATCAGTGTCGTCACCCCAGCTCTGGCTGGGTGTCGGACCCTCTGGAAGAGTGTGCGTAAGCCACGCGAACGGGTAAGGGGTTGTCGCATGACGGAGACCGGGGGACCGTCCGGGCCGGAAGGTTCCGAGACGCCGAAGCCGCAGGCGGACGCACCGACACCGCCGCGCGGTGAAGTGCCGCCACCGCCACCGCCTGCGCCGGACCAGCAGTGGCAGTCCCCGTCAGGGGCGGCACCGCCTCCGCCGTCCTATCAGGCCCCGCAGCAGCAGTATCCGAACTGGAAGGTCGGACTCGGCAGGCCCGGGGTCATCCCGCTGCGCCCGCTGAACCTGACCGACATCCTCGACGGCGCGATCACCACCATGCGCCGGTACTGGCGGATGGTCTTCGGCGCCGCCGCGGTGACCGCCGTGCTCACCGCCGCCATCGACCTGATCGGGTTGCTGTTGGTCGACACGACCGAGGACCTCGAGCGGATCCGCGATCTCGGCCCGGCGGCCACCGATCAGGAACTGATGAACCAGCTGCTGGACATGCTCGGCGGATCGCTGGCGGTGAGCTTCATCAGTCTCATCGCCACCATGGTCGGGACGACGCTGCTCACCGGCTTCCTGACCGTCCTGATGGGCAAGGCCGCGCTGGGCAAGCCGGTCATCTTCAAGGAGGCGGTGAAGGAGGCGGCGTCCCGGCTCCTGCCGCTGCTCGGGCTGACCGTGCTCTACACGCTGGCGATCCTGGTCGCGGCGATCTTCTGTCTCATCCCCGCGATCATCCCGTTCACCTTCTGGGCGCTGGCCAGTCCGGCGCTGCTCCTGGAACGCGGCACCGTGCGCGAGGCGTTCCGTCGTTCGGTGAAGCTGGTCTCGGGGATGTTCTGGCGGGTCTTCGGAATCCTGCTGCTGGCCGCCGTGATCTCGGGGTTGCTGGGGTCGATCATCACGACGCCGTTCAGCTTCGGCGCGTTCATGTCCGTCTTCACCGATCCCCAGCAGGTGTACATCCCCTCGACCGGTGACCTGATCCTGCAGTCGGTCGGCACCGTGATCGCGCAGACGATCGTCGGGCCGTTCACCGCGCTGGTCACCGTCATCCTCTACATCGACCAGCGGATGCGCCGCGAGGGCATGGACATCGAACTGGCCCGTGCCGCCGGCATCACGCCGCCGCCTCCGCCGCAGGCATGGTGACGCGTTTCCTCACCGAAGTCCCGGTCGACATCGACCGGGACACCGCCCGGCTGCGCGCGGCCGAGGAACTCTCGGGTCCGGCTTACCAGGCCGCGAAGCCGAGTTGGCTGTCCGAGGCGTTCAGCTGGGTGGTCGAAAAGCTGCTGAAGTTCCTCACCACCGTCAACAGCGCCGTGCCCGGCGGGATCTTCGCCGTCGTGGTGCTGATCGTCGTGGTGATCGTGCTGTTCGTGGTGATCCGGCTGCGGTCCGGTCCCTTGGCGACCTCGGCCAAGGGGGAGCGCGCGGTCTTCGCCGGGCGGCGCAAACCTTCCGGTGAACACCGCAAAGCGGCCGCGGAGGCCGCGGCGCGGGGCGACTTCGACGACGCCGTCCGGGAGATCTTCCGTGCCCTGGTGCGGTCATTGGAGGAACGGGCGCTGCTGGACGAGAAGTCCGGCCGGACGGCCGACGAGGCCGCCATCGAAGCCGGACGGCTGCTCCCGGACGTCGCCGACGCGCTGCGCGCCGGTGCCCGGTTGTTCGACGATGTCCATTATGGAGGGATACCGGCCACCGAGGCCGGTTACCGGTCCTTGTCCGAATTGGACGATCGCTGCCGCCGTTCCCGGCCCGTCGCGCTGGCGGCCGGATGACCTCGGTTTCGCCCGACGCCCGCCGGATCTGGCGCGGGGTGCGGCTCCCGCTCGCGGTGATCTTCCTCGTGGTGCTGACCGGCACGCTGCTGGTCCTCGCCAGAGGTGAGCAGACCCCCGGCGCCCTCGAACCGGGTTCGTACGAGCCCGGCGGCAGCCGCGCGCTGGCGACCTTGCTGGAACGGGAAGGCGTCAAGATCCCGGTCGTGCGCACCGCAGCCGCGGCCAAAGGTGTCGCGAGGGACGCGACCGTCTTGATCACCCAGCCCGCCTACCTGCCCGAGAACACCTTCGCCGAAATCCGGCGGAACGCCAAGCACGTCGTACTGGTGCAGCCGAGTCCTGGCATGCTCGAGGAGATCCTTCCCGGGGTGCGGTCGACCGGCCAGCTGGAGATCGAGACCCGGGCCCCGGACTGTCAGGCGGCGGATCCCGTCGCCGCGGGCAGCGCGACGATGGGTGGCTTGAGGTACACGGCCACGCAGCCACGGGCACAGGATTGCTACGGCGGTTCGTATCTCGAAGTCCCCGGTCCACAAGCGACGGTGACCGTGCTCGGCTCTCCCGATCTGCTGACCAACAAAGAGTTGTCGGCCGAGGGCAACGCGGCGCTCGCCATGCGGCTGCTCGGGAAGCACGAGCGGCTGGTCTGGTACCTGCCGACGCCGGCGGATCCGTCGCTCGAAGCGGAGAAGAAGCCGCTGTCCGAACTGATCCCGGCCGGCTGGTCGTACGGGGCCTTGCAGGCCGGGATCGCGGTGGTCCTGCTGGCGCTGTGGCGCTCCCGGCGGCTCGGGCCGGTGGTGACCGAACCGATCCCGGTCGTGGTGCGCGCGGCCGAGGCCACCGAGGGCAGGGCTCGGTTGTATCGCAAGGCGAAGGCCGCCGCGCACGCCGGGGAGACCCTGCGTGAGGCGGCCCGCGCGCGGCTTCGGCCGTTGCTGGGGCTGACCCGCGACGCCGAACCCGCGGCACTGGTGGAATCCGTCGCCGCGCGGACCGGCCGGGCCCCGGCCGAGATCGGCGCGCTGCTGTACGGGGATCCGCCCGCCGACGACGCCGCGCTGGTGCGGCTGGCGGACGGACTCGACGTCGTGGAACGAGAGGTGGAGCGGTCTTGAGTACCGAACAGGCCGGGCAGACCGGACAGGCCGAGCAGTCCAGTGTGGACGGTGCGGCCGAAGCGCGCGCGGCACTGATCGCGTTGCGCGCCGAGGTCGGGAAGGCCGTCGTCGGCAACGACGCGGCCGTCACCGGGCTCATCATCGCGTTGCTGTGCCGAGGGCACGTGCTGCTCGAAGGCGTCCCTGGTGTGGCGAAGACCTTGCTTGTGCGCGCCTTGGCCGCGGCGCTGGACCTGAAGACGACGCGGGTGCAGTTCACGCCGGACCTCATGCCGGGCGACATCACCGGCTCGATCATCTACGACGCGCACAGTGGCGAGTTCTCCTTCCGCGAGGGCCCGGTGTTCACCAATCTGCTGCTGGCCGACGAAATCAACCGCACCCCGCCGAAAACGCAGTCGGCGCTGCTGGAGGCGATGGAGGAGCGGCAGGTCTCCAACGACGGCAAGACCCGGCCGTTGCCCGATCCGTTCATCGTCATCGCGACACAGAACCCGGTCGAATACGAAGGCACTTACCCGCTTCCCGAGGCGCAGCTGGACCGGTTCCTGCTGAAACTGACCATGCCGACGCCGTCGCGTGAGGACGAATTCGGCATCCTTTCCCGGCACGCGCAAGGATTCGACCCGAGGAATCTGGTCGCGGCCGGGCTCAAGCCGGTCGCCGGCGCCGCCGAACTCGACGCGGCGCGGCGCGCGGTCGCCGGGGTCACCGTGCGCCCCGAGGTGCTCGCCTACATCGTCGACGTCTGCCGGGCGACGCGGGCGCTGCCGTCCGTGCGCATCGGCGTCTCGCCGCGTGGCGCGACCGCGCTGCTGGCCGCGACGCGGGCCTGGGCGTGGCTCGCCGGCCGCGACTACGCCACCCCGGACGACGTCAAAGCCTTGGCACGGCCGTCTTTGCGGCACCGGCTCGATCTGCGGCCCGAAGCCGAACTCGAAGGCGCGACCGCCGACGGTGTGCTGGACCGCGTCCTCGCGTCCGTGCCCGTTCCACGCTGATGGCCGTCACCGGGCGGCTCGGGCTGCTGGCGCTCCTCGCGGCGCCGGTGGTCGGCCTCCTGCTGCCGTCGTGGACCGGGATCGGGCTGGCCGCCGCGGTCGTGTTCCTGTTGGTGGTGCTGGATCTCCTGCTCGCCGGGAGTGTGCGGCGGTTGCGGTTCGAGCGGTCCGGTGCGACATCCGTACGGCTGGGGGAGGCCTGTGAGATCACGCTGACCGTCGCCAACCCTGGTGGCCGTCCCGTGCGCGCGTGGCTGCGGGACGCCTGGCCGCCCAGCGCCGGCGCGGACGACCGGCACCGCTTGACCTTGCCCGCGGGCGAACGCCGCGTCGTCACCACCCGGCTCCTGCCGACCCGGCGCGGCGATCGGCGGGCGGTCCGGGTCACCGTCCGGTCGACCGGGCCGCTCGGCCTCGCGGCACGGCAGGGTTCGCACGAGGTGCCGTGGACCGTGCGGGTGCTGCCGCCGTTCCACAGCCGCAAGCATCTGCCGTCGCGGCTGGCGCGGCTGCAGCAGCTCGACGGCCGCAACGCGGTACTGATCCGGGGGCAGGGCACGGAATTCGACTCGTTGCGCGAGTACGTGATCGGTGACGACGTCCGGTCGATCGACTGGCGGGCCTCGGCACGCGCGTCCGATGTCATGGTGCGGACCTGGCGCCCCGAACGCGACCGGCACGTGGTGCTGGTCCTCGACACCGGCCGCGTTTCGGCGGGCCGGGTCGGGGACGCGCCGCGGCTCGACGCGGCGATGGACGCCGCGCTGCTGCTGGCCGTGCTCGCCGCGCGGGCGGGTGACCGCGTCGACCTCTTCGCCTACGACCGTCAGGTACAGGCCGCGGTGCAGGGTTCGACGGAACTGTTGCCCGCCTTGGTGAACGCGATGGCGCCGCTCGAACCGTCGCTCATCGAGACCGACGCGCGCGGGATGGTCGCGGAGGTGCTGCGGCGGACCCGGCGGCGCGCGCTGGTCGTCCTGCTGACCGGGCTGGACGCGGCGCCGCTCGAAGAGGGCCTGTTCCCGGTGCTGTCCAACCTGACCTCGCGGCATCAGCTGGTGGTCGCTTCGGTGGCCGACCCGCGGGTGGCCGACATGGCGGCGGGCCGCGGTGACGCGGAGGCCGTCTACGACGCCGCCGCGGCCGAGCGGGTGCTGGCCGAACGGCGCCAGGTCACCGCGCGGCTGGCGCGGCACGGGGTCGAGGTCGTCGACGCCGTGCCCGAGGACCTCCCGCCGCGGCTGGCCGACCGGTAT
This sequence comes from Amycolatopsis sp. NPDC039088, assembly GCF_055598845.1. Lineage (NCBI taxonomy): Bacteria > Bacillati > Actinomycetota > Actinomycetes > Pseudonocardiales > Pseudonocardiaceae > Amycolatopsis > Amycolatopsis sp. NPDC039088. Next base: position 2,291 of record NZ_JBVKAE010000073.1, on the reverse strand, counting down.
CTCGCGCTGAAGGCGGCCGGGCGACTCTGACGTCGACCGCGCGCGCCGCCTGGTCAGCCGGCTTCCGGTCGGGAATCACCGGCGTACCGCCAGTCGACATCGCCCGTTTCCCCCGCTTTCGCGGCCTTTCGCCCGACCACGAAGACGTAGAGCAAAAAGGCGACTTCGGCGAGCACGCCGATTCCGATCCGTGCCCAGGTCGGCAGGCCCGACGGGGTCACGAAGCCCTCGATCACGCCGGAGATCAGCAACACCACGGTCAGGCCCAGCGCCATCACCACGACCGACCGCCCCTGCTCACCGAGCGCCGCCGTCCGTGAGCGGCGTCCGGGGTCGACGACCGTCCAGCCCAGCTTCAGTCCCGTCCCGGCCGCGACGAACACCGCGGTCAGTTCCAGCAGGCCGTGCGGGAGGATCAGGCCGAAGAAGACGTCGAGCCGTCCGGCCGAGGACATCAGCGCCGCGCCGACCGCGAGGTTCAGCGAGTTCGCCCAGAGCGCGTAGATCACCGGGAGACCCAGCACGACGCCGAGGAACAGGCAGGTCGCCGCCACCCACGCGTTGTTCGTCCACACGCGCGCGGCGAAGGAGCCCGCGGGGTCGGACGAGTAGTACGTCTCGTACTTCCCGCCCGGCGCGGTCAGGTCCTTGAACTCCTCCGGCGAGGCCAGCGACGCGAGCACCTGCGGGTCACCGGCGATCCACACCGCCGCGATCGCCATCACCGCGATCGACGCCGCCGCCGACGCGAGCCACCAGCGCCTGCTCAGGTACAGCGCGGCCGGGAAGCGCCGGGTGAAGAACAGGCCGACCTCGCGCCAGGCTGGGCTGTGCGAGCCGGTGACGGCCGAGCGCGCCTTCGCGACCAGGCCGGACAGCTGCGCGACGAGCGCGGGGTCGGGCGCGACCGAGCGGATGATCGAAAGGTGGGTCGCGACGCGCTGGTACAGCGTCACCAGCTCGTCGGCGTCCTGGCCGCTGAGTTTCCCGGCGCGGCCGACGAGGTCACGCAGCCGGTCCCATTCGGCCTGATGCGCGGCGACGAACACGTCCACGTCCAACTCGGAACCCTCCCGACGATCGTCCTTGGTCGCCCAGCCTATTCGTCACTACGCTTGCCAGGTGGAACAAGAGTCCGAACTCGTCACCGGCGAGGCCGTCGTCCTGGACATGCGCGCGGCGAAACTGGCCAGCCGAGGGCTCGCCATGATGATCGACGTCGCCCTCCAGCTGATCGCGCTGTTCGTCGCGATGCTGGTACTGAGCCAGGTCATCGTGTTCGGCGACGAAGCGCTGATAATGACCCTGTTCCTGGTGACCCTCGTGCTGATCATGGTCGGCTACCCGGTGATCTTCGAGACGCTCAGCCGGGGCCGCACGCTCGGGAAGATGGCGCTCGGCCTGCGCGTGGTCCGCACGGACGGCGGCCCGGTCCGGTTCCGGCACGCGCTCGTCCGCGGGCTCGCCGGTTTCTTCGTCGACTTCTGGGCGCTGGGTCTGCTCGGCGTCGTGGCGGTGGTCACGTCGCTGCTGTCGCCCAATGGACGCCGGGTCGGCGATTACCTCGCCGGCACGCTGGTGATCCGGGAACGCGTGCCCGCCTCCCGGACGCCGTACGTCGGGATGCCGCCGGAGCTGGCGTACTGGGCCTCGCAGCTGGACTTGACCCGGTTGCCGGACGACCTCGCGCTGGCCGTCCGCCAGTACTTGAGCCGGACGAGCGAGCTCCGTCCCGAGGCGGTCGAAGCCCTCGGATACGGGCTCGCGCAGCAGGTCGCGGCGGCGATCGGGGCGCCGGTGCCGCCGGGGGTGCCGTCGTGGGCGTACCTGTCGGCGGTGCTGGCGGAGCGACGCCGCCGGGATCAGGCGAAGCTGCAGCACGCGCCGCTTCAGCCTGTCGTGCAGTACGTGCCGCCTGTGCAGGCCCAACCGGTTCAGCCGTACCCACAGCCGTATCCGCAGTCCTATTCGCAGCCGTATCCGCAGGCTGCCGCTCCCGCGCCGGTCACGCAGCCGGTCGCCCAGCCTGCCCCGCGGCCGGAGCCGGAACCCGAGAACCCCTTCGCGCCACCAGGCTGATCCCCGCGACGTCGTGAAGGCCTCCTTCCCTACCTTCAGCGCAGGGTCCCGGCAAAGTCGCATAACTGCTGGTCGGCTCCATTACTCGAGCGGGTCAAGGCGAACGTGTCGTGGCGGACCCGGCGGGAGCGGGTTCACGTAAAAGGGGCCTCACCTGGCTCCTGACTGTCCATAAGGGACACTTTTCGGGGCAAATGTGCCCGATTTGGGCG
>NZ_JBVKAE010000072.1:0-18889 GCF_055598845.1 Amycolatopsis sp. NPDC039088 | reverse complement strand
CCACCAGGGAAACGCGTAGGCAGCAGCGACCACAGCCCGCGACACGACACGTTTGACTTACCCCTCAATAACCCGAATCGCCACTCACGACCAACTTGACCGACCATGCCCCTTGCCCCCTCCCTCGTCCCCTGGATAACCCCACGGCATGGCCGGCTGGCAGTGCCGCGACCGACGCGGGCGACCGCACGATGGCCGGGCACCCTCCCCCGTAGAGAGAAGGCTCGTTCATGACCGTGCGGATTCGGTGGCAGGAGCCACTGTGCACCGCGTTGCTCGCCACCACGATGATCGGCACCTGCCAGACCTCGGCGGCAGCTCAGCCGTCACCCGGCAGCGACGGGTACGTGCACGTCTCGCCCGACGGCACCGTCCTGGGCGCCGATCCCTACTACCCGAAGGACGGCAACGGCGGTTACGACGTCTCCGGCTACTCGCTCGCGTTGGACTACGCGCCGTACTCGATGCTGTTGAGCGGCAAGGCGACGATCACCGCGACGGCCACGCAAGACCTGAGCCGGTTCAACCTCGACCTACGCGGCCTCACCGTACGCTCGGTCACCGTTGACGGCGTGGCCGCCGCATTCCGGCGGGAGGGTGAACACGAGCTGGTGATCACGCCTCGCAACCCGGTGGCCGAAGGCACGCGGTTCACCGTGGTGGTCGGGTACGACGGGCGGCCGGAGCCGATCGGCACGGCGCGTGGCCGGGTCGGCTGGCTGGCCACGTCCGGTGATTCCGCCGTGGCCACCGGTCAGCCGCATTCGGCGATGACCTGGTTCCCCGTCAACGGTACCGAGGTCGACAAAGCGACCTTGCGGGTCTCCGTCACCGTCCTGGACGAATTCTCCGTGACAGGCAACGGTTTTCAGGTCTCCGACCGGCCGGCGGGCTACGGGCGGCACACCGTCACCTGGGCGGAGGACACCGCCCTCGCCCCGAACACGGCGATGCTCGGCATCGGCCGCTGGGAGGTCGAGAGGATCACGCTTCCCGGCGGCCGGACGGCGATCAACGCCTACCATCCGTGCGCCGTCGACAACCGGAAGATCGGCGGACGGCTGCCCGAGGTGCTGGAATTCCTCACCGGGAAGTTCGGCGACTACCCGCAATCCGCGGCGGGCGGACTGTTCCTGGACCGCTCTCTCGGCTACACGCACGGCGCGCAGACCCGGCCGGTGTACGGACGCACGGCGACCGTCGCCGATCTCGTGTACGCCACCGCGTACCAATGGTGGGGCGCCGGGGTGAGCGGCAAGATGTGGCGCGACGCGCTGATGCCCGAGTCCATCGCACGGTACGCGGTCTGGTTGTGGGACGAGGCCAAGAACGGCGTCGACCTGGACCGGCGGTACCGCGATCTGGTCGCCAAGGTGAGCGATGACGCGGCATTCTGGGCGCCCAAGCTCACCGACCCGGGCAAGGGGACCGAATTCGCGCCCACCACCAAGGCCGTGCTGATGGTGCACGCGCTGCGCCGTCTCATCGGTGACGACGCGTTCTTCCAGATCGTGGCCGGTTTCCCGGTGATCAACCCGCAGGGCAACCAGAACTGGCACGACTTCGAGCTCTACGTCTCCGCGATGACTCAGCGGGACCTCAGCGAGTTCAACCATGCGTGGCTCGACGGCACGGTGCGGCCACCGGACGAGCTCCTCTACCCCGGGAAGTGACAAGACCTCGTGAGTGATTCGGGTCGTTAGAACGACCAGAATCACTCACGAGTCTTTTCCAGGTGTGCGGCGTAAACCGGTGCCGTTTTCGCCTCGGCCCAATACGTTTCGACCACGGCGGACAGTAGCTCCGCCCGCCGCCCCGCCACGAAAGTCTCGCGATTCCAGGCGAGAATATGCCTGCGTGGCAACACATCCCCGCGCAATGGCCGGGTGACGATCCCGAAATTGCGCGGATCGCAGGTCGGCTGCGACAGGCCGATCGCGCCCGCCCGGACCACCAACAACGCCACCTGCTGCGAAGTCACCTGGTGGGTGACCGACGGGCTGAAGCCGTGCCGCGCGCAGGTGTCGGCGAAATACTTGTTGAACGTGGTCGCCGACGAATCCGACACCATCACCCACTGCTCGTCCCGCAACGCACCCAGATCGACGACTTCCTCGCATGCCAACGGATGACCCTCCGGCAGCAGGACGAAGGTCGGCTCGGTAACCACCACGGCGGTCGCCACGTTCGCCGGGATTTCCAGCTCGTACCCTGGGTATTCCTTGACCAGTCCCAATTCCGCGCGCCGCTGCGCAAGCAGGGGCAGCAGCCGCTCGGGATGGTCGTCGTGCACGACCTGCACCTCGGAGACCTCCGGCCACAACCTCGTCACCAGTGACGGCAGATGCGCCACCAGCGCGCTGGCCACCGCCGCCACCCGGACGACGTCGGGCGGGCCGCTGGGGCAGACGCGCTGCTCGATGTCCTCGAGCAGTTTGTCCAGCTGTGGCAGCAAAGCGGCCGTCCGGCGCAGCAGCAACTCGCCCATCGGCGTCGGCGTCACGCCACCTTCGCGCCGCTCGAACAACTGGTAGCCCAGCATGTGCTCCAGCCGCTTGAGCTGGGTGGACACGGCGGGTTGCGTGACGCCGAGAGCGATCGCGGCACGGGAAAGGCTGCCCGTGTCCGCGATCGCCCGAATCACCCGCAGGTGATGAACATCCAGCTGTACGACGTCGAACTCCTTTGTCACGTACGGGTTTTGGGCCCGTCGGAAGAAGTCATCGCCACGGGAACCGATGCGGCCGTGGTCCGTCTGCCGAGAAGAATATACAGGAGAAAAGCGCCGAAAACGGAGTTCACGGTGGGAATTCCCCACGGCAGCCAGGCGCCCACCGCGGCACCCGCCACCCAGCAGATCAACGCGGAAGGAACCCAAGCCGGGCAAGACGACGGCAACTCGCCCGACGCCCGCGTCGCCACCAGCTCCGGTTTCCAGCGCCGGACCACGTAGTACTCGGCGATCACCACCCCCGCCACCGGTGGCGTGAGCACGCCGACCCAGGTCAGGAAGGTGGTGAAGTGATCGAGGATGCCGATCGCGGAGAGCACCGTGCCGAGACCGCCCAGCAACAGGGTGGCGGTGGTGCGGTCCAACCGCCGGGACAGCAGCACCTGCACGGTGTTCACCAGCCCGAGCGAGGACGAATACAGGTTCCAGTCGTTGATCTTCAGGATCGCGGTGATCAGGATCAGCGTGCCGAGCACCCCGGACGACGAGGTGATGATCCCGACCACGTCGGCGCTTTTCGCCGCGTGCGCGAGCAGTACCCCGATCAGCCCGATCAGGTACTGCCCGAGGGTGATGCTGACCAGGGTCTGCTTCACCACGTCGGACGCCGTCCGGTTGAACCGGGTCATGTCCGGCGTCATGATCGCGCCCATGATGAACGCGCCGGACACCAGCGTGGTGCCCTGCGCCAGCGACATCGCCGGTCCCGGCGGCGGCGCGGACATCAGCGCGGGCAGCGAATGGTCGTCGAGCGCGGTGATGATCGAATATCCGGCCAGCGCGAGGAAAGCGGGTACCGTCAGATACGCCGTCCAGGCCATCGCGTGGAAGCCGAACACGACGATCGCGGTGACCAGCGCACCGCCCGCCAGCGCCCAGACCCACACCGGCGGGCCGCCCATCAAGGCGTGGAGGCCGTGGGCGAACACGTCGTTCTGCACCCCGAACCAGCCTGCCAGGCTCAGCGTCATGAGCAGCCCGACCAGCGAGGATCCGCCGGTGCCGAAGCCGGTCCAGCGCGCGAGTACCGAAGTGGAGAGCCCTTCCCGGGTGCCGGCGATGCCCATCAGGATGGTGATGATCTCCAGCAGGACCGAACCGATCGTGATGGCCAGTACCGCGTCCCAGAACGTCATGCCGAAGCCGAGTACCGCGCCGAGCAGGAACTGGTGGAACGAGGACACCTGCCCGAACCGTTGCAGCGCCACGGAAACCCAGGAATAACGGCGGTCGGCGGGGACTCGGCGCAGGGAGAAATCGTCGTGTTCCATGGTCACTCCGCTCGTTCCGGGACGGCGTTCTCGAGGACGACGAAGCCCTGCCCGGGAAGTGGCCGCCACGACAGTTCGCCGCGGTAGAGCCGCTCGAGGAAGGCGACCCGCTGGTGGTAGGCGAACACCGAGCTCCCGACACCTGCCACGGCCACCGTGCCGACGAACATCGGCAACTCGGCCAGGAAGTACCGGACAGCGCTGCGCAGCTGGTCACGGGTGGGATGTTCGCCTTCGGGCAGCCGCCGGTCCAGTACCCAGCCCGTCGCGCCGAGACAGTGCTCGGCGAACTCCGCGTCGGCCGCGAAGCGTTGGTGCGCTTCGGAAAGCAGGTTCAAGTAGGCGGGATCGGTTTCGAGCACGGCGGCGTCGAGGATCCGGACGCGCGGGTCCGACGGATACACCTGCTGCAGCGCGCGGACGATCTTGTTGCGCGTGTAGTTGCCCTGCCGCTGCGCCTTCCGCGCGGCGCGGACCGGGTCGTAGCCGAGCGCTTCGAGCGTGAACGCCGACGGCCCGTCCGGGACGAAGAAATGGAAACCGCGAAAGCCGGAAATGGCCCAGCGGGCCAGATCGGCGATACGTTCCACCGTGAAATAGCTGTTGAAGGGGCTGATGCCGATGCACACGTGCTCGGCTCGCGACAGCGGATCGGCGCAATGCTCGGTGAGCGGCAGTGGTCGCAGCAAGACGGCTCCTGATTCGCGGGATATGTGCCGGAGTTGAGGCGTCGACCGAACGTAGCCATGGACCGCTGACCCGGGTATTGCCAGAAAATGTTGTCATCGGGTTATAGGAAATTACGGATCTCGACTTTCGGAGGTGCCGGGGCGCGGGGAAACGCGGTATACGAAGTCATGGAGATTCAGGTTCGGCATCTTCGCGTGATCTGTGAGATCGCTTCCTCCGGAAGCCTCAACCGAGCCGCGGCCTGCCTGGGGCTCGGACAGCCCGCGCTCAGCCATCAGTTGCGCCGGATCGAGCGGATGGTCGGCGGTCCGCTGTTCCACCGCGACCAGCACGGGGTGCGGCCCACTGAACTCGGCGCCCTGATCCTGCGGCGGGCCAGGGCGATCGTGCTGACCTTCGACGAACTGGAGCACGACTTCCACCGCCAGGAACCCGAACTGGGCGAGCCGCTCAGAATCGGCTGGAACGACAGCGCCATCACGGGTTCGCTGCTGGGCGGGCTGCGTGACCTGCGGCCGGGCGAACCGTTCCGCACGCGTGCGGACACTTCGCGCACCCGGCTGCTCGCCCAGGTCGCGAACCGCGGCATCGACCTCGCGCTGATCATGATCTGCGGTGGGCGCGGCCTGCCGGTGCCGCCGGAAGTGCGGACCATGACCTTGGCCAGGGAACCGTCGTTCGTCGCGCTTCCCGCCGGGCATCCGCTCGCCGGCGAGGAGGAGATCGAGCTCGCCGAACTGGCCGGGGAGGACTGGATCGTGTCGAACGGCGGCGACGGCTGCCGGGTCGTGTTCCGCGAAATGTGTCTCGCGCACGGTTTCGACCCCCGGATCGCCCACGACGTCGACTTCGACACCGCGCGGGAAGACCTGGTCGGCGGCGGATACGGCGTCGGGCTGGTCCAGCCGACCCGGCCGCAGACCGACGGCCTGGTCATCCGCCCGCTGTCCGGCGCGCCGATGTGCGTGCGACACGTACTCGCGTGGCGCGAAGACGGGCCGTGCGCGTCCGCCGTCGGTGAACTCGCCACCGAGGCGACCGCGGGATATTGGCGACTGGCCGAGCGGACGGCGCCGTACCGGACCTGGCTGCGCCGACACGGCAGGCTGGCCGTCGGATAACCCACCGGCATGCCGAGGCGGCACTAGAACGTCCTTCGGGAAACGGCCGACGATGGGAATCGTCAAGCACGGTCGTGGAAAGAAGGGGCACCATGCTGCCGTTGATCACTCGTGCGGAACTGCGCTCCCGGATGGAGGCCGGAACGGTGGTCGTCGTCGACACCATGCCGGTCGCCTATTTCGAAAAGGAGCACATTCCCGAATCCCGCAATATTCCGGGATTCCCGTACGAACTGGCCGCCGAGTTCACCGACCGGCTGGCGCCGAGGGTGCTACCGGACAAGGCGGCCGAGATCGTCGTCTATTGCGCGAACACGCCCTGCCGCAACAGTGAATTCGTCGGACGGCGGCTGCTGGAGCTCGGGTACACGAACGTCCGCAAATACCGCGAAGGCATCGAAGACTGGGTGGCGGGAGGATTGCCGACCAGTTCTTCGTCCTGAGTGGATTCCCGCATCGAAGGAGAACGTCTTGTCCAAGTGCAAACGGTTCGTCTGCGTGCTGGCCGGTGTGCTCGCGCTCGTCACCGGCTTCGGTTCCGGCGCGGCTTCCGCCGCACCGTCGCCGACGGCCGAGAACGTGGTCACGGTGACTTCGGCCAACTACACCCAGGTCATGGACATCTCGCGGCAGAAGCTGGTCATCATGGACTTCGGCGCGACCTGGTGCCCGCCATGCCGTCAGATGAAGCCGGTGATCGAACGGCTCGCCGCCGAATACGGCGGCCGGTTCCTGCTCGGCGAGGTCGACGTCGACCAGAGCCGTGACCTGTCCCGCCGGTACAACATCCGCTACCTCCCGACGCTGGTCGGCGTCCGCAACGCCGCCGAACTGCCCAACTCGCGGAACATCGGCTACCCGGGCGAGGCGCGGTTGCGCGCGTGGATCGACGCCCAGCTGGCGAAGGGCTGACCAGGGCTACCCGATGACGTCGGAGAGGAACGCTTCGACGGCACCGAGATAGGTCTCCGGCGCTTCGTCGTGCACCACATGCCCGGCGCCTTGGACGACGATGTGCCGTCCGAGGCCGCCGGGCACCCGCGCGGCCAGTTCGGCCTGCTGACCGTGCGGCATCGCCGTCCGCTCGCCTTCGATGGCGAGCAGGGGGCACTTGACGCGCTCGACGTACTCCCAGAAATCGCGCCGTCCCCATTCCGCGGCGATCTCGTACAGATCCGGAAGCGACGCGATCAGGTGATAGCCGTCCTCGCGTTCTTCGACGCATTCGATGAAGTAGTCGCCGGTTTCGCCGAAGAACTCGCGCACGTGCGCCAATGAGCGGAACGGGACCGGCCACGATTCGAAGTAGCCACGCCAGTCGTCCACGGTCCGCCCGCGCTGGTCCGGCGCGAAGTCCTCGCAGACCACGGCGCGGACGAGGTCGGGATGGATGGCCGCGGTGACCCAAGCGTGCAGGCCGCCCATCGAATGTCCGATCAAGACCGCGGGCTCGTCGAAGGTCCGCAGCACCGCGGCGACGTCGTCGGCGAACCGCTCGGTGCGCCATGGTCCGCCTCGCGGGCCGCGGCCGTGCCCGCGCGCGTCGAGACCGTGGACACGCCCGTACGATTCGAGCCTTCGCGCGACCCGCCACCACGTCGTCGCCCTGCCCATCAACCCGTGCAGGAGGACGATCGGCGGCCCGTCACCGCCGAAAGTGACCAACCCGTCGCGCTGAATCACCACTAAGCTCCCCTCCATGCGCAGCCGTGTCCCCGCCGCCGGTCTGGTCCTGGGGGTCGTCAGCGCCCTGATTATCGGTTGCAGCGTCGATGATCCCCCCGCCGCGCCCCCTCCGCCGCCGCCGATGAACCCGGTGCCCGGTGCTTCCGGCGCGGGCGACCCGTATTACCCGATGGACGGAAACGGCGGTTACGACGCCGTCGAATACCAGGTCGGGATCACTTACGACCCCGCGAAAGGGCGTCTCGACGGCGACACCACGGTGACCGCGAAAGCGACCCAAGACCTCAATCGGTACAACTTGGACTTACGCGGCTTGACGGTGCAATCCGTTGAAGTGGAGGGAAAACCGGCGAAGTTCGCCCGTGAAGGCGAATTCGAGCTGGTGGTGACGCCCGCCGAGCCGATCCGGAACGGGACCACTTTCCACACGAAGGTCGTCTACGGTGGCGACCCGTCGGCGACGCCGAAGGCGGGCGGCAGCGAAAACGGCTGGCAGAAGTCGAAGGACGGTGGCGCGTTCATCGTCGGCGAGCCGCATTCGGCGTCGTTCTGGTATCCCGTCAACGAAACCCCGCGCGACAAGGCGATGTTCAACCTCACCGCCCGGGTGCCGGACGGCTGGACGGTCATCTCGAACGGACGCGAGATCCAGAAGACCGCGGCCAACGGCTGGTCGACGACGTCCTGGCAGGAACGCACGCCCGTGGCGGCCTACCTGACCACGGTGGCCATCGACAAGTTCACCGTCGACCGGATGTCGCTCCCCGACGGTACGCCGCTGGTCAACGCGTACGCGCCGGGCGCGGAGGACCGGCGCGACACCGGCAGGCGGCTGCCGGAGATCATCGGGTTCCTGACGTCGAAATTCGGGCCGTACCCGGTCGACGCGGCGGGCGGGATCTACCTCGACGAGGACATCCACTTCTCGCTGGAGACCCAGACCAGGCCGACCTACGCGAAATGGGCCGACCTGATCACCGTGGTGCACGAAACCGCACACCAGTGGTTCGGCGATTCGGTGACGCTGAATTCGTGGTCCGACATCTGCCTCAACGAATGCTTCGCCTCGTACGCGCAATGGCTGTGGCAGGAAGCGCGGGACAACGAGAACCTCGACGACCGCTACCGCGCCGCGCTCGAGATCATGCGGGGCAGCCCGGAATTCTGGTCGTCGAAGCTGGTCGACATGGGGACCGGCCAGGAATTCCACGGCGTGTACGACAAGGGGATCCTGGCCATCCACGCGCTGCGGCGGAAGATCGGCGAAGGGGCTTTCGCGCGGCTGCTGAAGGAGTGGCCGGCGGCGTACCGGAACGCCAACGCGTCCTGGGCGGATTTCGAGGCGTTCACGATCAAGCTTTCGGCAGAGAACCTGCGGCCGTTCTTCGACGCCTGGTTCCACAGCACGGCGATCCCTCCGGACGCCGAACTACTGCCCGGCACCCTTCGCGGCTAGGCATTTAGTCCTCTAAATGCGGGTAGGCACGCATCACATCGCGGCGCGAAAGAGTTTCGTCGTAGGCTGGCGGCATGGCAGTCGTGAAGATCAACGCGATCGAGGTCCCCGAAGGCGCAGGCCCCGAGCTGGAGAAGCGGTTCGCCGCGCGGCTGCACGCCGTCGACAACCAGCCCGGCTTCCTCGGCTTCGAGCTGCTCCGCCCGGTCTCCGGCGAGAGCCGCTACTTCGTCTACACCAAGTGGGAGTCCGAAGAGGCGTACCAGGCGTGGGCGTCCGGCCCGGCGCGCGAGGCGCACGCGGGTGAGCGCGCGAAGCCGGTCTCCAGCGGGGCGAACCTGCTGGAATTCGAGGTCGTCCAGGCTTCGAAGCCGGGTGAGTGAGCTCGAACGAGCCGCGGAACTGATCGACGGCGCCGGCGCGCTGCTCGTCTGTGCCGGCGCCGGGATGGGCGTCGACTCCGGCCTGCCCGATTTCCGGGGTGACGAAGGTTTCTGGAAGGCGTATCCGCCGTACGAACGGTTGGGCATCAGCTTCGTCGAACTGGCCGACCCGCGGCATTTCGCCGAAGATCCCGAGCTGGCCTGGGGTTTCTACGGGCACCGGCTCGCGCTTTACCGCGCCACCGTCCCGCACGCGGGGTTCCGGCTCCTGCTGTCCTGGGGCGCGCGGAAACCCGGCGGCGTACACGCGTACACGTCCAATGTGGACGGTCAGTTCCAGAAGGCGGGCTACGCGTACGTGGCCGAGGCACACGGGTCCATCCACCACCTGCAATGCCTCGGCCGGTGCACCACCGACATCTGGCGGGCGGACGACGTCGAGGTCCCGATCGACGAGGACACGATGCGCGCGCTGAAGCCGCTGCCGTCGTGCCCGCGTTGTGGCGGCCTCGCGCGGCCCAACATCCTCATGTTCGGCGATTACGAGTGGCTCGAACAGCGCAGCCAGGCCCAGCTCGACGAGCTGACCGCGTGGCGGCGCGCGCATCGCGACCTCGTGGTGGTGGAACTCGGCGCCGGGCAGGCCGTGCCGACGGTGCGGCGTTATTCGGAACTGGCCAGCGCCGCGACCGGTGCACTCATCCGGATCAACCCGCGTGAGCCGCAGGTCCGGCACGGCCGGGGCGTCTCACTGGCGAGCAACGGCCTCGAAACCCTCGAAGCGCTGGACGCGCTGCTCACTCAGGGCAAGACGACCTCGGCGTAGACGGCGTCGTGGTCGCTGCCCGGCGTCTCCAGCACCTTGAAGTCCGCGATGGCCGCCCGTTTGTCCGCCAGCACGTGGTCGATCGGCACCGGCGGGACCATCCCGTTCGTCCAAGTCCCCGTCAGCGCCTTCCCCGTCTGATCGGCCGCGTCCACGTATCCCCTGGTCAGCAGCTCACGGAAGAGTGCGTGGTCGAGGCTGGCGTTGAAGTCGCCTGCCAGGATCCGGATGTCGTGCTCGGCGTCGGCGTAGGGCAGGTCCTTGGCTTCGTCGACCCACGCGTGCCTGTCCCACATCGGCGCGGCCGGGTGGACCGCGACGACCTCGATCCGGACGCCGTCGCCGAGGTCGATACTCGCGCTCGGCTGCTTGAAGTTCGAAGCGCCGGTCAGCTTCAGCGGTGTGAGCGGGTATTTCGACACCAGCCCCGAGCCGGACGCCCATTCCGCCGGGTGCAGCACGTGGAACGGCAGGAGCTCGAACAGTCCGGCCCGCTCCAGCGCCGTGACCGCCTCGGGCGTCATCTCGGTCAGGCTCAGGACGTCGACCTGGTGTTCCTTCACGTAGCCGACGATCTTGCCCGGATCGGCCTGTCCCCCGAGCATGTTCGACGCCAGCACGCGGACGTGTTTGCCACCGAGCGCCTTCTGCTCGTTCGCGAACGCCCTCGGCAGCACCAGCGCGGCGATCGTGAAGGTCAGCACCAGCGCGACGGCCCCTGTCCACCAGCGGCGCAGCCCGAGGGCGAGGACGGCGAGCACCAGCGTCGCGATCCCCGCGTACGGCGTCAGCGCGAGCGCCGCGATCGTGTACGTGTTGCCGTCGTAGCCGACGAGCCGCAACCCCGTCAGCACCGCGAACGGCACGACCGCTCCGATGAGCAGCCCGCTGACCAGCGTCCCGCGAGTGCCACGACGCGTCCGGGGGGCAACCGCGGGCGCCCGTTCTTCGATCACCATGCCGTCGAGTATGCCGATCGGAGACGGCGTGGCGGCGGTCTCCACAACACCTTCACAACCTCCTCACACCGCGCCTACCAGCGCTTATCAGGCGCTGCCAGCGCGCTGTGCGCCGTCTGCCAGCGAGGGAGGGCACCTTTGTCCGCGGGGCGAGATCCACAGGAGGAAACATGTCGCACGCGATCAGGGCCGAGGGCCTGGTCAAGCACTATGGGGAGACGAAAGCACTCGACGGGGTCGATCTGGAGGTCCCGGCGGGCAAGGTGGTCGGGGTGCTGGGGCCGAACGGCGCGGGGAAGACGACCGCCGTCCGGATCCTGGCCACCTTGATCCGGCCGGACCGCGGCCACGCGAGCGTGTTCGGGTACGACGTCGTCAAGAACCCGATGGCGGTCCGGAGCATGATCGGGCTGACCGGGCAGTACGCGTCGGTCGATGAGGACCTTTCCGGTACGGAGAACCTCGTCCTGATCGGCAGGCTGCTCGAGTTCTCGAGGGCGGACGCGAAGAAGCGTGCGGCCGACCTGCTGGAGCGGTTCGAACTGACCGACGCCGCCGGACGCGCGATCAAGACCTACTCGGGCGGCATGCGGCGGCGGCTCGACCTCGCCGCGAGCCTGGTCGGCCGTCCCAAGGTGCTCTACCTGGACGAACCGACCACCGGTCTCGACCCGCATGCCCGCAACGAGGTCTGGGCCGTGGTCCGGACGCTGGTCGCCGACGGGACGACGGTGCTGCTCACCACGCAGTACCTGGAGGAGGCCGACCAGCTGGCCGACACGATCACCGTGTTCGACCACGGCCAGGTCGTGGCGAACGGGCGGGCCGACGAGCTCAAGCGGCGGACCGGCGGTCAGACGCTGCAGGTCCGGCCGACCGCGCTCGGCGATCTCGACGCCGTCGAGCGCATCCTGGCCGGGCTCACCGGGACCCGGCCGAACCGGGACGACGACACCGGGCTGCTCACCGCGCCCGTCGCCGACCCGGTCCTGCTGTCCACCCTGGTCCGCAAGCTGGACGAAGCCGGGATCACCGCGGACGAGCTGGCGCTGCGGCTGCCCAGTCTCGACGAGGTGTTCCTCGCGCTGACCGGCAAGAAAACCGACGAGTCCACAAAGGACACGACTCCGGAAGGGAGCCTGGTATGACGACCATCGCCGCGCCCGCACCACCACGGCGCGTTCCACTTTCCAGCGGCGTTCAGCACGGGCTTTCCCTTGCCTGGCGCGGCATCCTCAAGATCCGGAAGAATCCGGAGCAGCTGGCCGACGTCACCATCGCGCCGATCATCTTCCTGGTCATGTTCGTCTACCTCTTCGGTGGCGCGATCATGGGCAGCACCGGGGACTACCTGCAGATGATCGTGCCCGGCATCATGGTGTTCAACATCCTGCAGGCCAGCATGACCGTCGGCGTCCAGCTCAACACCGACGTCACCAAGGGCGTGTTCGACCGGTTCCGCGCGATGCCGATCTCCCGCTCCGCGCCGCTGGTCGGCGCCGTACTGGCCGATATCGTGCGGTACCTGGTGTGCATCACCGTGCTGATGATCGTCGCGACGATCATGGGTTACCGGATCCAGACCGGCCCGGCGGAGTTCGTGCTCGCCGTCGTACTGGCCATCGCGTTCGCGCTGTCGTTCTGCTGGGCGTCGGTGTTCGTCGGAATGCTGGTGAAGAGCCCCGGCGCGGTGCAGGGCCTGATGTTCGTGGTCCTGATGCCGCTGACCTTCGGCAGCAACGTCTTCGTGCCGACCGGCACCATGCCCGGCTGGCTGAAGGCGTGGGCCGACATCAGCCCGGTGACGCAGATGTCCGACGTACTGCGGGGGTTGATGAACGGTGGCGCGATCGCCGGTCCGCTGACCGGTTCGCTGATCTGGATGGCGGCCGCGATCGCGGTCTTCTTCCCGCTGGCCACCTGGGCTTACCGCAAGCGCGTCTGACTCGGGGTCAGGGGGAACGCGCGTGAAGGCCCCCTTCCCTCGGCTGGTCACTCAAGACCATGACCGAGGGAAGGGGGCTTTCACGCGCTTACTTCGGCACTGAGCCAGGAGAGCAACTCATCCCGGGACCGTCCGGCATCCTGGACGAGCAGGGTTTCGTAGCGCTCCTCGCCGAAATGCTCGCGGAGATCGTCGATCAACTTCCGGATGGCGGGCTCGCCGAGGTCGAGCCTGCCGCGAAGGAGCTTTGCCGTGCCGAGCAGCCGGACGGCGACGTCAGCACGGCCCTGCCGGAACCGGATCAGGCCGAGGACCTCGACGATCCGCCCGAGATCGGGCATGTCGGCCCGCCCCACGGTGGACTTCACGACGATCGCGGCAGCGCGCTCGGCCCCCGCCAGATCTCCGGCGGCCAGCGCGACTTCCGTGTCGATGTACCCGCCGAACTCGTCGGCGAACATACCCGGCAGCGGCACCTTGGCCATCGACTCCCGGAACCGGGCGGCGGCCTCGCGCGCCTCCGCGAGCCGGCCGGCGCGGCTCAACAGATCGACCTTGCCCACCAGCACCATCACCGCGAGCTGGTCGTTGCCCGTGTCGGCGGCGTACCGCTCCGCCTCGCGGATCTCGCGCATCGCCGTGTCGAGGTCACCTGACCGCGCGTACTCGGTCGCGAGCCGCCAGCGCTGCTGGATCACGTCGTCCTGCGAACCCAGTTCGAGGGCGAGGGCGAGCCCTTGCCGGTACAGCGAAAGCGCGCCTTCGTGGTCACCGGACATCGAGATGTCGGACGCCTTCATCCCGACCGCCATCGCGGTCCCCCAGCGGTCGCCCACGGCCGAGAATCCGTCGAAGGCCCGGTCCCTCGCCTGGTTCGAACCCTCGGTGTCACCTTGGTCGGCGAGGATGAAACTCTGCGCCCACGACGCGGCGGCACGAACCCACGGATCCGGGCTCGACAGCGCCCGCGCCACCTCGCGAAGGGCGAGTTCCCTTTCCTTGCAGAAGAACGCGAGCATCGGCAGGCCGAGGGCCAGCCCGGCGAACCGTTCGTACGCCTTCGTCCGCACACAGTGGTCGATGAGCTCGAGCCCCTCCACCGGGTCGCCGACCCCAGGTGCCATCGCCATCATCGCGCGGATCGCCCGGAACGCGGCGGCGAAATCCTCGGCCAGCCTGTCACCGAAGGCGAGCACCTCGGCGACGAACGCCTCGGCCCGGTTACTGTCGCCTTTGATCAGCCAGTACCAGAAGATGCCGCTGAACAGGCGGGTCGTCATGTCGACGTCGTCGGCGTCGATCGCCTGGCGCAGCGCGGTCACGATATTGCCGTGCTCGGCGTCGTACCGCGAGATGGCGGTGAGCTGGTCCCTCGTCCGCAGCAACGGCTCCAGCCGCTCGGTGAGATCGGCGTAGTAGCGGTGATACGCCTTCGTCAGTCGCTGTCGCTCCTCGGCCTCGTCGAGACGTTCCGCCGCGTAGGCCCGGATGGTCTCCAACATGCGATAACGGGGCTCGCCATGGTCACCCGCCACCGCGTCCACAATGGACTTCTCGACGAGCGAACCGAGTACGTACAGGACGTCTTCGGACGGCAGGTCATCACCGGAGCAGACGGCTTCGACCGCTTCGACCTCCGCACCGGCGCCGAACACCGACAGCCGTCTGGCGAGGACGCGTTCGGCGTCGTCGAGCAGGTCCCAGCTCCACTCGACGACGGCGCGCAGCGTGCGCTGCCTAGGCAACGCCGTCCGGCTGCCCGAGGTCAGCAGGCGGAACCGGTCGTCGAGCCGCTGCGAGATCTGCGCGACCGTCATCGAACGCAGCCGCGCGGCCGCCAGTTCCAGTGCCAGCGGCATCCCGTCGAGCCGTCGGCAGATCTGTGCGACGTCGTCCACAGTGGACTCGTCGAGGACGAAATCCGGGCGCACCGCCACCGCCCTGTCGACGAACAACCGGATCGCGCCCGCCTCGGCCGCCTGTGGAACGGTCGGCTTCCCCTCCGGTACCGCCAGCGGACCGAGCGGGCACAGCGTCTCGCCGTCGATGGCCAGCGCCTCACGGCTTGTCGCGAGGACCCGCAGGGTCGGCACGCGGCGCAGCAGGGTGTTCACCAGTTCCGCGGCCGCCTCGACCAGATGCTCGCAGTTGTCCAGCACCAGCACCGACTCACCGGCGCCGAGCGTCTCCACGACGCGGGCCAGCGCGTCCACCGGGCGCCGCATCGGGTCACCGCCGTGCGAGAGACCGAGGTCCCACAGTTCCAGCGCCGCGAAGACCGCGCCGGGCAGGTCGCCGGGGTCGCGGACACCGGCGAGCGGGACGAACCAGACGCGCCCGCGCGCGTGCGCCGGATGCCGTGTCGCGACCTCGGTGGCCAACCGGGTCTTCCCGGCGCCGCCTGGCCCGACCAGTGTCACCAGCCGTGCACCGGCGAGGAGTTCGGCGACCAGCTTCAGCTCGTCGTCGCGGCCGACGAAGCTGGTCAACCGCACCGGGAGATGGTCGGCGGCCGCGGGCGGCGGGCCGAGTTCCCCGCGCAGCGCGGCGAGGTGGAGCTGGCGGAGTTCGGCCGAGGGGTCGACGCCCAATTCGTCGGCCAGTGCCGTCCGGACCTCTTCGTAGACGGCGAGGGCGTCGGACTGCCGGTCCGCCGCGCACAGCGCCCGGATCCACAGCCCGGCAAGGCGTTCGCGCAGCGGATTCCGCGCGGCGGCCTCCTTGAGATCCGCGAGGACCCGATCGTGCCCGCCGATCCGGATCTCCGCCTCGAAGCGATCTTCGGCGGCTTCGAGACGCAGATCCTCCAGACGCGTCGCCGGTGCCTGCGCGAAGGGGGCTTCGAGCACATCGGCCAGCGCCTCACCGCGCCAGAGGCCGAGTGCCTCGGCGAGGATCGCGGCCGCGCCGGCGTCCCGGCCCGCCGCCAGCTCCGCCCGGCCCTCCGCCGCCAACCGTTCGAAACGGAAGACGTCGACGTCTTCGCGGGTGATGTCCAGCCGGTAGCCGCCAGGACCCGAATCGAGGGTGACGCCGTCGGCACGCAGTACCTTGCGCAACCGCGAGACCAGGGATTGCAGTGCGTTCGCCGCGTCGGACGGCGGTTCCGCGCCCCAGAGACCGTCGATGAGCGCCGTCGCCGGGACACCGCGGCCGGGGTCCAGCGCGAGCCTGGCCAAGAGCATGCGGAGGCGGACACCGCCGATGTCGACCGGGGTGCCGTCTCCGGCCTCCGCTCCGACCGGGCCCAGCAGCGTCACACGCACGGCCCCCAGCTTTCCAGAACCCGCAACCAGTTAGCCCGCTAGGCTGTGTATCTCAAAGCGCGTTGTCGGGGTTTCCGGACTCTGCTCAAGCGACGGAAGTGGGGATTATCCGGGCACCAAGGAGCTTTCCGGGCGGCCGGCCGAGGTCACGGGACTAGGTTCGGGACCAAACGACAGCCGATCGACTGGGAGCGTGAATGAGGTACCGGAGTGCGGCCGTCATCGCCGCCGTTCTGGCCGCGAGTGCCCTCGGCGGTGGCACCGCCCTCGCCGACACCGGGAAACCCGGCGCCGACGGCGCGGGCGACAGCTACTACCCGCAGGACGGCAACGGCGGCTACGACGTCGGCGACTACAACCTGAAGATCGGCTACGAACCGGCGACCAAGCAGCTCACCGGCCTGCAGACGATCACCGGCCGGGCGACACAGGCGCTCAGCTCGTTCAACCTCGACCTGCACGGGCTGACCGTCGACTCGGTCAAGGTCAACGGGCGGACGGCGACCTTCACGCGGACCGGTGACCACGAGCTGGTGATCACCCCGGCGCGTCCGCTGCGCGACCGCGAGCGGTTCACCGCCGAGATCGCCTACCACGGCGTCCCGCAGGCGATCGAAGATCCGTCGCTGGGCCCGAACGGCTGGCAGTACGCGAAATCCGGCGGCGCGTTCGTCGCGGGCGAGCCGAAGTCCGCGACGACCTGGTACCCGGTCAACGACACCCCGCGCGACAAGGCGACCTTCCACCTCACGGTCACCGTGCCCTCGGAATGGGGTGTCATCTCGAACGGCCGCGAGCGCGGGCAGTTCGCTTCGGGGAAGAACACCACTTACGTCTGGGCCGAAGAGACCCCGGCCGTCCCGTACATGACGACGGTCGCGGTCGACAAATGGGAGTTCGAGCGGACGAAGCTGTCCGACGGCACCCCGGTCGTCAACGCCTACGCCCCGGGCACACCCGCCGCGACCAAGCAGGCCGAGGCGCGGCTGCCGGAGATCATCGACTTCCTGTCGTCGAAGTTCGGCCGGTACCCGGTGGACGCCGCGGGCGGCATCTTCCTCGCCGAGCCGATCGGGTTCTCGCTGGAGACGCTGAGCAGGCCGATCTACTCGGGCGCGGCGGGCAACATCCCGACGATCGTGCACGAGAACGCCCACCAGTGGTGGGGCGACTCGGTCGCCGTCGACAAGTGGAAGGACGTCTGCCTCAACGAATGCTTCGCCTCGTACGCGGAGTGGATGTGGTCCGAGGCGAAGTCGGGCCAGGATCTCAAGGCGCGTTACCTGTCCGCCGTGCAGAAGGCGTCGGACCGGTTCTGGGCCGGGAAACTGTACGACATGGGGCCAGGCAACGAGTTCACGTACGTCTACTCGAAGGGCCCGGTGGCGCTGCACGCGCTGAAGAACTACATCGGCGCGGCCCCGTTCGACCGCATCCTGAAAACGTGGCCTGCCCTGCACCGGGACGGCAACGCCAGCCTGCCGGAGTTCCAGAAGTTCGCCGAGCGCGTCGCGCACAAGAACCTCCAGGGTTTCTTCGACGCGTGGTTCTACGGCAACACCAAACCGGCGCCCGAGTTCCTCTACCCCGGGGACCTCAAGCCCGCTGCCTGACGCGTGTCACCCAGACCGACGTCGGCCGCCTGGGCGAGGACACGCGCGCGCGTTCTCTTCGGCCGGAGGCCTCGGTTTTGCGGAGGCGGGCCGCTGACACGGTTGAGTGAGTCGAACAACCAGTGCCTCGGCCCGGCTGCGGAAAACCGAAAGCGCGCTTTGAGCGACACTGCCTGACGACCGTCACACGTTAGGGTGAGCGGCATGACGTCAGTGCTCCTCACCGGCTTCGAACCGTTCGGCGGTGAGCGGGTGAACCCGTCTTGGCAGGCGGTTTCCCTGCTCACCGGCCGACGGCGCGACACCGTGGCCGTCGAGCTGCCGTGCGTGTTCTCGCGTTCGCTGACCACCTTGCGCGACGCGATCGACGAATACCGGCCGGAACTGGTGATCTGCGTCGGCCAGGCGGGCGGCCGCCCCGACGTCACCCCGGAACGCGTCGCGATCAACCTGATCGACGCGCGGATCCCGGACAACGCGGGCTCCCAACCCGTCGACGTCCCGGTGATCCCCGGCGGGCCCAACGCGTACTTCACGACCCTGCCGGTGAAGGCGTGCGTCGCGGGGATCAAGAACGCGGGTCTTCCCGCGTCGGTCTCGCACACCGCGGGGACGTACGTGTGCAACCAGGTCTTCTACGGGCTGATGCACTTGCTGGACAACGACTTCCCCGGCGTGCGAGGCGGCTTCGTGCACGTCCCCTATACGCCGGAACAAGCCGCGCGGACGACGGCGCCGAGCCTTGCCGTGCATCGCGCGGCGGAGGCGCTGGGGATCATCGTGGACACCGCGCTCTCGGTCACCGAGGATCTCTCGACACCGGCGGGCACACTGCACTGAACGCCGCGTATTTCGGCGCGCTGGTCGTGGGGGGGGGGGTTTTTTTTCACGCGAGGAGACAACGAATGACGGGGGAAGAAGGGGGGGGTTTCGGTGCTTGGG
>NZ_JBVKAE010000071.1:0-20027 GCF_055598845.1 Amycolatopsis sp. NPDC039088 | reverse complement strand
GTGGGACACCCACTCAATCGCACTGAGCGAGAGCTTGGTTCGTGTCCCGGTCGGCCACCCGGTTTCCCTGGCGACTTGGAGAACTTTACATGGCCCGCAGGGGCCCGAAACAGGGGGGTACCTTAACTGCGTTTCCGCAGGTCAAGGCCCCTGTTTCGGGCCGGGGCCGCGATCAGCCCCCGACGCGGACGCCGGCGACGTTGCGCTTGCCCTTGCGGACCACGAGCCAGCGGCCGTGCAGAGCGTCGTCCGCGGACGGCTTCCACTCCTCGTCGGCGATCTTCGTGTTGTTGACGTACGCGCCGCCTTCCTTGACGGTGCGGCGCGCGGCACCCTTGCTGTCGACGAGCCCGGCGGCGATCAACAGATCGACGATCGTCGCCTCGCCGTTCGGGTCGACCTTGCCGTTGGGCACCTCGGCCATGGCGGCGTCGAGGGTCGGCGAGTCGAGTTCACGCAGCTCTCCCCTGCCGAAGAGCGCCTGGCTCGCGGCGATGACCTGACGGGTCGCCGCCTCACCGTGCACCAGCGTCGTGAAGTCCTCCGCCAGCTTCCGCTGCGCGGACCGCAGGTGGGGGCGCTGTTCGGTGTCCTCGGCGAGCGCCGCGATCTCCTCCTGCCCGAGGAAGGAGAACATCTTCAGGTAGCGGATGACGTCGGCGTCGGCGACGTTCAGGAAGTACTGGAACCACGCGTACGGCGAGGTCATCTCCGGGTCGAGCCAGACACTGCCGCCGCCGGTGGACTTCCCGAACTTGCGCCCGTCGGAGTCGGTGACCAGCGGCGCGGTCAGCGCGTGGGCGTGCCCCCCGTCGGTGCGGCGGATCAGGTCGACCCCGCCGACGAGGTTGCCCCACTGATCGGAGCCGCCGATCTGCAGCTTGCAGCCGTACTCGCGGTACAGGTGCAGGTAGTCCTGTGACTGCAGCAGCAGGTAGCTGAACTCGGTGTAGGAGATGCCGTCGGTTTCGAGGCGGCGCTTCACCGTCTCCCGGTTCAGCATCATGTTGACCGGGAAGTGCTTGCCGACGTCGCGCAGGAACTCGACCACGCTCTGCTTCGCGGTCCAGTCCAGGTTGTTCTCGATGACCGCACCGGTCGGCGAGCCGTCGAAGTCGACGAACCGCTCCAGCTGACCGCGGATCCGGTCGGCCCACTCCGACACGGTGTCCACCGTGTTCAGGGTGCGCTCACCGGTGTCGCGCGGGTCGCCGATCATGCCGGTGGCGACGCCCGCCAGCACGATCGGCCGGTGGCCGGCACGCTGGAAGCGCGAAAGCATCAGCAGCGGGACCAGGTTGCCGGCGTGCAGGCTCGGCGCGGTCGGGTCGAATCCGCAATAGAGCGTGAGGGGTCCTTGGTCGAGGTCTCGCCGCAGTGCGTCGGTGTCGGTGGATTGCGCGATCAGGCCGCGCCAGGTCAGCTCGTCAAGGATGTGCTCGCTCACGCCTGTAGATCCTCCCGCACCAGGTCAACCGACTATCGGCCGGGGGCCGCCGCCCGCCGCTTGCCGCCCCGGCGGTAGGTGGAGACCGCGGGCGAGCCGTCGATCCAGAACCGCCATGGCGTGTCCATCGCCATCGCGACGCCGACACGCGGCCCGCTGCGGATGGACGACTCCGGAACGCGCTCGCCGGTGAACAGCCGGACGGGTGACGCGGGGTCGGTCAGATCGATGCCGTTCTCCGCCCGGTCGATGCCGAGTACCGACGTGAGGATGGCCGGCCCCTTGGCGAGTTCGCCGTTGCCCCGCGCGGTCGGCCTGCGCGCACGGGCGATGTCTGCGCCGGTGACCACTTCACCGGCGCGCAGCAGCACAGCGCCCGGCTGGCCGTCTTCGGTACCGACGACGTTGGCACAGAAGTGCATGCCGTAGACGAAGTACACGTACAGGTGCCCGGCCGGTCCCCACATGACCTCGTTGCGCGGGGTCTTGCCGCGATAACAGTGCGACGCGGGGTCGTCGAGGCCGCGGTAGGCCTCGACCTCCACCAGGCGGACGGCGACCGTGCCGTCGGGACCGGTCGCTTCCAGCACCGCGCCGAGCAGGAGCGTGGACAGCTCCACCGGATCCAGCGCCAGCTCCCGCCGGGTGAACTGTCTGCCGGTCTCCACGTTCCGCACTCCCCTTGTCCTCGCGATCTTCCTGCGCCGACCTTAACCGGCGATCCTGGGCGCCACCCGCATGCCGGTGTAGCAGTAGTCGGTGCCGTCGGGGAGCTTCGAGAACAACACCGGCATCCAGTCGTCGCCGAACATCGAGTTCTTCCCGGCGAAGACGTTCTCCGACACGGGGACCAGCTCCGCCTCGATCGGCGGGGCGATGCCCTCGAGCGCGTCGACGAACTCGTAGACGAAGTGCAGCTTCCCGTTCTTCTCGGTGACTGTGATCATGACGCCCGCGCGCCGGTAGACGCCCGCGAAAGGCGCGACGTGCACCGAGGGCGGCGACGGCGGAGGGCCGAACGCGGTGGGCACCCGGACTCCGGCGAGTTCACCGAGCAATTCCCTGGACAGCTCGGTGTACAGCCGATCAGTCGTCCCGTGGTTGGTGAGCAGGGCGAAGACCAGTCCTGCTTCCGGCACCACCCGCAGGTACGAGCGCTGCCCGATCGACGATCCGTTGTGCCCGAACCCGGAAACGCCGGTCCAGTCGTAGATCGACAGTCCCAGCCCCCAGCCGTCGGAATCAAGCGTCCACTTGTCGGGCACTTCGACCTCACGGCGGCACATGGCGGCGACCGTTTCGGCACCGAGTACCCGGGTTCCGTCGGACGCGGTGCCGCCGTCCAGCAACATCCGGGCGAAGCGGACCACATCGCCGGCCGTGGCGAGAACGCGACCGTACGGCCCGGCCGAACGCGGCATGAGATCCCAGGCGGACGTCGGCGCCGGATCCGGCCCGAGATGTCCCATCGCGACGCGGAACCGCAACGCCTCTTCGGGCAGGGTCATCGTCTCGGTGAGCCCCAGCGGGGTGACGATCCGTTGCCGCAAGGCGTCGTCCCAGGTCAGGCCGGTGAGGACCTCGACGATCCGGCCGAGCACGTTGTACCCGACGCTGCTGTAGGAGGCCGCGGTCCCCGACGGGCAGTCCATCGCCACTCCTCTGGCGGCTTCGACGTATTTGGCGAGGCAGTCGTCGCCGCGTCCGGTGTCCTCGGTGAAGTCGCAGGTGAGTCCGCTGGTGTGGCTCAGAAGCTGCCGGGTGGTGATCGTCTTGGTCGCGTCCGGATCGACCGTCGCGAACTCCGGCAGGACGTCGATCACCGGTGCGTCGAGCTCCAGCCGTCCTTCCTCGGCCAGCCCCATCACCAGCGAGGCCGTGTAGACCTTGGCGATCGAGCCGAGCTGGAAGACCGAATCCGTGGTCGTCTCCACGCCGGTCCCCCGGTGCAGGATCCCGCTCGCGAGCTCGTGGATTTCGCCGTCCATCAGCACCGCGAGCGTCGCGCCCGGAACATGATGCCCGGCCCGCAGGACGTCGAGGCGGGACTGCCAGTGGGCAAGGTCGAAGGTTGTCCGTACACTGTTAGGCATACTGAACACTGTACGGATAAAGTGGGGAGCGCGGTATGCCGTTCACGTCGGTGTGGGCCCGGCCGCCGAAACGACGACGCGATCAGCCCTCGCTGAGCCGGGAGCAGATCGTTTCCGCGGCCATCGAACTTCTCGACGGCGAGGGCATCGAGGCACTGAGCATGCGGAAGCTCGGGATCCGGCTCGACGTGGCCGCCGCGTCGATGTACACCCACGTGGCCAGCAAGGACGAGCTGGTCGAACTGGTCGTCGACGAGATCTACGGCGAGGTCGGCCTCCCGGGGGCCGGCCCGTGGCGCGCGGTGGCGGCGCGATTCGCCCACGACCTGCGTTCGGTGTTCCTCCGCCATCCCTGGATCGGCTCGCTGCTCGGGGAGGCGGGGGTGGCGTATCTGGGACCGAACGTCCTGCGGCTGTCGGAGGCGGCACTGGCGCTGTTCGAGGACGCCGGCTTCTCCCTGGATGACGCCGATCTGGCCTGGAACACGCTCATGGCTTACGTCGTCGGGAGGGCCACCAGCGAAGCCGCGTGGCTCACGACGCTGAAGCGAAGCGGGCAGAGCGAGCAGGAATGGAAAGACCGGCTATGGCCGACGGCCGAGCAGGCGGTGCGGGACCATCCGCGGCTGAAGAAGCTCTACGCGGCCCAGCGCGATCAGAAGCCCGGTGAGACCAACGACGACGACTTCGAACGTGGTCTCGACTGCGTCCTCGACGGCTTGGCGACCAGGCTTCCCTCAAGCGCGTGAAGGCCCACTTCCCTCTGCTGGTCACTTAAACCAGGGCCGAGGGAAGGGGCCTTCACGCGAGAGGTCAGCCCAGCCAGGAGCGGTGTTCGGTGACCCGCGCGACCAGCCGGTCCCGCTGCTCGGCGACCCGCTCCGGGGCGGTACCGCCGCGGGCGTTGCGCGAACGCACCGAGCCTTCGACGGTGAGCACTTCGCGCACGGCCGGCGTCAGCGCCGGGTTGATCTTCTCGAACTCTTCGTCGGTCAGTTCGTCGAGGCCGACACCGCGGCCCTCGGCGACACGGACGCTCTCCCCCGCCGCCTCATGTGCGACACGGAACGGAACCCCTTGCCGCACAAGCCATTCGGCGATGTCCGTGGCGAGGGTGAATCCGGCAGGCGCCAGTTCGGCGAGCCGGTCGGTGTGGAAGGTCAGCGTCTCGAGCATGCCCGCGATCGCCGGGAACAGCAGTTCCAGCTGCTCGACGGAGTCGAAGACCGGCTCCTTGTCCTCCTGCAGGTCCCGGTTGTAGGCCAGCGGCTGCGCCTTGAGCGTCGCGAGCAGGCCGGTCAGGTTGCCGATGAGCCGTCCCGCCTTGCCGCGGGTCAGCTCGGCGACGTCCGGGTTCTTCTTCTGCGGCATGATCGAGCTGCCGGTCGCCCAGGCGTCGTCGAGGGTGACGTAGCCGAATTCGGCGGTGTTCCAGATGATCACCTCTTCGGCGATCCTCGACAGGTTGACCGCGAGCATCGCGACGTCGAAGGCGAACTCGGCGACGAAATCCCGCGACGCGGTTCCGTCGATGGAGTTCTCGACGCTGGTGTCGAAGCCCAGTTCCGCGGCGACGGCTTCGGGGTCGAGGCCGAGTGAGGAGCCCGCGAGCGCGCCGGAACCGTAGGGCGATTCGGCGGTGCGAGCGTCCCAGTCACGCAACCGGGTGACGTCGCGCAGCAGCGACTGGCCGTGCGCGAGCAAGTGGTGCGCCAGCAGGACCGGTTGGGCGTGCTGCAGGTGGGTGCGGCCCGGCAGGACCGCGTCCGGATGCCGGTCCGCCTGCGAAACCAGCGCGTCGACGACGCCAAGGGTGCCGGCGACCACACGGCGGGCGGCGTCGCGCAGCCACATCCGGAACAGCGTCGCGACCTGGTCGTTGCGGGAACGACCCGCCCGCAGCTTGCCACCGAGTTCGGTACCCGCCCGCTCCAGCAGACCGCGTTCGAGCGCGGTGTGGACGTCCTCGTCGGCGACGGTCGGGGTGAACGCGCCCGAAGCGACGTCCTGCGCGAGCGTGTCCAGCGCGGCGAGCATGCCCGTCAGCTCGTCCTCGGTGAGAAGCCCGGCCTTCCGCAGCACTCGCGCGTGTGCCCGCGAACCGGCGATGTCGTACGGCGCCAGCCGCCAGTCGAAATGGGTCGACGCGCTCAGCGCCGCCATCGCCTCGGCCGGCCCGCTGGCGAACCGGCCGCCCCACAGCTGCACCGGCTGCTCATTCCCGCTCACAACACTCCTCGAAATTGCTTGGTTCTCGTCAGGCGACCGATTGGTCGAAACCGGTGCCCGTGGTGAAGTCGTACAGTGTGCGCTCATCGCGCGCGGAGTTCACGACCGCGTTCCCGCGGTGCAGGATCAGGCGGACTTCGCCGGACACCCGCCCGGCACTGACCTTCTCCAGCTCGTCGTGCGCGGTGACCAGCGCGAGCGCACCCGGGCTTTCGTAGATCTCGCGTCCTTCGATCCCGAAGGCGCCGACACGGCGGTTCAACTGCTGGAAGGCTTCCAGCAGCGTCACGGTCTCCCCGTCGATGGCGACCGGCACCCCCTCGTCGAAGGTGATGACCGCCTTCTCCGGGTCATCCGGGAAGGCGAACCCGTCAGGCGTCACCTTCGGCCTCCTCACCGCCGTCCACTGTGGACGACCGCCGGGCCAGCGCCATGAAGCGCTCGGCCAGATCTTTGCCGGACAAGGGTTCCCTCGCGATCACCGCGACCGTGTCGTCACCCGCGATCGAACCGACGACCTCCTCCAGCGCTGCCCGGTCGATGGCGCTGGCGAGGAACTGCGCCGCCCCCGGCGGGGTGCGCAGCACGGTCAGGTTCCCTGACGAATCCGCCGAAACGAGCAGTTCGGCGAGCAGCCGCGAGAGCCGGGAGGTACCGCCCTGCACCCCGCGTACCGGGCTGCCGTCCTCCGGAATGACATACACCGGCGCACCCGAATCGGCACCTCGGAGCTTCACCGCGCCCAGTTCGTCGAGGTCCCGTGACAGCGTCGCCTGTGTGACGTCGATACCTTCCGCCGCCAGGAGCTTCGCGAGCTCCGTCTGGCTGCGGATGGCCATCGTGGACACGAGTTCGGTGATCCGGGCCTGCCGGGTGACCCTGCTGCCGGTCATCGTCGCTTCTCGTCCAGTAGCCACACCAGGAGCGCCTTCTGCGCGTGCAGCCGGTTTTCGGCCTCGTCCCAGACCGCGCTCGACGGCCCGTCGAGGACCTCGTCGGTGATCTCCCAGCCGCGGTGGGCGGGCAGGCAGTGCAGCACGATCGCCTCGTCCGCCGCCCGGCGCATCAGCGCGGCGTTCACCTGCAGCTCCCGGAACGGGCCGACGCGGTCGAGACCGTCGTTCTCCTGGCCCATCGAGGTCCAGGTGTCGGTGACGACGACGTCCGCGCCTTCGACCGCGGCGTACGGGTCGGTGAAGACCGTGGTGCTGCCGCCGGTTTCACTCGATCGGTGCTTGGCGTCGAGCATGACCTGCTGATCGGGCTGGAAGCCTTCCGGCGAGACGACGCGCACGTTCATCCCGGCCGTGGTGCCGCCCAGCAGCAGCGAATGCGCCATGTTGTTGGCGCCGTCGCCCAGGTAGACCAGGGTGAGCCCGGCGAGCTTGCCCTTGCGCTCGCGGATGGTCATCAGGTCGGTGAGCACCTGGCAGGGGTGGAACTCGTCGGTGAGCGCGTTGATCACCGGGATGCTCGCCGCCGACGCCATCGCGTCGATACGCTTCTGGGCGAAGGTCCGCCACACGATCGCGTCGAGGTAGCGCGAAAGCACCCGTGAGGTGTCCTCGATGGTCTCTTCGCGGCCGAGCTGCATAGAGCGTCCGTCGACGATCACCGGGTTCCCGCCGAGCTGGGCGATGCCCACCTCGAACGAGAACCGGGTCCGGGTGGAGTTCTTCTCGAAGATCGCCGCGACCGACTTGCCCTCCAGCGCGCGGGAGCTCAGCGGCTCGGCCTTCAACTGGTCGGCGAGGTCCAGGATCTCGGCCTGTTCGGCAGGGCTGAGATCGTCGTCGCGGAGAAAGTTGCGGAGCATGGGTTTCGTCTCTGTCCTAAGTGGTGGTGGAATCGAGCGCCCCGGGAAGGGCATCGAGGAATCCCTTGGCCTGATCGGCGCTCAGGATCAGTGGCGGTGCCAGCCGGATCGTGTCCGGTGCGACCGGATTGACCAGGTACCCCGCTTCTTGCGCGGCCTTGGCGACGGCCGCGGAGACCGGCTCGCGCAGCGCGATGCCGAGCAGCAGCCCGGCGCCGCGGACCCCGGCGACCAACGGGTGGCCGAGTTCCTCGACACCAGAGGCGATGTCCTTGCCCAGTGCGGAAACGTGGTCGTTCAGGTTGTCCTTGGCGATGGTCCTGAGCACGGCGAGCCCGGCGGCGCAGCAGATCGGGTTACCGCCGAAGGTGGTCCCGTGCTGCCCCGGCTTCACCAGTTCACCCGCCTCCCCGACGCCGATGACCGCGCCGAGCGGCAGGCCACCGCCGAGGCCCTTGGCCAGCGTGATGAGATCCGGCACGATGCCGGCGTGCTGGAAGGCGAACCACGCGCCGGTGCGGCCGATCCCGGTCTGCACCTCGTCGAGGACCAGCAGGGTCCCGGTCGCCTTGGTGATCTCCCGCGCGGCCTGGAGGTAGCCGTCCGGCGCCGGGACCACGCCCGCCTCCCCGAGGATCGGCTCGAGGAACACCGCCGCCGTGTCGGTGTCCACCGCGGCGCGAAGCGCGTCGATGTCACCGTAGGGGACGTGGGTCACGCCGGGCAGCAGCGGCGCGAACGCATCCCGTTTCGACGGCTGACCGGTCAACGTCAGCGCGCCCATGGTGCGGCCGTGGAAGGCGCCCTCGCAGGCGACGATCTTGGTGCGTCCGGTGAGCCTGCTGAGCTTCAGCGCGGCTTCGTTGGCCTCCGCGCCGGAGTTGACGAACAGCACCTTCGCGTTACCGGAAAGACCGGCGACGTCCAGGAGGGTTTCGGCGAATTCGACGACGACCGGGTTCACGTAGAGGTTCGAGGTGTGCCCGAGTTTCGCGACCTGCTCGGAGACCGCGGCGACCACGGCGGGGTGGGCATGGCCCAGCGCGTTGACCGCGATCCCCCCGACCAGGTCGAGGTACGGCTTGCCGTCGGCGTCCCAGACCTTCGCGCCCTCGCCGCGGACCAGGGTCAGCGCCGGGGTGCCGTAGTTGTCCATGAGGGACGACTTCCAGTGTTCCTGGCCGTCTGCATTGGACTTGAGGGTGGTCACGGGAGCTCCGTTTCGGGGAAGACCATGGTGCCGATGCCGCGGGAGGTGAAGACCTCCAGCAGTACCGAATGGGCGATGCGGCCGTCGATCACGTGTGCGCGGCGGACACCGCCGCGGATGGCGCGCACGCAGGCCTCCATCTTCGGGATCATGCCGCTGGCGAGGCCGGGCAGCAGGGTTTCGAGGCGGTCCACGCGGATGCGGTCGACCAGCGAGCCGCGGTCCGGCCAGTTGGCGTAGAGGCCTTCGACGTCGGTGAGGACGACGAGTTTCTCCGCGCCCAGCGCGGCGGCCAGCGCTCCGGCGGCGGTGTCGGCGTTGATGTTGTGCACGACGCCGTCGATGTCCGGCGCCACGGTGGATACCACGGGGATCCGGCCCGCGTTGACGATGTCGAGTACCGCGTCCGGGTTGACCTCGGAGACCTCGCCGACCAGACCGATGTCGACCGGCACACCGTCCACAGTGGCCTGTTTGCGCTCGGCGGTGAACAGTCGCGCGTCCTCGCCGGAGATGCCGACCGCGTACGGGCCGTGCGCGTTGATCAGCCCGACCAGTTCGCGGCTGACCTGGCCGGTCAGCACCATGCGGACGATGTCCATCGTCTCCGGCGTGGTGACCCGCAGGCCGCCCTTGAACTCGCCTTCGACGCCGAGCCGGTTGAGCATCGCGGTGATCTGCGGGCCGCCGCCGTGCACCACCACCGGACGCAGCCCTGCCATGCGCAGGAACACCATGTCCTCGGCGAAGGCCTGCTTGAGGCTCTCGTCGATCATGGCGTTGCCGCCGTACTTCACCACGACGGTGGCGCCGTGGAAGCGCTGCAACCAGGGCAGGGCCTCGATGAGGATCGAGGCTTTCTCGGCGGCGGTCGCGAGCCGTTCGTCCGCGGGGACCGTGGATTCGGAAGGGCTCATGACGAGTACGCGCTGTTCTCTTCGACGTACGCGTGCGAGAGGTCGGTCGTGTAGATCGTCGCCTCGCCTTCGCCGAGACCGAGGTCGACGACGATCTTGATGTCGCGGCCGGAGAGGTCCGCCTCGGAACGGTCCGCGGCGGGGGTGCCCTTGGCGAACAGGGTCACGCCGTTGATCGCGATGGCGACCTTCTCCGGGTCGATCTCCGCGGGCACCCGGCCCAGCGCCATGGCGATGCGGCCCCAGTTCGGGTCCGAACCGAACAGCGCGGTCTTGACCAGGTTGTCCTCGGCGATCGTCCGGCCGACGGCGATGGCGTCGGCCTCGTTCGCCGCGCCGGTGACCGTGACGTCGACGTATTTGGTCGCGCCCTCGGAGTCCGCACGCAGCTGCAGCACGAGATCGAGGCTGACCGCGGTGAGCAGCTCGGTCAGTTCGGCCTCGGTCGGCTCGACGCCGCTGGCGCCGGACGCGAGGACGAGCACCGTGTCGTTGGTGGAGGTGCCGCCGTCGACGTCGAGCCGGTCGAAGGTGATACCGGTGGCCGCGCGCAGGGCGCGGTCGAGGACCTCCGGCGTGACGACCGCGTCGGTGGTGAGGACCGAGAGCATCGTCGCGAGGTTCGGCGCGAGCATGCCGGCACCCTTGGCGAATCCGCCGACGCTCCAGCCGCTGTCGTGCTTCGCGACCGCCTGTTTCGGCTTGCTGTCGGTGGTCATGACCGCGGTGGCGGCGTTGAGATCGGTCTCGGCGCCGGTCCCGAGTTCCTTGAAGGAGGTGTCCACGCCGGAAAGCAGCGCGTCCATCGGGAGGCGCTCGCCGATCAGGCCGGTGGAGCAGACGGCGACCTCGATGGCGCCCGCCTCGAAGAGTTCGGCGACCTTCTCGGCGGTCTGATGGGTGTCCTGGAAACCACCGGGACCGGTGGCGGCGTTCGCCCCGCCGGAGTTGAGCACGACGGCCTTGAGGCGCTGCTGCTTGAGGACCTCCTGCGACCACAGGACGGGCGCGGCCTTGATCACGTTGCGGGTGAACACGCCGGCCGCGACCTGCAGCGGACCGTCGTTGACGACGAGCGCGAGGTCGAGCTTGCCCGAGTCCTTGATCCCGGCGGCGACGCCCGCGGCCCGGAATCCCTTCGGCTGAGTGACGGTCACGGAGCGACTCCTACGGTCGGTAGTCCGGTGGTTTCGGGGAGGCCGAGTGCGATGTTCATCGACTGCACGGCACCGCCCGCGGTGCCCTTGGTCAGGTTGTCGATGGCCGCGACCACGATCAGGCGCCGGGTGTCGGCGTCGACGGTGACCTGCAGCTGGACGTTGTTAGAGCCGACGACCGAGGCCGACGACGGCCACTGGCCCGAAGGCAGCAGCTGGACGAACGGCTCGGCTGCGTAGGCCTTCTCGTACACCTCGCGGGCACCGTCGGCGTCCACCTCGGACTTGAGCGCGGCGCTCGCGGTGGTGAGGATCCCCCGCGGCATCGGGGCCAGCACCGGAGTGAACGAGACCTTGACCCGCTCCCCCGAGACCGCCGAGAGGTTCTGCGCGAATTCGGGGGTGTGGCGGTGGGCGCCGCCGACGCCGTACGCGGTGGCCGAACCCATCACCTCCGAACCGAGGAGGTTCGGCTTGAGGCTCTTGCCCGCGCCCGAGGTCCCGGTCACGGCGACGACGTTGACCTCCGGCTCGACCAGGCCTGCGGCGAACGCCGGGGCGAGGGCGATCGAACCGCCGGTCGGGAAGCAGCCGGGGACCGCGACGCGCTTGGTCCCGGTGAGGCGCTCGCGGGCGCCGGGGAGTTCGGGAAGTCCGTACGGCCACTGTCCGGCGTGGTCGCCGCCGTACCAGCGCTGCCAGTCGGCCGCGTTCGCCAGCCGGTGGTCCGCGCCGAGGTCGACGACCAGGACGTCCGGGCCCAGCTGCGCGGCGATGGCACCCGAGTGGCCGTGCGGCAGGGCGAGGAAGACGACGTCGTGTCCGGCCAAGGTCTCCGGGGTCGTCTCCAGCAGGACGCGGTCCGCCAGCGGCGCGAGGTGCGGCTGGTGCTGGATGAGCGGCGTCCCCGCAGAGCTGGCCGCGGTCAGCGCGCCGATCCGGACTTCGGGATGGGTCAGCAGCAGGCGCAGGAGTTCGCCGCCCGCGTACCCGCTGGCTCCGGCAACCGCGATCTTCACCGTCATACGAATGATTATGCACAGCGGTGCAAGTTCAATCAAACAAAGTCATGCGGCTCACCCCATATAGGTCATCTCCTGTCCTCTCTCCAGGGCATCCTTACCGCATGACGGACACGCCCGCCCGGTTGCTCAGCCTGCTGTCGCTCCTGCAGACACCGCGCGAATGGCCTGGCAGCGAGCTCGCACGAAGGTTGGAGGTCAGCCAGCGCACCATCCGGCGTGACATCGACCGCCTACGTGAGCTCGGTTACCCCGTCGACGCGTCACGAGGCTCCGACGGCGGCTACCGGCTGGGCGCGGGCGCGGCGATGCCCCCGCTGCTGCTCGACGACGAGGAAGCCGTCGCCATCGCGGTCGGTCTCCGGAGCGCCGCCGGGCAGGCGATCTCCGGTATCGAGGAGTCGTCGGTCCGGGCACTGGCGAAACTCGAACAGGTACTGCCCTCGCGATTGCGCTACCGCGTCGGCGCGCTGGGTGCCGCGACCGTGCCGCTGCCCGGCACCGGACCCGCCGTCGACCCGGAACACCTCACCGTCTTCGCCGGCGCGATCGCCAACACCGAACGGACCCGGTTCGCCTACCGCACCGGCGACGGGACCGAATCCCGGCGGCACGTCGAACCGCACCGGCTAGTCTCGGCCGGGCGCCGCTGGTACCTGCTCGGCTACGACCTCGACCGCGACGACTGGCGGATCTTCCGGGCGGACCGGATCGCCGAGCCGCGAGCGACCGGCGGCCGGGCCACCCCGCGGCAGCCGCCCGCCGAGGACGTGGCGGCCTATGTCACCGACAGGATGTACAGCCTCCTTCCCACCTACAGCGCGCGAGTGACCCTGCACGCGCCGATGAACCAGGTCGCCCCCGCGATCGGGGACGCCATCGGTGAACTCGAACCTGTCGATGACGCCGGCTGCGTTTGGAACGCGGGCGCGGACACCCTCGACTGGCTCGCGTTCCGACTGCTGGGACTCGGCTGCGAGTTCACCGTGCACGAGCCGCCGGAATTGATCGCGCACCTCCGGGAGATGGCGGCGCGGGTGAACCGCGGTCTTGCGTCCACTGTGGACTAATACGGTGGATTGCCGGGACAGAAGGGCATTCGGACGTCGCCCGGGTACTCGCTGCTCGTGTCGTGATGGCTTCTTGGGGGACTCGTATTTGTTTACCCCCTGATGTGGAGTTTGTGCGGGTTGTCGGTGCGGTCGGGTGGGGAAGATTCCGGCCGTTGGACGGCCGGAATCTTCCCCGCTCGGTCGTCGGTCCACAGGTCGTGATCGGCACGAGCTTGATCAACGGAAGATCGGGGACGTTGAGTGTCCCGGATCCTCCGTTGATCACGGTGGCTCCTCGGACAACACGGTGGACTGACGGCGGCCACGAGGGCCGGATGCCCCCGCGGCCGCCTGGATTCAGCCGAGTTCACTCACCACCTCTCGCTGGCTCGGCGGGATCGGGAGATACGCGCCACGGCGCTCCGGGTCGCAGCCGACCCTGGGCAGCCTGGCCCGGATCCCGCCCGGCGTCCGCTCGAACCGACGTGCGATCTCCTCGACGCTTTCCCCGGCCAGCCAACGGCTTTCCAGTTCGGCGTCCAGCTCGTCGGACCACGGCGAACCCTGGTGCGCGGGGCGGTCCGCCGATCTTCGGCGACCGTTCCGGCCGTTGCTCCGCCCGGCGAACGCCATCAGCGTGTCGGAAAGGACGGTCGCCAAAGCCGGTACGGCCTCGGCGTCGATGTCGAGCCTGCCTTCGGCGACAGGCTCCTCCTGCGGTCCGGCTCCGCCGACCAGGACGGTCACCCAGCGGTCTTCCCCGGCCGCGCCGCCACCCTCACGGGCGGCGACCTCGATGCGATAAACGGTGTCCTGCACGCGGATCTCGGTCCGGTGCTCTTCGACAATGGTCATGCCGGGGACGCTAACGGGCGGTGCCGACAATTCCCCGTCCCGGCGGCGGGAATCGGCGCCGGGCCGGTGGATGACCGGTACTTTCATCGCGATTCGGGTCGAAAGGGTGCCGGTCATGCCGGTCGTCCAGCGCGTTCAGAGGACTGATTGCGGCAAGGGAAAGCCCCGGCCCGGAAATCCGGACCGGGGCGGCGAAGCATCCCGAAGAGCGATCGAGCTCAGAACCGCAGCGTCTGAGCCAGCGTCTCCTTCTTCACTTCAGCGGAGGACGAAGGCACGTCCGACTTCTTCGCCGTCGCCGACGAACCGGCCGGAACCGGCGGCGGGACCGGGGTGCACTGCACGTCCGAACCGTTGCCCGGCTTCCGCTCGGGCAGCTTCCCGGTCAGCAGGTAGTCCGCGATCTTGTCGTCCACACAGGACACACCGGACAGCGAGCCCGAATGCGTCGTGCCGCCCGGAGCGCTGATCAGGCTGGAGTTCGGGTAGCGCTTGCGGACCTCCAGGCTGCCGGGGTACGGCGTCGCGGCGTCGTTCTCCTCGTTGACCAGCAGGATTCCCGGCACCTTGCGCCCGTCGATCTCCACCGGCTTGCCCGGTTTCGCCGGCCAGTCGAGGCACGGCGCGTTGAACCAGGCGTTGCCCCAGGTCTCGAACGGGGCCCGGAAGTGCGTGACCCAGTTGTCGAACTTCCAGCGAGGCCAGCTCTGCGGCCACGCCACGTCGGTGCACTGCACAGCCGCGTACACCGCGTAGCCGTTGTCCTGGCCCGGCGGGTTGGAGTCGTCGTACAGGGCCTTCAGGGTCTGCCAGTCACCCTGGTGCACCCATCCGGAGAACGCCTTCGCCATGTCCTCCCAGCCGAAGACGTAGTAGCCGGCCTGCAGGAAGATGTCCGTCCACTCGGAACCGCCGATGACGCCGCCCGCCGGCTTGTCGTACAGCTTCTTCTGCTCCGCGTACCACAGCTTCTCCACCGCGGAAGCGGTCTTGCCGAGGTGGTAGACGTCGTCGTACTTGGCGAGCCAGCCGAAGTAGGTCTTGATGTTCTTGTCGAAGGCGATGTCCTGGTTCAGGTTCGCCTTGTACCAGACGTCGCGCGGATCGACGGTGCCGTCGAACACCATCCGCCGCACGTTCTGCGGGAACAGCGTGCTGTACACCTGACCGAGGTAGGTGCCGTAGGAGAAGCCGTAGTAGTTGATCTGCTTCTCGCCCAGTGCCTTGCGCAGGCTGTCGACGTCCTTCGCGACATCGATGGTCTTGATGTGCTCCAGGATCGCGCCGTTCTTGGCGCACGCCTTCGCGTAACCCTCTGCCTTCGCGAGCCAAGTCTTCTCGATGGCACGCGTGGTGGGCACGTACTGCGGGCGGTTGTAGGAGGCGTAGTTGCCGTCGCAGGTCAGCGACGGCTTGCTCGACCCCACTCCACGCGGGTCGAAGCCGATCCAGTCGTACTCCTCACCCGCCTTCTTGGGAACGGCCCGGCCGAGCGTCGACAGTCCGAGGCCCGATCCGCCGGGGCCACCGGGGTTGACGATCATGACGCCCTGCGATTGGGCGGACTTGTGCTTCACGCGCGAGACGGCGATCGAGATCTTCTCGCCGCCGGGCTTCGCGTAGTCCAGCGGGACCTCGAGGAAGCCGCATTCCGCGCCGGCCTTGACGAGGCTCGGCCGGGTGCAGGCTCCCCAGCTGATGGGCTTCGGATCGAAGTCCGACGCCGAGGCGGCCGTGGCGGAAGGGGCGAGCGCCATGGTGCCGACGCCGATCCCCGCGACCGCCAGGGCGGCAACGAATTTCTTCATGTGTTCCTTTTCGTCCGCGTTCGACCCGGTCGGGCCGAAGCTACCGAGAACCGGCTTCAATCTCGCTGACCGACACGTTGACCGCCATCCCTCTTTAGTCGGTATCCGCGCCCCGATCCGGGCATATCCGTCTTGTCGGTCCCCTGTCGTACGCTCGCGGCGGCCGGCAGGGAGAGGAGCGCGCATGGATACGGTGAAAAGCCTGGTTTCGGCGGTTCGCAACGGTTTGGCCGGACTGGCCGGCGCGGAGAAGGCGACCGCGATGCGGGCGTACATGAAGTCGGAAATGCCGTTCCTCGGCGTGCCGAAACCTGCTAGGTCGGCCGTGCTGAAATCGGTTTTCGCGGAACATTCGCTACCCGATGAGGTGACCTTCTCCACCGCCGTGCGGACCCTGTGGCGCGAAGCGGAATTCCGCGAGGAGCGCTATGCGGCCATCGACCTTTCCGGTCACCGCGCCTACGCCCCCTGGCAGGACAGCGAGCTGCTCGGTCTGTACGAGGAGATGATCGTGACCGGCGCGTGGTGGGACTACGTCGACGAGCTCGCCATCCGCCGAGTCGGGCCGATCCTGCGGGCCGAGCCGGAGACGGTGCTCCCCCTGATGCTCACCTGGGCCTACGACGAGGACAGGTGGCGCCGCCGCACGGCGGTGATCTGCCAGGTCGGCGCCAAAGGCGGGACCGACACCGATCTGCTCACCCGGGCGATCGAGGCGAACATCGACGACAAGGACTTCTTCCTGCGCAAGGGGATCGGCTGGGCCCTGCGCGAGTACGCGAAGACCGAGCCGGACTGGGTGCGCGAGTTCGTCGCCGCGCACCCGGCGCTCTCGAATCTGTCCCGGAAGGAGGCGCTCAAACACCTGGGCGGTTGAGCACCGGTCGCGGGACCAGCGCGGAGAGCTCGTCGATCACTTCGCCGAGTTCGGGCAACAGCTGTCCCGTCTCCTTCAAATCGCGGAGCACGTCCAGCCGGACCTCTTGCGGCGGATCTCCCCCGAGAAGTTCGATGAGCTCGCGTTTCGCGTCCTCGGCGCGGCCGAGAACCAGGAAATAGAAGAGCGGCTGGGCCTTGGCGTCCCAGTCCTCGGGGGCGGCGGCCGCGGCGGCCAAGGTCTCCTCGAGGCCTTCGGCGAACTGTCGTCGGGCGTCTTCGGTTCGCCCGGTCTTCAGATCCGCCATGGCGAGGAGGTTGCGTATCCAAAGGGATCGCGGCGCGCGTGACCGCAAGACCTCCCTCGCCTCGTCCGGCTTGCCGGCGAACAACAAGGCCTCCCCGAGGTTCCCGCGGTATTCGGTGTCGTCCGGATCCAGCGTTGTCAATTCACGCAGTTCTTCGATGGCCTTGCCGTAGTCGCCCGCCCGGCGATGGATCTCCGCACGCAGGACGCGGCTGCTCTCGTCGTGGCCGTCGGCCAGCGCGTTGTCCACATCGGACAGGGCTCCGTCGAGGTCGCCGAAGAGAACGCGATGATGGGCGCGCTGGTAGTAGGCGTACCCTCCGTCCTCGCCCAACCGGACCCCTTCGTCGAACTCCGCCCTGGCTTCGTCGTGGCGATCCAGCTTCGCCAGGCTTTCCGCCCGGGTCACATGGAAGAAGGAGTTCGAAGGGCTCGATTCGAGTGCGACGTCGATATCGGCGAGAGCGGCCCGGTGATCGCCCAGTCGCTGGTGAGCCAACGCCCGCCAGGTGTGCGCCCACTCGCTGCCGGGGTCGAGTTCGATCGCGCGGCTCAAGGCCTCCACCGCTTCACCGTTCCTCTTCAACCGGCTGAGCGTCATCCCTCGCCACAGGTGATTCTCGGCGTCTTCGGGAGCCAGCTCGACAGCCCGGTCGAAGTCGGCCAGCGCCGCCTGCCGATCACCGAGGTCGTCATGGACGAGCCCGCGCATGTAGTACGCCCACTCATAGTCCGGGTCGATCCGGAGCGCGGCGGTGAAGCCGTCGATCGCGAGCCGGTGCCGCCCCGCGCTCCGGTGGAACGCCGCCCGGATCGCGAGTGGCCTGGCGCTGCCGGGATCCGCCGCGATAGCCGCGTCCAACACCTTCGCGGCCTCGTCGTCATCACCGATCTTCCCGAGGAACCAGGCGAGCTCGGACAGGTGGAAGACGTCCTGGGGACGGAGCGCGACCGCCGCCCGGTACCCGGCCAGCGCCTCGGCTGTCTCCCCCAGTTCGGCCAGCAGGCCCGCCCGGTAGTTGACCGCCCAGGCGTAGTCGGGATCGAGCCGGATGGCGATGTCGAGTTCGTCGATCGCCCTCCGGAGATCCCCGCGCTTGTGGTGCACCGCGCTGCGGGCCGTGTAGGCCCACGCGTGGTCGGGCTGCAGGCGGACGGCCTCGTCGAGATCGGTCATCGCGCCGTCGAGGTCGCCGAGTTCTGCTCGGGCCGAACCGCGACCACGCCACGAGTACGCGTAGGTGGGGTCGAGTTCGACCGCACGGTTCAGGTCTTCGAGCGCCGGCGCCCAGTCCGACTGGTTGCGGAGGAAGTTGCCGCGATCGCTCCAGGCGTAAGGATCGGCGGGGTTGAGGTCGAGTGCACGGTCGAAGTCCCTTTTCGCCGCCTCGAGTTCATCCCGGCCCTCATAGGCCCAGGCACGCCGTCTGATCACCGTCGAGAGCCTGGCCGCGTCGAGTTCACCGGCCCCGGCCAGCAGATCGAGGACCTCCACTTCACGGGGGCCGTCGCCGTCTCCCACCGCTTCGCCCAACCGCCGCGCCCAGCGCAGGACGGCGGGCTCGTCGGCGTCGATGCCCGCCTGCTCCATCATGCGTGCCCAGGTTCGTGCGGCCGCGGTGCTGGTCGTGATCATCTCGGCGGCGCCGAGCAGGGCGTCCGGCAGCGCTTCGGCCGGATCGCCGCAGATCCGGTGGTAGGTCTGTTCCAGTTTCCTTCGCTGCCAGCGTTCGTCGTTCCAGGCATCGCGATGCCGTCCGCGCCCGAGTTCGGCGCACCGGCCTTCGTAGTACTCGGCGAGCTTGCGATGGTGTCCGGCGAACTCTCCGGGTGACCGACCGCGTTCCATGCGCACCATCGGACCGCGGACCACCGGGTGGTAGCGCACCGGCAGCTCGCGCCGCCCGACGAACGGCAGTTCCCGCAGCCAGCGGAACGTCTCCCCCGCCGTTTCCTTCCCGGTCAGGACGCCGAGGACGTCCTCGTCCAGGACGCGGGGCAGCGACGCCGTGGCGGCGATCTTCTGCTTGGCCTTGTCGGGAACCCAGTGCAGGAATCGTTTGACCGCGTCGTCGCCGGGATCACCGACGGCGTCCGCCTCGGAGGGCTTTCGCTCCGCCAACATGGCGACCAGGACAGGCAGGCCCTCGGTCAGCCGCAGCACGGTCTCGATCACCTGCTCGTCGGTGATCCCGTGCTCGGCGAGCAGGTGGCGCGCCTCGGGTTCGGTGAACGGCCGGAGTTCGATCTCGCGCACCAGCGGCGCGTACCGGTTCCATTTCGCCTCGTCCAGCGGGAACTGGCCGGCCACGGTGAGCACCAGGTTCTGCGGCAGATCCCCGTACCGGCCGCCGAACAGGTCCAGCAGCCAGGTCTCCAGTACCGGCGCCGTGCGTTCGAAGGTGTCGAAGAACAGGGCGATCTGCCGGGATTCCGGAAGCCGCCAGAGATCCTCGACGAACGGTTTGGTCAGCTCCTCCGCCGGATCCAGGAGCAGCTGGACGTCGGCCTTCCGTTTGAACTTCGCCGCGAGGTAGCTCTGCAGCTGCTCCAGCTGTTTCGCCGTCGCGTCGGCATCGATCGCGTCCGCGGCGATGCTGCCGCCGGGCAGCGTCTTCGCCATGCCGAGGCTGGCCTTGACCACGGTCTTGGTGACGAGTGCGCGACCGGCCGCGGGAGCCTGCGGATCGTTGTGGAGCCGTTCTCTCGCCTTGAGGTAGGACTCGTAGCGCTTCTCGAATCGCCGCATCTCGTGCCCGCCGCGAGCGAGGTCCTTCGCGAGTTTGACCAGTGTCGCGGGCAGATCCTGGAGGCGGTCGTCCGCGAACCCGACGGCGGCGCGGGATTCCTCGGCGATACCGCGAAGCTGTTCGAGGAGAAAGGTCTTCCCGACTCCCGCGAGACCGTGCACCGAGTACAGGTACCGGCGACGCCGGTCGCTGCCCGGCAACGCCAGATTGGCCCGGAAGTCTTCACGTTCCCCGACGCGGCCGACGAAACCGTCGCTCAACCGGGCACGGGCGATGTCTTGGATGCTGGAACGACCGTCTGGACGTGACACGAGAACTCACTTTGCCACACCTCTTAGCGGGGGGGGGGGGGGGGGTTTTGGTGGGTGGGGGGGGGGGGGGGGGGGGGGGGGGGGGAGAGGGAGGGGGGGGGGGGGGGGTGGGCGGCCCTCCTGTTTGTGGCTCTCCGCTCGCGGCTCGCCGAGGTCGGCGCCGAAGGTGTTGAGCGT
>NZ_JBVKAE010000070.1:0-23022 GCF_055598845.1 Amycolatopsis sp. NPDC039088 | reverse complement strand
AGGATTTGGGACGTTCACCGTCCCAAATCCTCCACACTCGGACCCCGCGTGCATCAGCGATGCCACATCCGGACCACCGAGAACAGTGCCGACCAGCAACTCTGCGACTTTGCCGGGACCCTGCTCTCAAGGTAGGGAAGGAGGCCTTCACGGACTTCCCGACTGCAGGCGGACACGAAAAGGCCCGCCCGGCGCGAGTGCGCGGGGCGGGCCGTTTCGTCAGCTCAGGTGATCAGTCCCAGTCGAGGGCGCCACCGGACTGGTACTCGATGACGCGGGTCTCGAAGAAGTTCTTCTCCTTCTTGAGGTCCATCGCCTCCGACATCCACGGGAACGGGTTCTCCGTCTCGCCGAAGATCGGCGCGAGGCCGATCTGCTGCGCCCGCCGGTCGGTGATGAAGTGCATGTACTGCTCGATCAGTTCGGCCGAGAGCCCGAGCATGCCGCGCGGCATGGTGTCGCGGGCGTAGGCGACCTCGAGTTCGCACGCCTCGGTCAGCATCGTCCGGATCTCCGCCTGGAACTCCTCGGTCCACAGGTGCGGGTTCTCGATCTTGATCTGGTTGATGCAGTCGATGCCGAAGTTCAGGTGGATCGACTCGTCGCGCAGGATGTACTGGTACTGCTCGGCGATACCGATCATCTTGTTCCGGCGGCCGAGCGAGAGGATCTGCGCGAAGCCGGTGTAGAACCACATGCCTTCGAAGATCACGTAGAACGCGACCAGGTCCCGCAGGAA
Source organism: Amycolatopsis sp. NPDC039088 (assembly GCF_055598845.1). Taxonomy (NCBI): domain Bacteria; kingdom Bacillati; phylum Actinomycetota; class Actinomycetes; order Pseudonocardiales; family Pseudonocardiaceae; genus Amycolatopsis; species Amycolatopsis sp. NPDC039088. The sequence goes on along the minus strand of NZ_JBVKAE010000070.1, from coordinate 22,283 downwards.
GTTCTGGTCGGCTTCCGGGGTGCCGGTCTCGAAGTCCGGGTTCTCCAGGTTCTGCGTGTACTTCAGCGCCCACGCGTCCTTGTCCGAGATGGACGGGACCTCGCGGTACATGTTGAACAGCTCGCCCTCGACCAGGCCGAGGCTCTCGCAGATGTACTGGAAGGTGTGCGTGTGCACGGCCTCCTCGAACGCCTGGCGCAGCAGGTACTGGCGGCATTCGGGGTTGGTGATCTGCCGGTACACCGCGAGCACGATGTTGTTGGCCACCAGCGATTCCGCGGTGGCGAAGAAGCCGAGGTTGCGCTTGAGCATGGTGCGCTCGTCCTCGGTGAGGCCGTCGGGCGACTTCCACAGCGCGATGTCGGCCTGCATGGCGACCTCGGTCGGCATCCAGTGGTTGTTGCAGCCGGCGAGGTACTTCTCCCACGCCCAGGTGTACTTCATCGGCAGCAGCTGGTTGACGTCGGCGCGGGCGTTGATCATCCGCTTGTCGTCGACGTTGATGCGGGCGGCGCCGACTTCGATCTCACCGAGGCCGGTGGCGTCGGTGGAAGCGTCAAAGGTGGTCATAAAGGCTCACTTCACGAGGTGGTCGGGTGGGTCGTGGGGGGGGGGGGGGGGGGGGGGGGGGGGGGGGGGGGTGGTCGCAAGACCCCCCCCCCCCCCCCACGACCGGGCGGTCACTGGCAGGCTTCGCAGTCGGGGTCGTCGATGCGGCAGGCGGCACCGTCGGTGGCGACGAAGTCGACGTCCGAGACCTTCGGCATCTCCTTCGGCTCCGGCTTGGCGGCCGGTGCCGGGGCGGCCACCGGGACGGCCGGGACCGCGGCGGCGGACGACGGCGAGACCGCGGCGGAAGCCGACGGAGCGGCGGGTGCCGGAGCGGCGGCGGCGGGCTTGGGGGCCGAAGGTGTGGCCGGGGCCGGGGTGGCCGAGACCGCGTTCAGCTTGCCGTCGGTGCCGCGCAGGGTGCTCTTCTCCACGTGCGTCGCGGACCGCGCCCGCAGGTAGTACGTGGTCTTGAGGCCCTTGTGCCAGGCGTAGCGGTACAGCTCGTCGAGCTTGCGGCCGCTGGGCGCCGCGATGTACAGGTTCAGCGACTGCGCCTGGTCGATCCACTTCTGACGACGCGAACCGGCGTCCACCAGCCACTTGGACTCGATCTCGAACGCGGTGGCGTACAGCGCCTTGAGGTCGTCCGGCACGCGGTCGATCTGGCCGAGGCTGCCGTCGAAGTACTTCAGGTCCGAGACCATGACCTCGTCCCACAGCCCGCGCTCCTTGAGCGAGCGGACCAGGTGCGGGTTCACCACGGTGAAGTCACCGGACATGTTCGATTTGACGAACAGGTTCTGGAACAGCGGCTCGATCGACTGCCCGACCCCGCAGATGTTGGAGATCGTCGCGGTCGGCGCGATCGCCATCACGTTGGAGTTGCGCATCCCGACGGTCTTGACCCGCTCACGCAGCGGCGCCCAGTCCAAAGTGGACGAGGTGTCGACGTCGAGCGCGTCGCCCTGCCGGGCGTCGATCAAGAGCTGCAGCGAGTCGATCGGCAGGATTCCCTTGCTCCACAAGGAACCCTCGAACGTCTGGTACTGGCCGCGCTCCTCGGCGAGGTCGGTCGACGCCGAGATCGCGTAGTAGCTGATGTGCTCCATGCTGGTGTCCGCGAACTGGACGGCCTCGTCCGAGGACAGCGGCACGCCGATCTCGAACAGCGCGTCCTGGAAGCCCATCAGGCCCAGCCCGATCGGGCGGTGGCGCAGGTTGGATCGGCGCGCCTCCGGGATCGTGTAGAAGTTGATGTCGATCACGTTGTCGAGCATGCGGACCGCGGTGCGCACGGTCTTCTCGAGGCGCTGGGTGTCCAGGCCCTCGGGAGTCACGTGCTTGAGCAGGTTCACCGAACCGAGGTTGCAGACCGCGACCTCGTCGGTGGTGGTGTTCAGCGTGATCTCGGTGCACAGGTTGGACGAGTGCACGACACCCACGTGCTGCTGCGGCGAACGCAGGTTGCACGGGTCCTTGAAGGTGATCCACGGGTGGCCGGTCTCGAACAGCATGGTCAGCATGCGGCGCCACAGGTCGACCGCGCGGACCTTGCGGAACACCTTCATCTCGCCGCGTTCGGCGGCGGCCTCGTACTCGCGGTAGCGCTCGGCGAACGCGGTGCCGTAGAGGTCGTGCAGGTCCGGGGTCTCGTTCGGCGAGAACAGGGTCCACTGCGCGTCGGCCTCGACCCGGCGGAGGAACTCGTCCGGAACCCAGTTCGCGGTGTTCATGTCGTGCGTACGACGACGGTCGTCACCGGTGTTCTTGCGCAGGTCGAGGAATTCCTCGATGTCCACGTGCCAGGTCTCGAGGTAGGCGCACGCCGCGCCCTTGCGCTTGCCGCCCTGGTTCACCGCGACCGCGGTGTCGTTGGCGATCTTGAGGAACGGCACGACACCCTGCGACTGGCCGTTGGTGCCCTTGATGTGCGCGCCGAGGCCGCGGACCGGGGTCCAGTCGTTGCCGAGACCGCCCGAGTACTTCGCCAGCAGCGCGTTGTTCTTGTACGCCTGGAAGATCGAGTCCAGGTCGTCGTCGACCGTGGTCAGGAAGCAGGACGACAGCTGCGGGCGGGTGGTGCCCGAGTTGAACAGCGTCGGGGTGGACGCCATGAAGTGGAATGACGACAGCAGCTCGTAGAACTCGATGGCGCGGTCTTCGCGGTTGTCCTCGCGGATCGCCAGCCCCATCGCGACGCGCATGAAGAACGCCTGCGGCAGCTCGAAACGGATGCCGTTGTGGTGCTGGAAGTACCGGTCGTACAGGGTCTGCAGGCCGAGGAAGCCGAAGTCGAGGTCACGTTCGGCGCGGATGGCCGAGGTGATCTTGTCCAGGTCGAAGGTCTGCAGCTCGGGGTTGACCAGCTCCAGCTCGATGGCGCGCTTGAGGTAGTCCCGGAAGTACTGCGGGTACCGCGCGGTCATCTCGTCCTGGCTGGCCTGCTGCGGAACGCCCGCGAGGTAGCTGAGCGCCTCGCCGCGGAGCTTGTCCGCCAGCAGCCGGGCGCTGACGTAGGAGTAGTTCGGCTCCTGCTCGACGAGCACGCGCGCGGCCATGATCTGGGCGAGGGCGAGTTCGTCGGCGCTGATGCCGTCGTAGAGGTTGCGCTTGGCCTCGGCCAGCACCGGCTCGGCGGACACGTCTTCGAGTCCGGCGACGGCCTCGCCGACCACGTGCGAGACGCGGGCCCAGTCGAGCGGGCGGAGCGAGCCGTCGGCCGCCTTGACGCTGATGGCGACGTCGGAGGCGGCGGGCTTCTCGGCCTTGCGGGCCTTCGCGCGCTCATCGCGGTACAGGACGTAGGCGCGGGCGACCTTGTGGTGCTCGCCGCGCATCAGCGCCAGCTCGACGATGTCCTGGATCTGCTCGATGTGCAGCGCGGTCTCGGGACCGGCGTGGCGGAGCAGGGTGGTCTCGATCTGCTCGGTCAGTTCCTTGACCAGGTGGTGGATCCGCGACGAGGCGGCCGCGTCACCGCCCTCGACGGCGAGGAAGGCCTTGGTCACGGCGACCGAGATCTTGTTCGCGTCGAAAGGGGACACGCTGCCGTCCCGCCGGATGACTCGCACGGTCGCGGGCGTCGTGTCCGAAGACGAGGGCGGCCGCTGACCGGTTTCCACTGACATGCGTCACTCCACTGGGTCTCTGCAAAAGGGCGCGTTGAAGCACCACAAGGCCTCGCAAGGCCGTGCGCTGCGGGTTCACCAAGCTGTCCGACAACCGCTCCCGAGCGGTCTCCCCGTCGCTGGGCGATGTCGGTTCCCAGAGACTACATGTAGGGGTCGGACGCCGCACGTGCCCCAATGGGTGGCGTGTCGCGGTCTCACCCTGGCGGGTTAGACGATCACGCTGAGCGGCTGGTCAGCCGCCGAAAACGATCTCGAAATCACGCAGGCTGGCGCTCAGGAGGGGCCGCTGACCGGCCAGGAAGCCGAGTGGACCGGCCTCGTTGATCTTCCAGTCGGCGGCCGCGGGACGTGGCCGCGCCGTCGCCCGGACGGGGCTCCGTTTCAGACGACCGTCCAGCATCTGGACGACATCGAAGGCGGCGGGCATCTTCACCGGGAGGCCCGGGCGGGCGGTGAAGGCGGCCGTCGCGATCCAGTCCTCGTGGGTGGCCGCGGAGGCGGTGAAGGTCCGTCCGTGGGTGAAGTCGAGCGCGGCGAGGTCCTTCGGGATGCCCCACAGCGCGCGCCCGCCGGCGAGCGAGACCTCGCTGTCGACCCAGATGTCGGTGATGGAGCTGGAGAGACGCTTGCCGCGGACGGCGACCGTCGCCAGCAGTTCGTGGTACTGGAGCTGACCGGGCTCCTGGTAGTCGATCCAGGCGGCGAAGACCTGGGCGCGGCCGCCGATCACGACGGGCTCGGCGCCTTCGGGCAGCTCGGGAAGTTCGCTCGCCGGGACACGAAAGACCGACAGGTACGCCTGGCCCGCCAGGTTCCACGGTTCCGGGGGATAGGCGGTCATGCGTTCCGCCACGGCAGGTAGTCGGGCAGGTCGGTGTCGACGCGCATGGAGAACTCCGGTGGTCGTTTCTGCAGGAAGGACATGACCCCCTCGACCGCGTCCGGGCTGGTGCCCAGACCGCCGATCAGCCGGGAGTCCAGTTCGTGCACGGGGAACGGTGACGCGGCGCTCGCCATCCGGTACAGCAGCTGGCGGGTCACCGCGACGGAGACCGGCGCCGTCGTCGCGACGATTTCCCCGGCCAGCTCGCGGGCCTTGTCGAGCACTTCGCCGGGCTCGTGAACACTGTGTACCAGCCCGGCGGTCTTCGCCTCCTCGACGCCGAAGACGCGGCCGCTGATCATCCAGTCGAGTGCCGTGCCCATCCCCACCAGCCGGGGGAGGAACCACGCGGACGCGCCTTCGGGGTAGATGCCGCGACGGACGAACACGAAGCCGAAGCGGGAATCCGTGGACGCCAGCCGGTAATCGCACGACAGCGTGATGGTGAGGCCGCCGCCGACACTGGCGCCCCGCAAGGCCGCGATGACGGGTTTGTTCATCGCGAAGATCCGCTTCGAGCAGCGCCCCGCGGGCTCCTGCCAAGCCGCGTCCGGGCCGGTCTCCGGGTCGAAGTCGAAACCGCCCTGCGACAGGTCGGCGCCTACCGAGAAGTCCTTGCCGTTGCCGGTCAGGATCACCACCCGGACGTCCTCGTCGCGGTCGGCGCGGTCCATCGCGTCGCCGAGTTCGTCGGCCATGCGGATGGTGTACCCGTTGCGGGCCTCCGGCCGGTCGAGCGTGATCGTCGCGACGCGATCGGCGACCTCGTAGGTGATTTCGGCGTACGCGCTCATGACGTGAAGGTAAGGCAACCCGGCAGTGTTGACAAGATGTCAATAAGGCTTCATTCGACGTCGTCCAGGTGGTCCGCGTAGTACTCGACCGCCCGCCGGTACCGCTGGACCCCCGGGTCAGCGCTGGTCGCCGCGAGCACCTTCAGCAGCGTTCCGGCGGCCTCGCGTGCTTCGCCGACGTTGTAGAGCGCCATCGCGAGGAACGTCCTCAGCGCCGCGTCGCCGGGGAACTCGTCGAGGCCGCGACGCAGGGTCTTGAGCGATTCGTCGTACCGGCCGAGCACGCGATACGTGCTGCCGAGTCCGAGGAACACGCCATGCCTGTCCTCTGTGGACAGACCATCGCCCGCCAGCGCCCTTTCGTAGAAGGGGGCGGCTTCGGCCTCCAGACCGGCGGAGTCGTGTGCCCACGCCGTCTGGTAGGCGATCACGGCATCCCGCGGGTGCCGTTCCGCCAGTTCGATCAGCCGCAGGCGGGCCTCGTCGGTGCCCTGCTCACGCAGCCGGACGGCTTCCTCGCTCACGCGGCACCTTCGAACGGGGGGTAGGTCTTCGCGCCTGTCCGCTCCGCCGCGTCGATGTACCCGGCCAGCGCGTCGCGGGACCGCGCGATCTTGGCCAGCTGCTCGTCCAGCCGTCCGAGTCGTTCCCGCATCGCGGCCAGCAACTCGGGGCAGCCGATCAGCTCCGGCTCTTCGCCGATCGCACAGGGCAGCAGGTACGCGATGTCCTCGGACGACAGGCCCGCGCCGAGGAGGTGGCGGATCTGCTTCACGCGCAGGACGGCCGTCTCGTCGAACTCGCGGTAGCCGTTCGTGCCGCGGTCGGCCTCCAGCAGGCCTTGGGCCTCGTAGTAGCGCAGTTGGTGGGCGTTGACGCCCGTCCGGTGACTCAGTTCGCCGATCCGCATCGAATCCTCACTTGACCTTCATACCGGTATCAACGTTGACGATGCTGCCATGACTGACAACACGAATACCCCGATCACGGTCATCGGCCTCGGGCTGATGGGCCAGGCGCTCGCCGGAGCGTTCCTGAAGGCAGGGCATCCGACGACCGTGTGGAACCGGACAGCCGCCAAGGCCGACTCATTGGTCGCCTCGGGCGCTCATCTGGCGCCGACGGTCGGCGACGCCCTCGCCGCCGGCGGCTTGACCGTCGTCTGCCTCACCGACTACTCGGCCGTACGTGACCTGCTCGGCGATGCCGGGCTGGAGGGCACGACCCTGGTCAACCTGACCTCGGGCGACTCCGCTCAAGCGCGGGAAACCGCCGCCTGGGCCGAAAAGCGGGGTGCCCGGTACCTGGACGGCGCGATCATGGCCATCCCGTCGTCGATCGGTACGGAGGAGGCGGTGATCCTGCTCAGCGGGCCGAAGCCGGACGTCGACCTCGGCGCGCTCGGCACGATCTCCCACCTCGGTGAGGATCACGGGCTGGCGGCCCTGTACGACGTCGCCGGCCTGACCATGATGTGGAGCGTCCTGAACGCGTGGCTGCAGGGCACCGCGATGCTCCGGACCGCCGGTGTCGACGCCGCGACCTACGCGCCGTTCGCGCGACAGATTGCCGTCGGCGTCGCCGGCTGGCTGCCCGGATACGCCGAGCAGGTCGACAAGGGCTCCTTCCCGGCGGAGGTGTCGGCGCTGGAAACCGACGTGCGGGCGATGGCGCATCTGGTCGAGGAGAGCGAGGCGCTCGGGGTCAACGCCGAACTGCCGAAGCTGCTGAAGGCGATGGCCGACCGCGCGATCGCCGCCGGGCACGGCGGGGAGCAGTACCCCGTCCTGATCGAGGAGTTCTCCCGCCCAGGGGAGTGAAGTGGTCGAGTGATCCGAGTGTGGAGGATCAGGGACATCCAACGTCCCAAATCCTCCACACTCGGCCGTGCCGCAGCGGCCGTCGGCTCTCCATTGCCCTCCGCATTTAGTCCTCTGAATGCGGAGGGGGGCGAGCGGGCAGGCAGTAAAACAATCAGGCGTGCTTGATTTTTCCGGCGAGGGGTGCGAGCCTTGGCTGGACGCGAGGAGGCGGGCATGGCTGACCTTGGCGTGATCCTTGGGGATCTCGCGGCGGAATCGCAGGCCATCGACGACGTGGTGGCGGAACTGCCCGCGTCGGACTGGGCGCGGCAGACCCCGGCCGAAGGCTGGACGATCGCCCATCAGATCGCTCATCTGGCCTGGACGGACAAGAAGGCGCTGATCGCGGCGCGTGGCTCCGAGGCCGAATGGCAGGCCGAGATCGAAGGGCTGCTCGCGACGGGGGAGACCTACGTCGACAAGGGAGCCGAAGAGGGGGCGAAGACACCGCCCCGTGAGCTGCTGGCGGCCTGGCGTGCGGGTCGCGCGGAGCTCGCCGACGCGCTCGCCGCCGTCCCTGACGGGCAGAAGATCCCTTGGTACGGCCCGCCGATGAGCGCGGCGTCCATGGTGACGGCGCGCCTCATGGAGACCTGGGCCCACGGCCAGGACATCTTCGACGCGCTCGGTGTCCGGCGCGAGAACACCGGCAGGCTCTGGCATATCGCCCGCTTCGGTACCCGTACCCGCGATTTCGCCTACAAACTCAACTCGCTCGCCCCGCCGTCCGAGGAGTTCCGGGTCGAGTTGGCCGCGCCCGACGGCTCCACCTGGGCTTTCGGGCCGGAGGGCGCCGAGCAGCGGCTCGCCGGCAGCGCCGTCGACTTCTGTCTCGTGGTCACCCAGCGGCGTCATCCCGACGACACCGATCTGGTCGCCACCGGCAAGGACGTCGAGGAATGGCTCGGGCTGGCGCAGGCCTTCGCCGGGCCTCCCGGCGCGGGCCGTGAGCCGGGGCAGTTCGCATGACCACTGCTCCCATCAGGATCGGCAACGCGTCCGGGTTCTACGGCGACCGGTTCTCCGCCGTCCGCGAGATGCTCACCGGCGGCCCGCTCGACGTGCTGACCGGCGACTACCTCGCCGAGCTGACCATGCTCATCCTCGGCCGTGACCGGATGAAGGATCCGAACCGCGGCTACGCCAAGACGTTCCTCCGTCAGATGGAGGAGAACCTCGCGCTGGCCAAGGAAAAAGGCGTCAAAGTCGTCGCGAACGCCGGTGGGCTCAATTCCGCCGGACTCGCGGACGCGCTGCGTGAACTGGCCGCGAAACTCGGTGTCGACGTCGCCGTCGCACACGTCGAAGGCGACGACCTGATCCAGCGCGCGGAAGAACTCGGCTTCGGCAAGACGTTGACCGCCAACGCCTATCTCGGCGCGTGGGGGATCGCGGAATGCCTGAGCGCGGGCGCCGACATCGTGGTGACCGGCCGCGTCACCGACGCGTCGGTGATCGTCGGTCCGGCCGCCGCGCGTTTCGGCTGGGCTCGTGACGACTACGACGCGCTCGCCGGCGCGGTGGTCGCCGGGCACGTGATCGAATGCGGCGCGCAGGCCACCGGCGGCAACTACGCGTTCTTCACCGAACACGAGATCGGCGTCCCGGGATTCCCCATCGCCGAGATCTCCGCCGACGGTTCCAGCGTGATCGCCAAACACCCCGGTACCGGCGGGGTGGTCACCACCGGAACCGTGACCGCGCAACTGCTCTACGAGATCACCGGCGCCCGCTACGCCGGGCCGGACGTCACGGCGCGGTTCGACACGCTGACCCTGACCGAGGACGGCCCGGACCGCGTCCGGATCAGCGGCGTCACCGGTGAACCGCCGCCACCGACGCTCAAGGTCTGCCTGAACGGTCTCGGCGGCTTCCGCAACGAAACGACGTTCGTCCTCACAGGACTTGACATTGAAGCGAAAGCCGCGCTGGTCAAGGAACAACTCGAAGCCTCGCTCAAGGCGCGCCCGCCGTCGGAGGTCCGCTGGACGCTGGCCCGCACCGACCACGCGGACGCCGAAACCGAACAGCAGGCGAGTGCTCTCCTGCACGTCGCGGTGAAGGACGCGGACCCGGAGGTCGCCGGACGCGCTTTCAGCGGCGCGGCGATCGAACTCGCGCTGGCCAGCTACCCCGGTTTCCACGTCACCGCGCCACCCGCGGCCGCCTCGCCCTATGGCGTCTACCGGGCCGCTTTCGTTGACGCTCAAGAGGTTCCGCACGTCGCCGTGCTGCCGGACGGTACGCGCCGCGACATCGCGCAAGCCACCGACACGCTGGCTCTGTCCGATGTGGACGAATACGGTCTGCCCGCTCCTTATCCCCAGGGGCGGGTCCGCCGGGCGCCGCTCGGCAAGGTGATCGGTGCCCGCAGCGGGGACAAGGGCGGCAGCGCGAACGTCGGCGTCTGGGCGCGGTCCGACGAGGCGTGGCGCTGGCTCGCGCACCGGCTCACCGTCACCGAATTCAAGTTGCTGCTCCCGGAGACCGCGGAGCTGGAGGTCCGGCGTCATCTCCTGCCGAACCTGCGGGCGCTCAACTTCGTCGTCGAAGGCATCCTCGGCGAGGGGGTCGCGTCGCAGGCGCGGTTCGACCCGCAGGCGAAGGCGCTCGGGGAATGGCTGCGCTCGCGCGAGATCGACATCCCGGAGGCACTGCTGTGACCGACTTGTTCACCACGCCGGAACGCGTCGAACTGCGCAAGACGGTCCGGCGCTTCGCCGAAACCGAGATCCTGCCGCACCTCGACGACTGGGAGCGCGCGGGCGAACTGCCCCGCGATCTGCACCGCAAGGCCGGCGAACTCGGATTGCTCGGCGTCGGCTTCCCCGAGGAGGTCGGCGGTGGAGGCGGGGACTACCTCGACGCGCTGGTCATCGCGGAGGAGATGCACTACGCGGGCGGTTCCGGCGGATTGTTCGCGTCGTTGTTCACCTGCGGTATCGCCGTCCCGCATATCGCGGCGGCCGGAGACCCGGTGCAGATCGAACGCTGGGTCCGGCCGACGCTGGAAGGCGCCAAGATCGGCTCGCTCGCGGTCACCGAACCCGATGGCGGTTCCGACGTGGCCGGGATCCGCACGACGGCCGTGCGCGAGGGCGACGAGTACGTCATCAACGGCGCGAAGACCTTCATCACCTCGGGCTGCCGCGCGGACTTCGTGACCACCGTGGTCCGCACCGGCGAACCCGGCGCGCACGGGATCTCGCTCATCGTCGTCGAACGCGGGACACCCGGATTCACCGTGTCCCGCAAGCTGGAGAAGATGGGCTGGCTCTGCTCGGACACCGCCGAGTTGTCCTATGTGGACGTCCGCGTGCCCGCCGAGAACCTGATCGGTGCCGAGAACAGCGGTTTCGCCCAGGTGGCGACGCAGTTCGTCACCGAACGGGTTTCGCTCGCCGTGCAGGGATACGCGCACGCACAGCGGGCACTCGATCTGACGCTGGACTGGTGCCGCCTGCGCGAGACGTTCGGCCGCCCGCTGATCTCCCGTCAGCTGGTGCAGCACAAGCTCACCGAGATGGCCCGCAAGATCGACGTCGCCCGGACCTACACCCGCCAGGTCGCCCAGCGTCACGTCGCGGGCGAAGAGGTCATCGCCGAAGCCTGTTTCGCGAAGAACACCGCCGTCGAGACCGCCGAATGGGTGGTCAACGAGGCCGTGCAGCTGCACGGCGGCCTCGGCTACATGCGCGAGGCCGAAGTGGAGCGTCACTACCGTGACGTGCGCATCCTCGGCATCGGCGGTGGCACCAACGAGATCCTCACCGGCTTGGCCGCCAAGCGATTGGGATACACCGCATGAGCACCCTGAGGTCTACTGTGGACACGCGGGGCGAGGAGTTCGCCGTCAACCGCGAGTCCATGCTCGGCAAACTCGCCGAGATCGACACCGAGCACGCCAAGGCCATCGCGGGCGGCGGCGAGAAGTACGTCGCCCGGCACCGCAAACGCGGCAAGCTGCTCGCCCGCGAGCGGATCGAACTGCTCCTCGACGAAGACTCGCCGTTCCTGGAACTTTCGCCGCTGGCCGCCTGGGGTTCGGATTATCAGGTCGGCGCCAGCGTGATCACCGGGATCGGCGTGGTCGAGGGCGTCGAGTGCATGATTTCGGCGAGTGACCCCACGGTCAAAGGCGGGGCGAGCAACCCGTGGACGGCCAAGAAGAGCTACCGCGCCGCGGACATCGCCGCGCAGAACCGCCTGCCGGTGATCAACCTCGTCGAGTCCGGCGGCGCGGATCTGCCGACGCAGAAGGAGATCTTCATCCCCGGCGGCCGGATCTTCCGTGATATCACGCGCTCGTCGGCGGCGAAGGTGCCCACGATCGCGCTGGTGTTCGGCAACTCCACCGCCGGTGGCGCCTACCTGCCCGGCATGTCGGACTACGTCGTGATGGTCAAGGAACGCGCCAAGGTGTTCCTTGGCGGTCCGCCGCTGGTCAAGATGGCCACCGGAGAGGAGTCCGATGACGAATCGCTCGGCGGCGCCGAAATGCACGCCCGGACCTCCGGTCTCGCCGACTACCTCGCGACGGACGAGGAGGACGCCATCCGGCTCGGCCGCAGTATCGTCAAACGGCTGAACTGGAGCAAGCAGGGGCCGACGCCGAAATCGGACTACGCCGAGCCGTTGTACTCCGCCGAGGACCTGCTCGGTATCGTGCCCGCCGATCTCAAGGTGCCGTTCGACCCGCGCGAGGTGATCGCCAGGGTCGCCGACGGTTCGGACTTCGACGAGTTCAAACCCTTGTACGGCAGCAGTCTCGCGACCGGCTGGGCGAGTATCCACGGCTACCCGGTCGGCGTCCTCGCCAACGCGCAGGGTGTGCTCTTCGGTGAGGAGTCGCAGAAGGCGGCGCAGTTCATCCAGCTGGCCAACCAGATCGACACCCCCCTGGTCTTCCTGCACAACACCACCGGCTACATGGTCGGCAAGGAGTACGAGCAGAGCGGCATCATCAAACACGGCGCGATGATGATCAACGCCGTGTCGAACTCGAAGGTCCCGCATCTGTCGGTCCTCATGGGCGCCTCGTACGGCGCCGGGCACTACGGCATGTGTGGCCGCGCTTACGATCCCCGGTTCCTCTTCGCCTGGCCCAGTGCGAAATCCGCGGTCATGGGGCCGCAGCAGCTGGCCGGGGTACTGTCCATTGTGGCCCGTGCCGCCGCGGCCTCGCGAGGTCAGGACTACAACGAGGAGCACGACGCCGCCATGCGCGCCATGGTGGAGGGACAGATCGAGGCGGAGTCGATGCCGATGTTCCTCTCCGGGATGCTCTACGACGACGGGATCATCGATCCCCGCGACACCCGCACGGTGCTCGGGCTCAGCCTGTCCGTGATCCACAATGGACCAGTGAAGGGCGCCGAAGGCTTCGGCGTCTTCAGGATGTAGGGGCCGAAAGTGATCCAGAAACTCTTGGTCGCCAACCGTGGTGAGATCGCCCGCCGCGTGTTCCGCACCTGCCGTGACGCCGGGATCGGCACGGTCGCGGTGTTCTCCGACGCGGACGCCGACGCCCCGCATGCCACCGAGGCCGACGTCGCCGTCCGGCTGCCGGGCAACGCGCCGTCCGACACCTACCTCCGCGCCGAACTGCTGATCAAGGCGGCCGTCGAGACCGGCGCCGACGCGATCCACCCCGGGTACGGGTTCCTGTCCGAGAACGCCGGGTTCGCCCGCGCCGTGATCGACGCCGGGCTCACCTGGGTCGGGCCGCCGCCAGAAGCCATCGAGAGCATGGGCTCCAAGGTCGAGTCCAAGCGGATGATGGCCGCCGCCGGTGTCCCGATCCTGTCCGAATTGGACCCGGACCAAGTCACCGAAGCCGACCTTCCCTTGCTGGTCAAGGCATCCGCCGGGGGTGGCGGCCGGGGAATGCGGGTGGTGCGTTCGCTCGGCGAACTCGCCGAGGCCGTCGAAGGCGCGAGCGCGGAGGCCGCGTCGGCCTTCGGCGACCCGACCGTGTTCTGCGAGCGGTACCTGGAGACCGGGCGGCATATCGAGGTCCAGGTACTCGCCGACACGCACGGCACGGTGTGGGCGGTGGGGGAGCGGGAATGCTCGATCCAGCGCCGCCACCAGAAGGTCGTCGAAGAAGCGCCATCCCCGTTCGTCGACGAAACCATGCGGGAGGCGTTGTTCGACGCGGCGCGCAAGGCCGCGCAGGCGATCGACTACGTCGGCGCCGGAACGGTCGAGTTCCTGGCCGGTCCGGACGGGCGGTTCTACTTCCTGGAGATGAACACCCGGCTCCAGGTGGAGCATCCGGTCACCGAGGCCACGACCGGACTCGACCTCGTCGCGCTGCAGCTGCGGATCGCCGAGGGCGAGCATCTTCCGATCGCGGAGCCGGAGACGCGGGGGCACGCGATCGAGGTCCGGCTCTACGCCGAGGACCCCTCGGCGGACTGGCAGCCGCAGAGCGGCACCCTGCACCGGTTCGAGGTTCCCGCGGCACAGCGGGAATTCGAAGTCGGTCCGGGAGTCCGGCTCGACTCCGGATTCGTCAGCGGCCAGACCGTCGGCGTGCACTACGACCCGATGCTCGCCAAGGTGATCGCCTTCGCCCCGGATCGCCGGAGCGCGGCTCGCGCCCTGGCCGGGGCCTTGGCCGGAGCGGAGATCCACGGCGTGGTGACCAACCGCGACCTGCTCGTGAACGTCCTGCGCCACGAGGCCTTCCTCGCGGGCGAGACCGACACGGCGTTCTTCGACCGGCACGGGCTGGAAACACTCGCGCGCCCACTGGCCACAGTGGACACCGTACGAATCTCCGCGCTGGCCGCCGCTTTGGCGGGCGCCGCCGCGAACCGCGAGGGCGCCCAGGTGCAGCGGCGGTTGCCGAGCGGCTGGCGCAACGTCCACTCCCAGGGGCAGCGCAAACGTTTCCGTCAAGGCGAAGACGAGATCGAGGTCGTCCACACCCTCGGCCGTGACGGTCTGCGCGCCGACGGTTTCGACGGCGTCGAACTGGTTTCCGCCCAGAGCGACGGCGTGGTACTCGAGGTTTCCGGTGTGCGGCGGAAGTTCGCCGTCGCCCGGTACGGCGACACGGTGTACGTCGATTCGCCGGAAGGCGCCGTCGAACTGGGCGTGGTGCCGAGGTACACGGATCCGGACGCGGCACTCGCCGCCGGTTCGCTCGTGGCGCCGATGCCGGGCACCGTCGTCCGGCTGGCGGTCGAGGCCGGTGACACGGTGAAGACCGGCGATCCGTTGCTGTGGCTGGAAGCGATGAAGATGGAACACCGGATCGCGGCGCCGGCCGACGGCGTCGTGACCGAACTCCCGGTGGTCGTCGGACAGCAGGTCGAAGTGGGCACGATCCTCGCGGTGGTAGGAGAGAACGAATGAACGCGATGAACTTCACCGAGCCCGAGGAGCGCGTCGCGCTGCGGGCGGCGGTCGCCGAACTCGGCAAGAAGTACGGGCACGAGTACTACGCCAAACAAGCCCGCGCCGGGCTCAAGACCGAAGAACTCTGGTCCGAGGCCGGGCGGCTCGGCTATCTCGGCGTGAACCTGCCCGAGGAGTACGGCGGCGGGGGAGCGGGGATCGCGGATCTCGCCGCGGTACTCGAAGAACTCGCCGCGGCGGGCAGCCCGCTGCTGCTCATGGTCGTCTCGCCGGCGATCTGCGGCACGGTCATCTCGCGCTTCGGCACCGACGAGCAGAAGAAGCGGTGGCTGCCGGGGATCGCCGACGGCACCAGGCGGATGGTCTTCGCGATCACCGAACCCGACGCCGGGTCGAACTCGCACAAGATCACCACCACCGCGAAACGCGACGGCGACGGTTGGGTCCTCAGTGGACGGAAGGTCTACATCTCCGGCGTCGACGAGGCGGACGCCGTCCTGGTCGTCGGCCGCACCGAGGACGCGAAGACCGGCAAGCTCAAGCCCGCCTTGTTCACCGTCCCGACCGACGCGCCCGGCTTCGAGTACAAGCAGATCGAGATGGACATCATCTCGCCGGAGAAGCAGTTCGGCCTGTTCCTCGACGACGTCCACCTGCCCACCGAGGCGCTGGTCGGTGAGGAGGACGCGGCGATCGCGCAACTGTTCGCGGGGCTCAACCCGGAACGCATCATGGGCGCGTCGTTCTCACTCGGCATCGCCCGCTACGCGCTGGGCAAGGCCGTCGCCTACGCCAACGAGCGCAAGGTGTGGGGCGGCGTGCCGATCGGGAGCCACCAGGGGCTGGCGCATCCGCTGGCCGAGATCAAGATCGAACTGGAACTGGCCAAGCTGATGACGCAGAAGGCGGCGTCGCTCTACGACTCCGGCGACGACTTCGGCGCGGGCGAGTCGGCGAACATGGCGAAATACGCCGCCGCCGAGGTCGCCATCCGCGCGGTCGACCAGGCCGTGCAGACCCACGGTGGCAACGGCCTCGCCAGCGAATACGGGCTGGGCACGCTGGTCACGGCCGTCCGGCTGGGCCGGATCGCGCCGGTGAGCCGCGAGATGGTGCTGAACTTCGTCGGCCAGCACAGCCTCGGCCTGCCGCGGTCTTACTGAGAGGCGCGAACCATGAGCACGCTCCACGGCAAGACGATCATCATCTCCGGCGGCAGCCGTGGGATCGGCGAGGCCATCGCGATCCGCGCCGCCCGCGACGGCGCGAACATCGCCTTGCTGGCCAAGACCGCCGAGCCGCATCCGAAACTGCCGGGCACGCTCTACACCGCGGCCAAGGCGATCGAGGACGCCGGCGGCCAGGCGCTGCCGATCGTCGGGGACGTCCGCGACGACACGTCGGTCGAGGCCGCGATCGCGCGGACCGCGGAGCAGTTCGGCGGCATCGATATCGTGCTCAACAACGCCAGCGCGATCGATCTGACGCCGACCGAAGCGGTCAGCATGAAACGCTACGACCTGATGCAGGACATCAACGCGCGCGGATCGTTCCTGCTGTCGAAACTCGCCATCCCGTATCTCAAAGAGGCCGAGAACGCCCACATCCTGACCCTGTCGCCACCGATCAGTCTCGACGAGAAGTGGTTCCAGGCCGGGCACCTCGCGTACAGCATCGCGAAGTACTCGATGAGCCTGGTGACCGTCGGCCTCGCCGCGGAACTGCGCCCGTACGGGATCGCGGCGAACTCGCTGTGGCCGCGGACCACGATCGACACCGCGGCCATCCGCAACGTCGTCGGCGCCGAACTGGCGGCGAAGTCGCGGACGCCGGAGATCATGGCGGACGCGGCGCACGCGATCCTCACCAAACCGAGCCGCGAGGCGTCGGGGAACTTCTATCTCGACGACGAGGTCCTCGCCGCCGAAGGGGTCGCGGACTTCTCGAAGTACCGCGTCGGCGAGCGGGAGGAAGACCTCCAGCTCGATTTCTGGGTCGATGGCCGTACTCCAGAATCAGGGCCATGATCCGCGAACCACAGCAGGAGCGCAGCCGCACCACGCGGCGGCGGCTCGTCGAGGCCGCCGTCGAGATCATCGGCGAGCTGGGCTGGAACGGGACCACTGTCGCGCTGATCGCCGAACGCGCCGGGGTCTCGCGGGGTGCGGCGCAGCACCACTTCCCGACGAGGGAGGACCTGGTCGCGGCGGCGGTCGAGCTCGTCGGCGAGATCCAGATCGTGGAGCTGCGCTCCCGGGCGGCCGAGCTGCCGTCCGGGCGGTCGCGGATCGAACGAGCCGTCGACATGGTGCTCAATCTCTACAGCGGGCCGATGTTCCGTGCCGCGCTCCACCTCTGGGTCGCGGCGTCGACCGACGAGGCGTTGCGCGCGACCCTGGTGCCGCTGGAGGCACGCGTCGGTCGGGAGGCGCACCGGGTGACCGTCGAGCTCCTCGGCGTCGACGAGTCCCACCAGGGCGTTCGTGAGCTGGTCCAGGCCACTCTCGATCTCGCCCGCGGTCTGGGACTGGCGAATCTGCTGACCGACGACACGAAGCGCCGCAAGCAGATCGTCGCCCAGTGGGCGCGCGTACTGGAACCGACCCTGGCTCCCGCGAAGACCACGAAGAGCTCACGGAACCAAGAAGTCACCGACAACGTCTGAGATCTTGTTAACACTGATGGAGCAGCGACCGATAACACGGTGTAAGTGCTGCTGATTCGGGTGGCTGATCGAGAGAGGTCCAGACCGGTGTCCGGTTCAGAGGTCGAACTGTCCCATCGAGCCATGGCGATGCTGCGAGCGGTCGCGGCCCGCCGCGCCCAGATGTCGTGCAGCTGCGAGCCGGATCTCTTCATCGACGGGTTCGCCTGTTGTGACCAGATGACCGCGCACGCACTCGCGCACGGTGGCTATATCCGCCCCGCCGAGTCCACAGGTCTCTCCGCCGTCACCGGGCGGGTCTCCGCCGAGCTGACCGAGGCGGGCGAGGCGGCGCTGGCCGTCACGGTCGCGGCCTGACCTCCCGGCCGGATCGTCTGTCCGCTATGGACGACACCGTTTACAACCGGCCGCCGTGTTCCTAGGATCCACCCCGGGATGAGGCCGTCGCGCTACGCGACGGACCGGGGTTTGGAGATGCCGATGGCACGCACGGCTCGCCGCGAAGACGGTGGGGACACCCTGAGCGACTTGATGCGGGAAGCCGGTGCGGCACCCCGTCGCCGGGGGCCGCGCGGGCCGAAGCACCGGGCCCCGGAAGTCGTGGGCAGCGGGAAGCTCCGGCGGATCTCCGCGCTTTCCGCCGGCGGTCTCTTCATCGGCGGCCTGCTGGCCGTGCTGCTCGTTCCGGCCGACCCGGCCGAGGTCATCCCGGGGACGCCGATCCCACCGCCGTTGCTGACCATCGCCCCGCAGGCGGTCGAGGTCCCGGACGACGCGGTGCCTTCGCCTGTCCCCTCGGGACCCCCGGGCGGCAGTGTCGCCCCTCCGCCGCCGCTGACGGCGTCGATGAACGGTTCGGAGACGCCGTCTCCCACGCCGACGCCCGTCACGTCTCCCGAGCAGCGGCGGGATCCCCGCGCCGATCAGCGCGAACAGTATTGGTACTACTACGACTGGTACTACGGCGGCGGATATCGGGGTGGATATCCCGGCGGCCGCCAGCCGCAATGGGGCGGGTAGCGCCATTCGGGTGATCGGCGCTATCGCTGACCGTCGATCAAGAATTACAATTCACGCCTGATTTCGTCCTTTCGTGTCTGCTCTGCCCTTTTCCGGTGTTCCGGCCCCGATCAAGTACCTACGATGGTCCGCACTCTCTCTCCCTTCCGGATCACTGCTAGGGGCTGAACAGGAAAAATGAGTGTGGGCCGACATTCTCCCGCGGTGCAGCTCGCCCGGAGAATGCTGATCAACCGCGAGACGGGGAATCCGTCCCGCCCGCAGCCGGTGACGCTGCTGCTCGGGCCGGTCGGTTCGGGGAAGACCACGGCGCTGGAGGCGATCCGCCGCGACCTGGGCTGGGGTGTCGTGCACGCCGGATTCGATTTCGGGCACGGCGGCCGGGCGAGCACGATCGACGTGCTCACGAAACTGGCCTACTCGTTGTCGAGTAAATGGCGGAATCGACCGAAACCGCAGTTTGTTCGTTTCACCATCGCGTTGATCGCAGTTCAGGCTGAGCTTTCCGGACGGAATCGTGACGAAGATCTGAGCCAGCTGAAGGCGTTGATCAACAGTTTCCACGGAATCCGCTGGACACCGTCGATGGACACGCTGCTCGACACGCTGACCGAGACGGCGAAGGCCACCGGTCTCGTCGAGCCGTCGTACGCGGCGGTGTTCCGCCAGACGTTCCCGCATCTGGTCCGGAACATCCGGCCGAGGCTCGGCAAGGCACTGCGGTCACTGGCCGATTTCCCGAACGCCGAGGGCAGGACGCCGTTCGACGCACTGCTCGAACTCAACCGGCTCGCGCACGGCAGCGCCCGTGACGCGAAGGCGGTCACCGAGTGGCTGATGGCGGCCTTCCTCGGCGACGTCCGGGAGAACCATCCTCGGCTGGCCAAACCGGAGGAAAAGAGCCCCTGCGCCTGCGACATCTCGCCGCGGCGCAGGCACTGGCACAACTGGGTGGTGGCGCTCGACGACGTCGACCACGCCGGCGGGACCGAATTCCTCGCCGACCTGATCGCCGCGCGGGAACGCTTCGCCGTCCAGCATCCGAACGACCGCGAGGCCCACGACGCGCTGCTGGTCATCGCCACCAGCGGGCGATGGCACGACGACTGGGGCACCGCCTGGCTGGCGCCGTGGAAACCCGCGTCCGGCGCGCCGCCCACCGTCCGGCCGGTGGCGGACTGCCAGGAGGCCTCGTACGACGACTGGGCGAATCCGGGGCCTGGTGTGCTCGAATCGCCCTACTATCCGGTCCGGCTCGCGTCTCAGCCGATCGGGCTGATCGCGCGCGTCCTCGATTCCGGCGTGGGGACCCCGAAGGTCGGGCTCGCGCACCGGGCGACCGGCGGACTGCCCTCGGCGATCGAGCAGCTCGCCGGACAGTTGCGGGCGAGCGACGTGCGGGAAGGCGACCGTGACGTGCTCACCACCGACCCCCGCGGTGAGCAGGATCCGTGCTATCGCAGGCTGACCGAGCTGGGATTGACCGAACATCTCGACGACGTCCACATCGACGACTTCGTTACCGCGGCCCCCTTCGCCACCGCGCCCTGGCTGATCCCCGACGCCGCGCAGAGCCGGATCGACCAGCCGCACGTCGGGCGGATCCTGACCGAACTGCGTACCGCGCTGTGGGTGACGGCGAAGAACTCGGCCGGGACGACGGACGACCAGGCCGCCCTGCATCCGTGGATCGCCGCGAACCTGGTGTCCGCGCTGGCCAGGCGAGGCGACGGGAACGGGCCGACCTACACCGGCCAGTTCAAGGCACTGCGCGACGACCCGGACACCGCGCAGGATCCGGTGCGCCTCGCCTACTGCAACCTCGCGCTGGGCGACATCAGCGCGGTGGTCACCTTCTTCGAGCACGAGTTCAACCGGATCCCGCACGCGGAATGGGTCGCGAAACTCGAACTGGTCCTGAACGCGCCGGACGATCTGCCGCCCGAACGGCCGCACGCGGAGCTGTACGACGAACTGGTCAACCTCGACGCCGAGTGCCATCCCACCGATCGGTCCGAGATCCGCAACAACGTCGCCCGGCTGATCGCGGCGGGCAGGCTGACCGCCAACCCGTTCGCGGTCCGCGGGCAGGACCAGCACCAGGTGATCGCGAACGCCTTCGCCGCGCTGGCCACCACTTCACATCGTCCCGACGTCGGCGCGCTCGTGTCGGCCAAAGACCTCGCCCGTCGCGGCGAATTCCCCTGAACCCGAACGGAACCTCGCCATGTCCTGGCTCGACGCGTTGAGAACCCGTATGTCCCGTGCCCGTGAACGCGCGGCGACGGGCCCACCGGTGCGGCCCCGTGGCTGGGCACACCGTCATCGCGCGCTGCTGATCGCGGTCGTGGTCGTACTGGTGGGCGCCGTGCTGGTGGGACTCAAACCGTGGGAGTCCTGTGGCGCCGGGCTGAGCGCGGTGGACGCGGACGAGGAGTCGGTCGGCTCGTCGTATGTCTGCGTCGGACTGAACCTCGATTCCGGTCCGGTGCGGGAGGACGATCCGCTCGACCCGCTGGAGAAGCTCATCAAGGCCCGCAACGACGCGGCGGGCGAGAGCTTCAAGACCATCGTGGTGCTGGAGAACCTCGCCCCGGATCCGAACGTCGACAGCCAGCCGTTCCCGTTCGTCCGGCGCGAGATCCTGGGCGCGATCACCGCCGCCTGGCCGAAGAACGGGCCGCCGGGGATCAAGCTCCTGCTGGCCAACTACGGGAGCAACGCCGACCACTGGCGCGTCGTCGCCGACGAGATCATCGCGGCGGCCGCCGCCCAGCGCATCGTGGCGGTCACCGACATCGGCACCAGTTCGGAGAACAGCCGGGCCCTGGTCGCCGAGTTGTCCAACCGCGGTATCGCCTCCATCGGCGCCACGGTCACCGCGGACAACATGAACACCGACCCGAAAGGCGCGCGGATCGACAACTTCTTCCGTGTGGGCCCGACCAACACCGACGAGGCGCGCGCCGCCGCCGGGTACATCTCGGCGCACGGATTCCGCCGCGTGATGTTGATCCAGGGAGTCAGCAAAGAGGACACCTACGCGACCACACTCGCCGAGGCCTTCAAGAACACGTCGAAGGTTCCGGTCGTGTTCACGAAGACGTACGACGTCAAACCGCTGACCGACAAGTCGCGCGAGGCCTACCTGCGGGGGCTGTTCAGCAGATGGCACAACGACATCTGCGGCGCCAAACCCGATCTGATCTACTTCGCCGGGCGTGGACTCGATCTCGGTGCCCTCGTGG
Organism: Amycolatopsis sp. NPDC039088; assembly: GCF_055598845.1. Lineage (NCBI taxonomy): Bacteria > Bacillati > Actinomycetota > Actinomycetes > Pseudonocardiales > Pseudonocardiaceae > Amycolatopsis > Amycolatopsis sp. NPDC039088. Next base: position 760 of record NZ_JBVKAE010000070.1, on the reverse strand, counting down.
CGGCGCTCGCCGGGGACGGCGCCTGCGAAGGACTCGACTCGGTGACCGTGATGACCGGGGACGACGCGAGCACGCTCGCCGGGAGTCCCTTGCCGCTGGACAAGGACATCGCCGTCCGGCTCCGCTACACGGCGCTGGCCTATCCCGACCAGTGGGACATGTTCACCGCCGATCCGGCGTATCCGACGTACAAGAAGAACTACGACAACTTCATCGCCGAATTCACCGGCACCCACGGTTTTCCCAAGGGGGAACTGTGGGACGGCGCCGCGATGATCGAACACGACGCGGTCGCCGCGGCGGTCGAGGCGGCGGTGCAGAACGTGTCGGCGGATCCGGTTTCGGTGCCGGACGTGCTGCGCAGCATCGACTGCAACTCCCCGGTGCCCGGCGCCACCGGGTTCGTCGCGTTCGACCAGACGACGGGGAACCAGCTCGACAAGGCGTTGCCGATCCTGTCCATCGCCCCGGACGGTTCGGTGCATCCGGTCGACCTCGTGTGGTCGCGGGGACGTCCGCTGAACACCGCGCCGGACTGTGCTCGCTGAAGGACCGTGCCCGCTGAAGGACGCTCGACGGTCTGAACGCGGCGCGGGTTGTGAAAGCCACGTTCGCAACCTTCAGCGCAGGGCCCCGGCAAAGTCGCATAAGTGCTGGTCGGCACTTGTTCTTGGTGGTCTGGATGTGGCATCGCTGATGCCTGTGGGGTGCGAGTGTGGAGGATTTGGGACGGTGAAGGTCCCAAATCCTCCACACTCGA
>NZ_JBVKAE010000069.1:0-24144 GCF_055598845.1 Amycolatopsis sp. NPDC039088 | reverse complement strand
CCGGCGGCGGCATCGTCGACGGCGGCACCATCCAAGAAAACTGAACCAACCCCCGAAACAGCCGCCGCACGGACGCCCCTCCGCGCGGCGGCTTTTCACGTCCGGCGTCGGATTCGGCGAGAGAATTCCCATGAGACACAAGAATCGGCTGCTCACCCCACTCTTCGTCCTTGTCTTGACACTCTCGGCCTGTCCGGCCGCCGCTGCCGCCGCTGCACCCAAGTTGCTTCTGGCTCAAGACTTCCCGGATCCCGATATCGTGAAGTCGGGCACCGGGTACTTCGCGTTCTCCACGAGTACCGGTTCGGTGAAGGTGCCTATGGCCACCGCCCCGGCTCCGGAAGGTCCATGGCGAGTCGGTGGTGACGCGCTCGCGGTCGCCCCGAAATGGTCCAAACCCGATGGCGGGTTCTGGGCACCTGACGTGACCCAGCTTCAGGACGGCTCCTTTCTGCTCTATTGAGGGGTAAGGCAAACGTGTCGTGTCTCGGGCGAGACGGTGATCTCGCTAGTCACGCCCTACCGAAGTACATGAGGGCCCCCTTCCTTGCGCCTAGCGCCAATGCCAGGAACTTAAGGTCGGTGGCGTGGTGCTGTTTTAGCGTGTTTTCCCTGGTCAGGTGGTCCGGCTCCAGCGGGTACCGGACGTTCGGGCGGCGCTGGTTCGCCGACGAGGGTTGGTGGGTCCGTGAAGGCCTCCTTGAGGGACCCAGAGTCCCTCAAGGAGGCCTTCACAGACTTGGAAATACGGGCAAATGCTACTCAAACGGACAATTTACCACGGTAAGCGTCCTTTATGGATGATCAGGGAAACCTCAGGCACCGTCGCTTAACTTCCTGGCATTGGCGCCTAGCGCAAGGAAGGGGGCCTTCATCTACTCCACGACCGGCCGCCGACGCCACAGCCGCCCCACCGTCACCAGAGATCACAACCGACGGCAGCGAAAGCCTCCTTTACTACCAGAAGAACGCGTACACAGGAGCGACACCGGCCCCACGCCACGACACGTTTGACTTTCTGCTCTATTTCTCCGCCGCCGTCGCTTCCAGTGGCGAAATGTGCATCGGTACCGCCGTTTCGGTGAAGGTCGAGGGGCCGTACACGCCGGTCGGGGAAGAGCCGCTCGTCTGCGAGCCGGGTGACGGCGGTGACATCGATCCACAGACCTTTGTGGACACTGACGGATCTCGTTACCTGCTCTACAAGAGCGACGGTGCGGCCACGGGGCCGCCGGCGGCGATCTGGGCACAGAAGCTGCTTGCCGATGGACTGTCACCGACCGGTAGCCGGGTCGAGCTCCTGCGTGCCGATCTGACTTCCGAGAAGGCCGTGGTCGAGGCGCCATCGGTAGTGAAGACCCAGGGCCGGTACCTGCTCTTCTACTCCGCGGACACCTTCCGAAGTTCCGGTTACCACACCGGCTACGCATCGGCGCCCGCGCTCAGCGGACCGTTCGTGAAGGCCGACACGCCTTTTCTGTCGACCGACCTGCTCGGCGGGCGTGTCGACGCCCCAGGTGGCGCCGACGTGGTGGACGGCCACATCTACTTCCACGGATGGCTCGGCGGTGGCCGCACGGCGCGAGGACTGTACGAACTGCCCGTCGGCTTCCCGAACGACGTTCCCCAGCTGGGTTGAGCGGCGCCCGCGACGCCACGCGAAACCTGACGCGATCGACAGGAAAAGGCCTGGTGCGGAGAGAATCCGCACCAGGCCTTTCCCGGGCGCCCGTCCGGGGGTCCGATCGGTCAGCCGACCGGGACGGTCAGCCCGCCAAGGAGGTCGTTCACCAGCGACGACAAGCTGATCAGCAGCCGCTGCAGCAGCGCGTTGAGCAAGGCCGACACCGGCGGCAGGCCCGCGCGGGTGTCCAGTTTCGTCGCCAGTTCATCGACACCCTTCTTCGCCTCGGTGTTCTCTTGCCGCGCCGTGGCCGCACTGTCCTTGGCCTCCGCCTGAATCGTGTATCGCTTTCCCTGTGCGAGATCCGAGAGCACCGGAGCAAGCTCCGCGATGGACGCTTGCGTACCCGAGACGTCACCACCGTCCGCACGGGCCGCCAGCGCGTCCCGCAGGCTTTGCACCTCCGCGGCCGCGCTGGTGGTACTGGATGACCCGTTACCACCGGGTCCGCCCGCCGTCGCCATTCCCGCGCCCCCCAGCGTGAGGGATGCCGCGGTGACCGCGATCGTGAACGCTCGCACCAGTTGGTTTTTCATGTCGCACTCCTATGGGTTTCCTGCTGTCGACTCCGATCATGGTGACCGCTCTTCGCGAATAACGCGAATGGACTTCGAAGCGCCGCCTGTTCTGCAATTTCACACAGTGCACACCGTCGCGAAAAACGGCGAAACAAACATGAGGTTCGCGTGAACGCATCGGACGGTTTCGGTCGCGACCGGACACGCTGCGCTTCCGGGACACCCGATCAGGGAACCCTGAACCCTCGACCTGGCTGATATTTCATCGTGACTTCGCCACCAGGAACGAGGACAGTCGCCGACAAGCGCTACCTCCGCTTCACCCTTCGGCGCAGTTTGACGACACGAGCACCGGGTAACCGTTCCTTTTTACCACTTCCCGAAAAGACACTCTTAAGAATGGCATGCTTGCGAAGCACTTCTTGGCCGGTCAAGGCATCGCTAATCTGACGGCAGCTGAAAGAATCCGACTCCTTGGCGCTGGGACCTGACACGAAGGCGTCGGGCCGGATGGATTTCAGCTGGGGGAACGTCCCGGCTCGAGGAGCGCCGGGACGTTCTCCCGAAAGCCGCCGCGGATCAGCCTGCAGCACATCTCGCGCGGGCACCGCGAGCCGTCATCGACGCGACGGCGAACAAGGCCGCCGTCCCCTGTGCTGGTGCGTCCCATTCCAGGGGCATATCCGGCCGGCGAGGTTCATTCACTTCTGCGCACCCTCTTGAATGCCGTGCGATAAAGCCCTTCTCGCGATCAACGCAGTCACCGACAACGGTGGAACAGAAGGATTCCTGCCGCATCTCATTGCGTTTGCCGACGTACCGCAATGGTGTGGCCCCGGCCTGGACAACCCGCAGGGGCGAGGTACCGAACGGGTGTGATGCCCGGTCCGCACTTTTCCCGATGTTAGATCCGGGTAATGTCCTGATACGGGTGGAAGTCCCGCCCGGAGTCGGTTTTCGTGACTCAATTTCGTGTCAGGTATCACCAGCTCGGAAAGGATCACAATAATCATGACTGAATTGCGCCGGTGGGCGCTCGCGGCGGCGGCCGTTGTCCCGCTCTCCCTCGTATCCGCCGGAGTCGCGGCGGCCACCCAGGGGGACTGGCCCGGTACGGCCGGAACCACGGAGACTTCCGCGACGTACGCCGGTATCGGCGGTGCCGGGACGATCCACAGTGATTCCGTCTTCGACCACCACGGGAACCATTGGACGGAGGAAAGCGCGGTACTGGCCGGACCGACCGGAGCCGCGGTGCTGCACTCCGAGGAAGCCGACTTCGACGACGACGACTACGACGACAACGGCTGGGTCGCCGAAGACAAGCCCGGCCGCCCGGTTCACACGCACGGAAAGCGGCCGGTCGCGCACACCGACGGTGATCGGCCGTTGGCCACGCACCACCACTACCACCACCGCCCCGTCCGGGACGTCGATCACGCTGAAGTCGCCTACGCCGAGTCCACCAAAACGGCCGACGTGACCGGCGCGACGTCGTCGCACGTGGTCAGCCACGCCGGCGACAATCACGCCGTCTACGAGGCCAGTGACCTCGAGGCAGGTCCTGAAGGCGCCGTGTCCGAGGGCGTCAAGGCCGTCGCGAAGCCCCAGTACGCCGGCTACAACAACTATTACAACGCGGCCGGTGAAGACGGTGCGGTCACGCACGAGGTGAACGCGGTGGCCGACACGACCGACTGGAACGACGACGACCACTACACGCACAACCACTGGAACGACGACGATCACTACACACACGACCGTCGATGAACCCCGGTGGGCCGGGCTGCTTGGTCAGCCCGGCCCACACCGGAAATCGTCGAGCGAGATACCGGCCTTGCCACGCCGGGTCACAGCTGCGTCGAGAGCCAGACCGCCATCCACAGCAGGCAACCCAATGCCCCGCCGACTCCGCAGGCGAGCAGCATCCGCCGCATGGCAGCGATCTGGCCGGGGCGTCCGATCGTCTCGGTGATCCCGGCTCGCCCGATCGTCACGTCTTTCATGACGCTCGAGTGCCCCGGTGCACGGCATTTCACACATCCGGCCGCCGAAAAGCGCGATCTCGTGAATTGCCACTCCCCGGAAGTACAGTTCTTGTCACGAAGAACTGCCCGCTCCGACTGGATGACAATCGCGAATGGCACCTTCGGGTCGTCGCGCCGCTTGGCTATGTCCATCAGGAGCGCTAGGGTGTGATGGACTGAGGTACTTCGCGCGTGTCGATTCAGCGATGCGCCTTGGTGGCATACCGAGCCCACGCAACGGTCAAGGGCCCCTGCGGCGGGAAGGGTGCGGCCGTCCCTCCTTGTCCAGCAGCGGGCCCGGAAACGACATCCACGATTCAGTGCGGGATTCGTCCCGTTCGCGGTGATGTCGGTCGGCTCGTTCGCCCTTCCACGCATCTGCTTTTCAATCGCCGCGTGGGTCGAGGGGAGAACTGGTTGGTCAGGAACACCGGACGGGACGAGGCGTGGCCCGTCGTGCTCGACGATGTCGGCGCAGCATTGGAAACTCTGTCCTCGGCTCTGGACAGCGCCGAGGACTTCACGGTCTTGCTGAGTCAGGTGTGCCGGGAGGTGACCCGCGCGGTGCCCGGCGTCGACGGGGCCACCATCACCCTGCTGACCGATGGAAAGCCGTTGACCGTCGCGACGACCAGCGAGCTCGTTGCCGAACTGGACCGTAACCAGTATTCCCTCGGTGACGGCCCGAGCCTGCGGGCCGCGCTGACCGGAACGCTCGTGCGAGTATCGATCGCCGACGCCGCCCAGCGCTGGCCTGCCTTCGCGAAGGAGTCGGCCGCGGCCGGGTTCGACAGCTTCCTCTCCGCGCCACTGGTGATCAACGATGGCCAGAGCGGCACCGTCAATTGTTACAGCGCTCGCAGCCATGGCTTCGCCGAGCTGGACGAGAAGCTGCTTCATCTCTACACCACGGCCGCCACCGCTGCCCTGCGTGCCTATACCCGGTACCAGAAGGCGCACACGAACGCCGAGGAGCTGCGCAAGGCCCTGATCACCCGCGGGGTGATCGATCAAGCCAAAGGCATACTCATGGTCTTGCGGCAGGTGTCGGCTGACGAGGCGTTCGCCCTGCTCGTGGAGCAGTCCCAAAGAGAGAACGTCAAACTGCGCGACATCGCCGTCCGCTTCATCACCCGCGCCACCGGTGTGCGGCCGAATCCCTGACCCAGGGTCGGCGCGAATTCAGGACACGAAGTCCGGCAGTACGACGCCGGCTTCGGCGAGGAAGGTCGTAGAGTGCTCACCCTCGGCCCCTTCGCCGGACAGCGTCCATTCGAGTCGCACCGCGTAGAACTCGGCCGGGAGCCGGGCGTCTTCAACCATCGTCGGCTGAGCCTGCCACTCCAGGCTCGTCCCGCATGCGAATGTGACGACGCGCCCGGTGCGGGAGCGGAGGAACACCGCTCGCTCCGCACCGGGCGCGTCACAATCGTGAAGGCGGGTGTCCCGCACCCAGGGAAACCCGGACTCAGTTGTGCTGAGCCGTTCCGCCGTCCAGCACGCTGCCGGCGGCGCAGTTGTACGGGGATTCGCCGCTGGCCTCGTGCGCGCCCGGCGACAGGACGGGGACGCCGATGCCGTTGAGCGTGTCACGAATCGGGACCTGGACGCCGAGCACGTTCACGTTGTTGTCGCACGCACCCACCACGGCGTTGACGTTGTGCAGCACGTCGATGTTGTTCAGGTTGGCCAGGCCGACCTGCTCGCTCACATCGTGCGTGGGGTGGCCGTGACCCTCTTCGTCCGGGGTCCCCGCGGATGCGATCCCGCCGGTCAGGAAAGCTCCGGCCGCCATGGCAGCGGTGACGAAGCCGATCTTCTTCAGCATGAATACCTCTCGATGGGAATGGGTTTCGGTGGAGGAGCCAGGACAAAGCACGCCTCCGAGCCGCGGGGGCAAACGTACCGATATGGCACCGCCCATTCACCGCTGTTCCCATCATCGTGTGGTGCTGAACGGGTTCTGACCGACGTTCTTGTACCCCGAAAGGGTAATCGCCACGTTTGCCGACCCGGGCACGCCGGGGCTAAAATCGATCCGGATCGCACTCGGACCGCGGAGCAGATCACGCACCGTATTTGCGGGAAACTCGAATATCCCATTACCGCACGGTCGCACCGCCGAGCACCGGATAATTCTTTCCCTGCGTGACAAATCGCGCGCTTCGTCCTTCGAAAGTGTCGGCTGTCCTTCGCCTCTACGCTTCCGGCAACAGCGTGATCAGCCGCCTTTCGGCTCGATCCGTGTCGTTGGCAAGGGGAGCCGCTCGTGGTCGCTTACGGGATACTCATCGCTTCTGCCGCCCTGTACGCGATGGGGATCGTCGCGCAAAGCATCGCCGCCCGAAGGGCAGGCCGTCGGCCGGGCTCGGGTCTGGGGCTGCTCGCCCGCCTGACCGGCGATCCCTTGTACTTGCTGGGATTCGGCGGTCAAGTAGGCGGCTTCGCGCTCGCCTTCTTCGCTCGCGACGTACTGCCGCTGTATCTGGTCCAGGCCGCGTCGTCGTCGGCGATCGGCCTGGCCACCGTGTTCGGGATCGTGGTCCTGCGATGGCGGATTCAGGCCACCGAGGCGTTCATGTTGGTATTGATGGCTTTGGGGCTCGTCGCGCTCGCCGGTGCCTCGAAACCCTCGGTCGCGGCGGAGCTGTCGTCCGGCACCGTCCTGGTCCTGCTGTGCGTGCTGCTCGGCGTCGGCGTCACCATGACCCGACTGAACCGGACGGACACCTTCGCCCTGCCCGCGGTCCTGTCCGGTGTCGCGTTCGCCGTGGTCGCCGTCACGAGCCGCACCTTGGCGCACTGGGATCTCGCTTCACTGCCGGGGAATCCGCTGACCTGGCTGATGCTGGCCGCCGCCGTGCTCGGCCAGGCCTCGATGGCGGTCGCCCTGCAACGCGGCCTGGCGACGGCGGTCGTGGCCACCGCCGACGCGACGACGATCGTCCTGTCCTCGGCCGCCGGCCTCACGGTGCTGGGTGACCAGGTCGCCGACGGGACCGAACTCTGGGTCGCCGTCGGGCTCACCGCGGTCGTGATCGGTGTACTGGTGCTCGGGTCAGCTTCGCGGACCACCTCGATCTCGGTCGAAGCACTGGAGAAGCCCGCATGACCGCGCGGCCGTTGGCGAGTGTGTCGGTCGACCTCGACAACCTGTGGGCCTATCTCAAGACCCACGGTGATCCGGGCTGGCAGCGCTACCCCAGTTTCCTTTCTTCGGCGGTACCTCGGCTTTTGGAGATCCTCGGCGAGCACGGTCTGACGACGACGGTGTTCGCGGTCGGCGCCGACGTCGTCCGCGAGGACGGCGCCAAGGCGGTCAACGAGATCTCCGCGGCGGGCCACGAGATCGGCAACCACTCGTTCGGTCACGAACCCTGGCTGCACCGCTATTCCCGAGCCCGTCTCGAAGACGAGCTGAGCCGGACCGAGGAAGCGATATGCACGGCAGGCGCGCCGCTTCCCGTCGGTTTCCGCGGTCCCGGCTTCAGTGTCACGCGCGAACTCGTCGAAGTACTGGCCGAACGGGGCTACGCCTACGACGCGAGCACGCTGCCGACCTGGATCGGCCCGTTGGCCAGGGCGTACCACAACCGCACCGCTCCCCCGCGGACCGGAGACGACGGACGGGACGAGTTGTTCGGCGGCTTCTCACGAGTGCTGGCGCCAGTGCACGCGTACCGCTGGCGAACCGCCGACGGCAGTGCGCTGGTGGAACTTCCGGTGACGACGATGCCGCTCTTCCGCACCCCGATCCACGGGTCCTATCTTCTCCAGCTGCACGAGATCTCCCCGCGACTGGCGCGTGGCTACTTCAAGACGGCGCTCCGGCTCTGCCGCGTCCGGGGAGTTTCGCCGTCCCTGCTGCTGCATCCCACCGACGTCCTCGGTGGGATCGAGGCCCCCGGGATGGAGTTCTTTCCGGGGATGGCCACGCCGGGAAGCCGGAAAGCCGCTTGGCTGGGCTGGGTCTTGGCAGCCCTGCGTGAGCACTTCGACGTCGTCGGCACCGGTGAGTACGTCCGCAGGACGGAGCCGCGGCGCGAGCGCGCGGTGACGCGACTGGACGCCGGGCGATGACCACGCTGACGGTCGTGGTCCCCGCGGAGCACGACAAGCGGGCGGCGATACTCAGAATTCTCGCGTACGCCACGGCTGCGCTGGCGCCCGTCGAGGGCTACCTGACGGCCGCCCACCCACACCTCGGCAAGGTCGCACCCGCGCTCCTGATCGCGACCTGGCTCGTGGTCCGGCTGAGGCAACGACGGCTCCCTCCGCCGACACCGCTGCACGCGGTACTGGCGCTGCTCGCCGTGGTGGTGGCGACGACCGCGGCGATGCATTCGCCGGACGCGTTCACCGCGGAGTACCTGGTGCGCTGGCTGCCGTTCCTCCTGCTCACCGTGGTACTGGCGGATGTCGCCTGCCGCGAGGTCCCGATCCGCGGGCTGCTGCTGGCCATGGCCGCGGGAGCCACCGTGGCCGGGGTCGGCGCGCTGTACAGCCTGATCTTCGAGGGGCAGGCGCGCGCCAGCGGTCCCCAAGCGGATCCGAACGATCTGGCCTACTTCCTCGTCGCCGCGATTCCCCTGCTCTTCGTGGCGGGGCGAGGATCCCGTCGGTGGCTCGCGGTCGTCGTCCTCGCCGGCGCGGTGCTGGTGGCCGGTGCGATGGCGACGTTCTCGCGCGGTGGTGTGCTGGGACTGGCCGCCGCCACCGGCTGGCTGACCCTGCGTCGTGTCCTGCCGTGGCGGGCACTCGCCGCCGGGGCCGTGGCGGTCGCCGCGCTGATACTGGGGGCACTGCTGTTCGCCGGGCCGCGGCTCGAGCGGGCCATGGAGGAGAAGGCCTTCATCGCTTCCTCCAATGTGGACACTCGGGAACTTCGCTGGCAGGCCGCGGCCCGGATGGTGGCCGAACATCCGGTTTCCGGTGTCGGGCCGGGTGGCTTCCGCGAGGCGTACGCGGCCGAATCGCACAACGCGGAGATCGACGAGCAGACGCCGGTGGCGCACAACATGTACCTCGAGGTGGCCGCGGAACTGGGGCTTCCCGGGTTCGCGCTGTTCGGCACCGTGATCGGCATCGCCGGGGTGGCGAGCGAACGGGCGATCCGGTCGGTGGTCTGGTCGCCCTCCTTACGGATCGAGGTCGTCGCGATCCAGGCGTCGTTGCTGGCCGTACTGGTCATGTCGACGTTCCTGTCCGAGCAGTACTACCTGCCGTTGTGGTTGCTGGCCGCACTCGCCGTCGCGGCCGAGATCCGGGCCCTCCGAAAAGATCGTGGAGAGGAGTAGCACCGATGCGTGTCCTGCACGTGATCAGCGAGATGGGCGCCGGTGGCGCCGAAACGCTCGTGGCGGGCATGGTGGCCCACGGCGAGGAGTACGGCTGGACTTCCGGCGTCGCCAGCGGCGGCGGATTCCGCGCCGACGCGCTCGCCGCGGACGAGGTGGCGACCTTCCCGGTCCCGATCGCCTGCCGCACCAGGACGGGGGTACTGCGGGCCGCTTGGGCGGTACGCCGGGCACTCGCCGATTTCCGCCCGCAGGTCGTGCTGGCGCACAACGTCGGGGCGAGCCTGGTCTCCCGGCTCGCGCTCGTGCCAGGACGACGGCCGCCGTTGGTGACCGTCTTCCACGGCGTCGCCGACGACGACTTCCGCACGGCCGCGCGGATCGTACGGCGCACGTCCGATCGGGTCGTCGCCGTCTCCTCGGCCACCGCGGCCAGGTTGGCCGGAGCGGGCTTGCCCGCTGACCTGATCCGGAACGCGGTGTTCCACCGGCGGCCGGTGTTCGGCAGGGCGGCGGTGCGCGCGTCGCTCGGTGTCGGGGACGGAACGCCGGTCGTGCTCTGCCTCGCCCGGCTGGAACCCCAGAAGCGCCACGATGTCCTGCTGGATGCCTGGGCCCGGCTCGACGCCGACGCGGTGCTGTGGATCGCCGGTGACGGAAGTCTTCGCGCGGAACTCGAGTCGCGCGGCGAGACGCTGGGTGGGCGGGTCCGGTTCCTCGGTACCCGCGAAGACGTGCCCGATCTGCTCGCGGCCGCCGACGTGCTGGCGCTGACCAGCGATTGGGAAGGTCTGCCGCTGGCCGTGCTCGAGGCGATGGCGGCCGGACGTCCGGTCATCGCGACCGACGTCGGCGGCGTCCGTGACGTGCTGTCCGGTGGCGCGGGGTTCGTGGTGCCGCCCGGTGATCCGGCTGCCGTCGCGGCGGGGCTGGACATCCTGCTGCGTGATCGTTCCGCCCGTGACTTCATGGCCGCCGAGGGGCTGCGGACCATTCGGCGGGAGTACGACGCGCACACCGTCATGAAGGCATACGACGAACTGCTTCGGACCACAGTGGACGGTGACCGATGAACCCGCTGTCGCGTATCCCCCGCACCGCCGCACTCGGTGGCGTCGTGGGACTCGTGATCGGCCTGCTCGTCCTGACCGTGGGTCTGACCCGCGACGAGCAGTACCTGGGCCGGGTGAGCCTGCTGGCCGAGCCCTCCGCGCAAGCGGACGGAGCGACCGCCCAGTACGGCGAAGTCGTCTCGCTGGCGTTGCCCGCCCTGGTCGAACTCGCCCGCAGCCCGTCGGTGCTGCGCGCCGCGGCGCCGGGTTCCGGGTTCTCGCCGGAGGAACTCGGACCTCGGGTGTCGGTGGAGCTGGTGCCCGCGTCCGGATTGGCGCGCCTGTCCGTGCGGTCGGCGTCGGCGGAGCAGGCGGGGGCGACCGCGTCGGCACTGGGCAAGGCGATGATCGACGCGGACCTGCTGGCTCCGGCGGGGCGCCTGCGGTTGCTGGATCCGCGGCCCGACGTGATCACTCTCGCTCCCGACGTCCCGTTGGTGGCGGGGCTGGCCCTCGTCGCCGCGGTGGCCGCCGGACTCGCGACGGCGGCGATCCGCCGTCTGAAGCCAGGAGGCCTCCGCGGTGACGCGGGTTCCGTACGCCGGTCCTTGGCGGCCGCGGGAATCCGTCGTCCGGTGGCGGTGCTGCACGGTGCCGACCCGGAGACCGCCGACCGGTTGGCCGTTCTCGGTCTCGCGGCCGGACGAGGGCTGCGGGTGGTGCCGGTGGCCCCGGAATTCGGTGAGGCCGCCGCCAAGCTGGCGGCCGCGCTTCCGGCCGATCGCACCGGGACCGGCACGTCGGTGGTGGCCGTGACCGGACGGCGCCGGTACGACGAACTGACGGCGGTCGCCGGTGTGCTGCCCGCCGACGCCGTGCTCATGGCGGTGGTGGTGACGTGAGGACAGGACACCGAGTCGTCCTGATCGTCGCGGCCGTCATCGGATCGCTGAGTGCCTGGCACGCGCTCGCGCCGTCCTGGCAGGTCCCGTTACCGGATCAGGCGAACCTGGCCGAGGAACGGATGCAGGACTTCCGCGACGCGCTGTACTTCCCGATCCGGGAGTTCCTGGCCGGCGGCAATCCCTACGACCCCGGAGCGATGTTCGCGTACTGGCCGGTGCGGCAGGACTTCAATCTCTATCAGCCGTACCACCTCCTCCTGCACCTGCCGTTCGCGCTTCCCGGATACCGGGCGGGCGCGGTGACGTTCGCGGTCTTCGGGCTTCTGCTGCTGATCGCCCTCGCGGCGCTGGCCGCTCACGCGGTTCGGCCGCTGGTCCCCGTTCCGATCGCGGTCACCACCGCGGTGGCCGTGGCACTGGTGCTGACGAGTCAGGTCGGCAAGGCCCAGCTCTACGTCGGTCAGATCAATCCGCTGATCGCCCTCGCGGCGGCGGGAACGCTGGTCGCCCGGCAGGACCGGCCGGGCTGGGCCGCGGTCGGGCTCGCCCTCGCGTGGCTGAAACCGCAGTACGGTCTTCCGCTGGCGATCCTGTTGTACGCCAGGGGGTCGAGGCGGGTGGCACTGACCGGGACCGCGGTGGCGGCGGCCGCGAGCCTGCCGGTGGTGGCACTGCTGGTGGTCCGCGGCGGCGGGCTCGGCGCGTTCCTCGACGTCGTCGTCGCGAACCTGACGCACGCCAGGAACACCGAGTACGGTGCCGTCGATTCCCCGACGGCGCAACGAATCGACCTCTCGGCCGTGCTGTTCCGCGTCACCGGCTGGGCCCCGTCGGGCGGTGAACTGGTCGTGCTGGCCGCCGTACTCGTCGTGAGTGTCCTGTTCGTCCGGCGGCTGGACCGGGCGGACGCGGTGCCCGTCGCGGATCTGCTCACCTGTCTCGCCGTGGTGGTCTGCGTCGTGCACCAACCAGGTGACGTGCTGATCGCCGTACCGGCGATCGCCGCGGTGTCCGTGCTGTGGTGGCACCGCCGGTCCGAGCGGTTGTGGGGCACGGCCGGCCTCGCGGTTCTCGCGCTGGCGGTGCCCTTCGCCCATCTGTACACAGTGGACTCGGCGGTGATCTCGCTGTTCGGCACGCGGGCGGCCGTCACGGTCGACGGCGTCGCCGTCGTCCTCGCCTGGTGCTTGCTGGTCTTCACCGCCGTTCGGCTGACCGGCGCGCGGGTCGCCCGGCCGGTCGCGGCCGGGAGCGTCGGATGACCAGCGGACTCGGCACGCGGGCCGTACGGGGTTCGCTGTGGCTCGGCATGGTCAACCTGGTCAGCAAGAGCAGTCAGATGCTGGTCACCCTGGTGCTGGCGGCGCTGCTGACCGAGGGCCAGCTCGGCGTCGTGGCGCTCGCGGTTTCGCTGGTCAACCTCGGTCAGGTGGTGCAGTCGGTCGGTGTCTACGACGTGATCGGGCGCACCGGACGGGATCCGCGGCGGATGGCGGGGACCGTGCTGACGATGAGCGTGGGCGTCGGTCTGCTCCTGGCCGTCGTCCTCGTCGTGGCCGCCGAGCCGATCACCGCGGTGCTCGGCGCTCCGGACGCCGCGGGGCTGGTCCGCTTGGCCGCGCTCGGTCTGCCGTTCGCGGCCGCGGGTGGGGTGCAGATGGGATTGATGCACCGCGAGCTGGACTTCCGCCGGCGGCTGCTGCCCGACGGCGGCAGCGCGATCCTGGGCGCCGCCGTGACGGTCGTCCTCGCCTTCACCGGCACCGGACCCGCGTCGTTGGTGATCGGCCTGGTGAGCACGGCGGTCGCCCAGCCACTGCTCGGTGCGCTGGCGGGCGGTGGCGTGCGGCCGCGCTGGGACACCGCCGCGGCCGGAGAAGCCCTCCGCTGGTCCGCGGTCGTGGGGCCCGCCGCCGTCGTGGGAGCACTGCTGGTCAACCTCGACTACTTCACGATCGGGCACCTGCTCGGACCGGACGCGCTCGGCCTCTATTCGCTGGCCTACCGGCTGGCCTGGGTGCCCTACATCATGGTGGCGGTCGTCCTCGGCGCGGTGGCCTTCCCGGTGTTCACGCGCTTGAGCCGGGAAGGGAGTCCGCTGACGGAAGCGGTCACCCGGTTCACCCGCGCGGTGTTCGTGCTCACCGGTGGCCTGTACCTCGCGCTGGCCGTTCTCGCCGACCACGTCGTCCTGCTGGGTGCGCGGTGGGCGGGCGCGGCGGGACCGCTGATGCTGCTGACGGGCTACGGCCTGGGCATCTGCCTGCTCCAGATCTGGTATCAGGCGGTGAAAGCGACCGGCCACGCGCGGCGATACCTCGCGCTGGAAAGCGTCCACCTGTTGATCCTGGCGGCGGGCCTGGTGTTTTCGGCCCGGCTCGGGATCGGGGCCGTCGCCGCTGTCCAGTTCGCGGCGGCCTGGCTGGTCGTGCCGATCGCCTGGCGCGTACTCGCCGGACTCGGCGTGGCACCGCCGCCTGCCGAACTGGCGGGAATCAGCTGCCGAGTCCTGGGAGCCTGCGTCGCGGGCGCCGTGCCCGCCGTCCTCCTGGACCATGCGGGGCTGTTCGGCGCGGCAGGTTCCCTCACGGGTGTCCTCGGCGAAGGCGCTGTGCTCGTCACCGGGTACACGGTGGCCACCCTGGTACTCCAGCGCGGTGAACTGGCCGCGTTGCGAGGTGAAGCCCGGTGAAGGTGGTGCACGTCTCCCAGCCGGTAACGGCCGGAGTCGCCGTGATCGTGCTGGAACTGGCGGTGGCCCAACGGGATCGGGGCTGGTCGGTGGCCGTGGTCTGCCCGCCTTCGGGCTGGTTGGCCGCGAGCGCCCGCCGCCTCGGGATCGAGGTGCGCGACTGGCGGGCGACCCGGTCCCCCGGCCCCGGTGTGCCGGCGGAAACGGCGCGGTTACGCCGGATACTGGCGGAGCTGAAACCGGACCTCGTGCACCTGCACAGTTCGAAGGCAGGCCTTGCCGGGCGGCTGGCTCTGCGCGGGAGCCTCCCCACGATTTTCCAGCCGCACTTGTGGTCCTTCGAAACCGCGCGCGGGCCACTGCGGCGGGCATCGATCGCGTGGGAACGGCTCGCGTCCCCGTGGACCGACTTCGTCCTCTGCGTGAGCGACGACGAACTCGTCGCCGGACAGGAGGCGGGCGTCACCGCGGCCGCGGAAGTCGTCTGCAATGGCGTCGACACGACGAAGTTCGCCCCGGGTGACCGGGCCGCGGCGCGCCGTCGTCTCGGCTTGCCCGAGCGATCTCCGATCGCCGTCTGCCTTGGCAGGTTGGCCGAACTCAAGGGTCAGGACCAGCTCCTGTCCGCCTGGCCGGACGTCCTGCGGCGATCGCCGGACGCGACGCTCGTCCTCGCCGGTGATGGGCCGATGGGTGCCGTTTGGCGTGAGCGCCACCCCGTCGCGGGGCACCTTTCGGTGCGGTGGCCGGGACACGCCGACGACCCGGCGGCGTTCTACACGGCCGCGGATGTCGTGGTACTCCCGTCGCGAGCGGAAGGCATGGCACTCGTGCCACTGGAGGCCATGGCGTGCGCTCGGTCGGTGGTCGCCTTCGACGTCGGCGGGATGCGGCAGAGCATCGCCGACGCGGGAGCCGTGCTGCCACCGGGTGATCTGGGCAGGCTCGCCGACGCGGTGGCCACCCGGCTCGCCGAACCGGAACTGGCCCGGCGGGAAGGCGAACGGGGACGACGGCGCGCGGAACTGTCCTTCGACCGGAGCCGGATGACCGACCAGGTCGCCGTCCTCGTCGACAAACTCGCCACCAAGGAGCGAATCCGGTGAAACGCATCGCTTATCTGCTGACCCAGGACCAAGGTGGCCCGGTCGACGTCACCGTGCGCCTCGCCTCGACGTTGCTCGCCGAGGGGCTCGATGTCCGGGTCTTCGGCCCTGTCCCGGCGCGGGGAGCCGATTCGCTCGAAGGCCATCACGAGCATCTTCTCGTGGTGGACAAGCAGAACCTGTCGGCGGCACGCCGGGCACGGGCGGCGATCCGGGACTGGCGACCGGACGTCGTCCACGCCCAGGACCGGCGGGCGGGGCTCGTGACGGCGGGCCTGCGCTTCTCCCGGGGGGCGCGGCCGGCACTCGTCCAGACCTACCACGGAGTCCCGGACGACGTGGCCGAGCCGTGGTTCCGCGGCGCACCCGGTGCTGGTGGACCGTCGGCGTACACCAGGGCGGTCCTGGCAGGAGATGCTTCGGTCGCCCGGATCCTCGACCACACGATCGTGCCGGCCGAAGCGATGGGCCGGTTCCTGAAGCGACGGCTAGCGGTGCCCGCACGAAAGCTGACGCGCATCGACAACTGCGTCGAACCAGTGGAACCGCGACCACCGCACGGGAAGGTCCGTCACTTGATCTTCGTGGGGCTTCTGGTGCCACGCAAAGGAATACTCGACCTCCTTGCCGCACTGACCGCACTCGGTGTCTTTCCACGCGACGCGCGGCTGACCGTGGTGGGCGACGGCCCGCAACGAGCCGAGGCCGAACTGGCCGCGCAGGCACCTGCCCTTGGCGGACGCGTGACCTTCTTGGGCTTCCGGCCGGACGTTCCCGCGCTGGTGGCCGACGCGGACGCCCTGGTACTGCCCAGCACCATGGAACAACAGCCCCTCGTCGTGGCCGAAGCGATGGCGGCCGGAAAGCCCGTGATAGCCACCGATACCGGCGGTGTCGCCGACATGCTGGGGCCGTCGGGTCTGGTGCCGCCGGGCGATGTCCGTGCGCTGGCCGCACGCCTGCGCGAACTCTTCGCCGATCCGGCTCCGGCCAGGACGGGTAGCCGCCTCGCCGCGCGGGCCCGGGAGCGATTCGCTCCGGACGTGTGCGCGCGGCGCCATCTCGACCTCTACCGATCGTTGTGCGCAGCGCTACTTCGGCCTGACCATCACCACCGCGTCGGCCGCCGCCAACTCGATGACGGCGGGCGGTGGCGGCGATGACGGCGGTGCCGTAGACGCCGAAGACGTAGTCGGCGCGGACGACGAACTCGCGGGACGAGTGGCCGGACCGCCGACGGGCACAAGCCCTTCCGGAGGCGTCACGGTCTGGGTCTTCGACGTGGGATTCACCGCGACCCAGCCACTGGTGAACGTCCGGGTCCAGACCCCATTGGGCTGACGGCCCGCGGCGTCCACCGCTTCCCCGAGGCCGCTGCCCTGCAGGTTCGACCATTCGGGGTCGCGATAGTCGTCCGTGGTGGCCGGGGTCCAGCACGTGCGGGGGCCGGCCAGCAGTGCAGCGCTGGCATATCCCGCCCGATCCTGTTGAGCCGACCGCGTCCGGGTGACCAGCAGCAACAGCGACTCGCCCAGCGCCGCCTGGGCTCGCAACTCCTGGAACTCGTTGCCGCGGAAGGTGAGCAGGCCCCCGTTCCCGCCGTTCTCACGGAACCCGAAGTTCTCCTCCATGGCGCCGCCGAACCGCGAGTGCGCCGTCCAGCGCCCCGGGAGCAGGTGGGTCTCCGACACGTTCGGCACGAACAGTTTGCCCGCCTCTTGGACCGCCGCGCCCACCAGCGACAGGAAGGCGTCGAGACCATCACGCAGCTTGCGATCGGTTTCGGCCGCGGTCGCGGTACCGGTGAGAAGCGCCGTCGAGTAGTGCCTCAGTGAGTTGAAGTCGTTGTCGGCGAGGATTCCGTCCCAGCCCTCTCGGGTCACCTCCGCCACCACCGCGGTCTTCCAGGCCTGCTGGTAAGCCGGGTCCCACACCGTCATCTGCCAGTGTTTCGGGTATCCCTGCCATTCGATCCGGCTGCCGCGGGTATCGGTCGCGAACCACTCGGGGTGCGCGCGCTGCGCCGCGACATAGCCGATGCCGCTGGGCAGGAACTCCGCGTCCTCACCGCCGTTCACCGCTCCCGCGTAGTTGCGGGTGCTGGACAGATCCTTGTACACCAGCACCTTGATCCGCGGGTTGAGTTCACGCAACTTCCGCATCGCCGGCGCCTGGTCAGCGTTGAGCACCACGACGTCGTATCGCTTCGCGGCCAGCTTGAGCTCGTTGTCCGTCGGAGGCTGTCCGATCCCGTACCACCACGCGCACGGCGCCAAGGGTTTCGGTGGCGGCGCCGCCACCTCGTCGGCCGAACTCGAGGTGCAGCCCGCCACGCACCCCGCGGCCAGCACCAGCGCGGCGCATCCGGCGAAGAGCCGGGTCGCCATCGGGTGATCGCGCCTCAGCGCTGCCTGCGGCAAAATACTTCTCCCACCGTGAGGATGACGATCTTGAGATCCAGCCAGAGCGACCAGTTGGCGATGTAGTAGTTGTCATACCGTGCGCGGTCCGCGATGGAGGTGTCGCCGCGCAGACCGTGCACCTGGGCGAGTCCGGTCAACCCGGTCGGGACGCGGTGCCTCGCCCAATAGAGGTCGTGGACGGCGGAGAACTCTTCGACGAACACCGGGCGCTCCGGGCGCGGCCCGACCAGTGCCATGTCCCCGCGCACGATGTTCCACAACTGCGGCAACTCGTCCAAAGAGGACTTCCGCAGGAACCGGCCGACCGGTCCGACCCGGCGGTCACCCGCCACCGACCAGCGTGTCTGCGAATCGTCCACGCTGTCCTGCCGCACGCTGCGGAGCTTGTAGAGCAGGAAGGTCCGGCCGCCCGCGCCGACCCGCACCTGGCGGAAGATCACCGGAAAACCGCTTTCCAGCACGACAGCCAGTGCGCACAACGCGATGACCGGTGCCAGGACGAGGAGTGCGGCGGCGGCCAGCACGGCCTCGACCGCACGCTTGACCCACCAGGTGGGCCTGCCGGTCGGCGCGCCCGGCAGCCAGATCAACGGATGACTCCGAAGCCGGTCGTTCCCCGGCCGGTCCGGGTACAGCGCCGACAACCGAGGCAGAACGAGCGTGACGCAGCCGAGCCGGTGCGCCGTGACCGCCGCGTCGACGACCGAGCTGTCGTCGTCCCGGGAATGTGCGAAGACCACCGTGCCCGCACCTTGCCGGGCGATGGCCTCGGCCAGTCCTTCGTGGAACACCTCGACCGGGAGATTCACGGGCGGCAAGTCCGAAGTGGAGGGAACGAAACCCACCGGGATGAGGCCGAACTCGGGATAGCGCGCCATGGTCCGGATCAGTTCGCCGCCGCTTTCCCATGACCCCACCACGATCGCCCGGTCACAGCGCCGGAGCCGTCGGCGTCCCCACCGGCCGAGGCCGAAGATCCACGGTCTCACGCTTTCGCTGAGCACCACGAACACCAGCACCAAGCACTGTCCGGCGGACATTCCCTGCCCCGATGGGCCGGTCACCAGCGCCACCCCGGTCACGAGCGCGAACGCGGTCCCCGACGCGGCCATCGATCGCGGCAGGTCCTGTAGCCACGACAGCCATAGCCTCCGTCGGTGGACCCGCCCGGCGGCTCGGGCGCACACCAGTGCCGAACCGGCCACCACCGTCTCCGTCAAACCCGTGCCGGCGACCTGGACGGCTACCAGCCACGAAGCGAAATCGACGGCGACCAGCAAGACCACGACCGCGTTGACCCGCGCCAGCAGAGGCCGCTTCCGCACCGTGACGACCGGCCTCCGGCTCCGCTGACGGGGTGGCACCCCCGCTGGTACGGAGGTCCTCAGTTCGGTCACCGGCGCGGCCCCTTTCCGGCAGACGGGGTTACTCGGAGCGAATTTCGTTCATCTCCGAAAAAGATGCCGAAATGTCGCGTGTCGCGCGTCCCACACCGGGGGACTTTTTCCGCTAGGGTCTTTTCCCCTGCTGCGGCGAACCTCATCCATTCGGGGGCGATTCGGCTCCAACGGCGCCGTTTTTCGTTGCACTCAAAGGAAGCGACACGGAGCTGCACGCTTAACCCTCCTTTCGGGGGACCTTGGACGGCCCTAAAGAAAGGGCCCAACATAGCCGAATATGAGCTGTCGGCCGAATTGAGGTTTACGGCCGTCGACCCTATCCAGTCGCCGAAGGGGATCCGTGACAGTGGAGAAGACCGCCCTGGTCACCAGAGCGGAACCAGAAGAGAAAGCCAGGACAGGTGGACGCGCGCACGTCGTCCTGCCGGCGTTCAACGAAGAAGCCGCGTTACCCGCCCTGCTGCGGCGGCTCGCCGACGTGGCACTCACCGAGCAACTCACCGTCTGGGTGGTCGACGACGGCTCGTCCGACCGCTCCGCCGCCGTGGCCGAGTCCGGATTCGGCGGGCTGGAGGTGCGCGTCGTGCGGCACGCGGTCAACCTCGGCCTCGGTCGCGCCGTGCAGTCCGGGCTTCGCGCGGCCCTCGAGGAAGCCGGTCCCGACGATGTCATCGTGGTGATGGACGCCGACGACACGCATGACCCCGGCCTGATCACCCTGCTGCAGGCGGAAATAGCCACCGGTTCGGACGTCGCCATCTGCTCGAGGTTCGTGCCCGGCGGCGACGATCGGACCGCCCCGCTCGGCAGGCGGCTGCTCTCCCGCGGTGCGGCACAGCTCTTCCAGCGCGCGCTCGCCGTCGAGGGGGTCCGTGATTTCACCAGTGGTTACCGCGCCTACCGAGCGACTCTGTTGGCGAGGGCGTCGGAGCACTGGGGAGAGCGGCTCATCGAAGAACAGGGTTTCGCCTGCATGGTGGAACTTCTGCTCAAACTCCGGCACTGCCACCCCGTGATCACCGAGATCCCGTTGGACCTTCGCTACGACCGCAAACAGGGGCCGAGCAAGCTGAAGCTCCGGAGAACCCTTCTGCAGTACCTGAAATTGCTCGCCCGCGATCGGCTCAGCCCGGCGCCCTACCGGAAGCTGTGACCCTCGTGACGACTTCTCCCCCGCAAGTCGCGGTGATCGGCGGCGGTATCTGCGGGCTGGCCGCCGCCCATCGGCTCGCCCGGCATGGCGTCCCGGTGACGCTGTTGGAGGCCAGTGACCAGCTCGGCGGACTCGGCACCTTCTTCTCACACGGGGATCGGTGGGTGGAACGGTTCTACCACTGCGTCATGCCGACCGATGACGAGCTCCTGGACCTGCTGGACGAGCTGGGCATGAAGGATTCGGTGCGCTGGCGCAAGACCACGATGGGCATGATCGTCGATGGTCGCCGTCACCGGTTCAACTCGGCTCTCGACCTCCTGCGGTTCACTCCGCTCCCGTTCCTCGACAGAGTGCGCTTCGGCGCCGTATCCCTGTTGTTGCGACGGCTGGGGCGGGGACGGGATCTCGACACCCTTCGAACCGAGGACTGGCTGCGCGAGCTCTACGGCAATCGCGTCTGGGAGGAACTTCTCGGCCCGATGTTCGGCTCGAAGTTCGGCTCCTCCTTCGGTGACGTGCCTGCCCTGTATCTGTGGCAACGGCTCGGGCGTGAACGCAACGTCGCGACCCGGGGATACCCGGAAGGTGGTTACAAGGCGATCATCGACGCGTTGCGCGCGTCCATCGAGGAAGCCGGCGGGACCGTTCGGACGTCGACCCCTGTCCATCGTCTGCACAGCACCGCGGCAGGCAGCTCCATCACCCTGTCCGACGGCGAAGTACTCGACGTCCAGAAGGTCGTTTCGACGGTGCCGCTCCCACTGCTGCGGCAGCTCGCGGACGCCGAACTCGCCGCCCTGCTCCCGTCGCTCGAACTGCCCTACCAAGGAGTGGTCACCGGCGTGTTCTTCCTTCGCCGTCCGTTGACCGGGCATTACTGGACGCCGGTACTGCGTTCGAACACCGGATTCGACGGCATCGTCGAGATGTCCGCACTCTCGGGCCCGGAGGCCCACGGCGGTTCGCACCTCGTCTATGTCATGCGCTACACCGATCACCTGTCACGGCTCTACCGCGGTGATGACGACGACATCTCCACTCGATGGACGGCCCAGTTACTCGATCTCTTCCCCGAGCTCGAGCCGGGGGACATCGAGGAGGTACGCGTGTTCAAGGCACCCTACGTCGAACCGATCCACCCGCTGGGATATCTCGCGCGACGACCGCCCGTCGCCGTTGCCGGAACGGGAGTGCTGCTGGCGACCACGGCCCACGTCTACCCGGATGTGACGAGCTGGAACTCGAGCGTCAAGCTGGTGAACAGCGTGACCCGCGGGTTTCTCGAGGGCATCGGCAGGCAAGAGGTCGCCGAGACGCTGCTGTGACGTCACTTTTCGACCGGCGCCGGGAACTTCGCCTCGATCGCCTCCACGATCCGGCGGCAGGCCGTCCCGTCCCCATAGGGCGAAGGAAGGTCACGGAGGCGCTCACGAAACCCCGCGACGTCGTCCAGCCAGATCGCGGCTTCCACCCCGATCAACGGGCCGGGCGGGACCAGCACCCCGAACGCCCCGGAGATCTCGGGGCGCTCGGTGCTGCGGCGCACCACGACCACCGGCCGTTTCAGCACGCTGACCTCTTCTTGGATACCACCGGAATCCGAGACCAGCAGTGCGGCTTCGGCGGCCAGCGCCAGAAATGCCGGGTAGGCCTGGGATTCGAGTACGTGGAGCGGATCCAAAAGGCGGGTCAGGCCGAACCGCTCCACACTCTTGCCCGTCCGCGGGTGCAGCGGGAACACGACGGGAAGCGGCAACCTGGCGAGTTCGCGCAGGATCTCCGCCAGCCGGTCGGGGTCGTCGACGTTCTCCGGCCGGTGAATGGTGGCGAGGACGTACTCGTCCCGTCGAAGTCCGCGCGCGGCCAAGACGGCCGCCCGGTCACTTGCGGACGGGAGTGCCGTCTCCAGCGCCTCGACGACGGTGTTGCCCGTGACGGCGATCCGGTCGGACGCGACGTTCTCGGCCAGCAGATTCCGTCGATTCTGCTCGGTCGGAGCACAACAGAGGTCGGCGAGGTGGTCGATCAGGACGCGGTTGTGTTCCTCGGGCATCGCCCGGTCATGGCTGCGCAAGCCGGCCTCGACGTGCACCAGCGAGAGTTCCCGCGCGTTGGAAGCCAGCGCGCCGGCGAGCGCGGACGTCGTGTCACCCTGCACCAGGACCACCGCTTTCGGGTAAGCGGCAAGGACTTCGTCGACGGCACCGATCGCCCGGCCGAGTTGCGCGCCCCGGCTTCCGGCGGTCACGCCGAGTTCGTGGAAGAGTTCGGGCTGCGGCAAATCCGCACGGATACGCGAATACAGCGAATCGTCGTAGTGTTGTCCTGTGTAGACGACCGCGCAGCCGTCCCCGAAATACCGCATCAGCGGCGACAGCTTGATGAGTTCCGGCCGCGTCCCGCAGACGAGTACGGCAACACCGGCCGTTCCAGGACGCGGGGGCGCGGTCGACGAGCCGCCACGATCCGCCGACGGTTCGCGAAGAGCGGCGAGAAGCGACATTCGGCCGTCCTTTCTGGGCGTGTTTGCACGCACGCTACTCACCGGGGCCGTGACCACGACCCCAAGATCCATCCATGGTGTGAGCTCTTTGCGCGTTCCACCAGAACGTTCATTACTCGAACAGGTTGAACTCGGCGAATCAACCCGCACAGAACAGGATCCACACTCTTGCTCAAGAAATACGCGACCCTGGCCGCGGTGGTCCTCATGACCGCCGTTACGACGTCCGTTCCGCCCTCCGTGGCGTCGTCGCGGACACTGTTGCCCGATCTCCGCCAGGCTCCCCCAGGATGCGCCGGAGGCCACACCGGCGATCCGCTGAAATGCGTCGATTGGGATGTGTGCCTGGTGATGGACCCAGCCGCGCCGAACGGCCGCTGCGTCCTTCCCGCCGCCGCGAAAGCCGTGAGATTACGGTTCACCAGCTCCGAAGAGAACGTCGGCGACGGTCCATTGCTGCTTTACGGCCACCGTGACAACGCGGCCCAGGAACGGATGACCGTTCGCCAGGCCCTGCGCAGCGCCGCCGACGGCTCCATACCGGCCGATTACGACGCGGCCCAGCGACTCACTCGCACTTTCACCTACTACGAACCCGCGACGGATCACCAGCACTGGCACCTGATGAACTTCGAGCATTTCGCCCTGGTCTCGCAAAAGGGCGAGACCGTCGTCACCGATCGCAAGAACGGCTTCTGTCTCGGCGATCGTTTCCGAGTCGCGGACATCGACAAGGTGAAGGGGGTTCCGGGCCCATCCGGCCCGGACACGGATTTGGCCGCACGCCTGCGCGCGAACAAATGCCGCCATCACGAACCGGCCGCACTCGACGTGGTCGAAGGGATCTCTGTCGGCTCCGGCGACGACTACAAGTACGACGTCGACTTCCAGTGGCTGGACATCACCCAGGTGCCCTCGGGGACCTATGACCTCGTGAACACCGTGAACGACGACCGGACGCTGGCGGAAACGAACTACGACAACAACTCCTCGTCCGTCTCCCTGTCGATCGAATGGCCGGACGGAGAACCCGGGCTGCACCAGGTGCTCCCACGAGCGCCCATAGTGAAGTTCCTCCGCAGTTGCCCAGGCCGTAAACGGTGCGGTTGAGCGGTAGTCCGGCTTCGTCGCAACTCAGGGAGCCACGCGCTCCCGGATCGGATGACCTCGAGTAGCGACGAAAGCCTTGACTGGGCAGGCTTTTGCTCAGTCGCTGATCGGGGCGGCGAAAGAGCGGTGAGGCCAGGCGGCCCGGGCCGTGCCGGGAGCCTGGCCTCACCCACACGAAAGCCGCCGCGCGGAGGGGCGTCCGTGCGGCGGCTGTTTCGGGGGTTGGTTCAGTTTTCTTGGATGGTGCCGCCGTCGACGATGCCGCCGCCGG
>NZ_JBVKAE010000068.1:0-25093 GCF_055598845.1 Amycolatopsis sp. NPDC039088 | reverse complement strand
GATCACGGCTCCACCGCGCCGTGGTCGTGGAACCAGGACCCGGACCTCCGGTTCCCGGCTCCGCGGGAAGTGGCCGCGGACCTGGCCCTCGATCCGGTGGTGTGGTCGATCGAGCGAGCGGACGCCGCGGAACGGCGTGCCACCGGGCCGGGCGGCCGGACCGCGACCGTCGTCGACCACGTCCTGGTAGTCCGGCGGATTCCGGAGCCCCCGCGATGAGCGCCAGGCGTAAACGTGACACCGGCCCGCCCGCGACGGGGCCCGGCGAGAAGGACGTACTCGCGGGCTTCCTCGACTATCTGCGCGCCTCCGTCGTGGCCAAGGCCGAAGGAGTGCCGGAAGCCCAGGCACGGGTCCCCGGCGTGCCGTCCGGGACGAACCTGCTCGGCCTGATCAGCCATCTGACCGCGGTGGAACGGCATTGGCTGCTCGGCGAGAAGGTCACCGACTGGAAAGCGACGTTCCACCCGGCTGCGGACGCCACGACCGCGACGGTTCTCGCCGCCTACCGGGAAACCATCGCCGAGACGAAGGCCGAGATCGCCTCCTGGGACGACCTCGCCGAAGCCGGCCTACGTTCGGCCTCGCGGCGATGGACGCTGACTCACCTGATCGAGGAAACCGCGCGGCACGCGGGACACGCCGACATCCTGCGCGAGCTGATCGACGGCTACACCGGACGCTGAACACCGAAACGGAGAACCACCCATGTTCCACCGGACCTTCCGGCGAACCGCCGCCGCGTTCGGCGCCGCCCTCATCCTGATGACGGCGGCGTGCGGAGCGGCCGCCGATTCGTCTCCCGCCTACGAGGACATCACCCGCGGCGACGCGGCTTTCGCGCAGCGGTTCCGTCATGAGTTCGCCGACGTCGACGGCGTGAAGATGCATTACGTCACCGGCGGCAGGGGCGCACCGCTCGTCCTGCTGCACGGCTGGCCGCAGACCTGGTACGGCTGGCACCGCGTCATGCCCGCGCTGGCCGAGCACTTCACGGTGTACGCCCTCGACCTGCCCGGCCTCGGCGACAGCACCGGCGCGCCGCCCAGCTACGACAAGGCCACTCTCGCCCGCTACGTGCACGGTCTCGTCGCCGGACGGCTCGGCCTGCGCGACGCCCGGATCGTCGGGCACGACCTCGGTGCCGCGGTCGCCTTCCAGTACGCCGCGCAGTTCCCCGGCGACCTGACCCGCCTCGCCTATCTCGACCTGCCGCTGCCGGGACCCGCGCTCGACGCGGCGGCCTACCGGAACCTGAGCTGGCATATCGCTTTCCATTCGCAGAAAACGGTTCCCGAAGCCGTCGTCGGTGACGACGTCCGCGAATACCTTTCCCTGTTCTACCCCCAGGTCGCGTACTCCGGGACGGCTTTCGGCGGCCCGGGAGCGTCGTCGCCCTTCGCCGAAGCCGAGATCGGCGAATACGCCCGCACCTACGGCAGGCCCGAGGTGCTGCACGGGGGATTCGAGCTCTACCGCACGCTCGGCCAGGACGTGACGGCGAACGTCGGGGCGAAACCGATCACCACCCCGACCCTGCTGATGACCGCTGAAGGCCTGCTCGAACCACAGAAGGCGACGCTCGCGCCCCGCGTCGCCAATCTCGCCCGCGCGGTCGAGGTGCCCCGGGCGGGACATTGGCTCGCCGAAGAAAACCCCGAGTTCGTGACCGCGGAATTGGTCGGCTTCCTGA
Source organism: Amycolatopsis sp. NPDC039088 (assembly GCF_055598845.1). Classification (NCBI taxonomy): domain Bacteria; kingdom Bacillati; phylum Actinomycetota; class Actinomycetes; order Pseudonocardiales; family Pseudonocardiaceae; genus Amycolatopsis; species Amycolatopsis sp. NPDC039088. Next base: position 23,400 of record NZ_JBVKAE010000068.1, on the reverse strand, counting down.
AGGATTGAGACCACCCGGGTGAGTTTCGCCCGCCGGGCAAAGGGTATGCGTGGGCATGACCGACTACAGCCACACCGCCACGATCGAAATGCCGGCCGCCGAGTTGTTCGCCTTCCTGCGCGAGCCGCGCAATCTGCCGCGCTACTTTCCGCAAATGAGTCAGGCCGAACCCGAGGGCGGCGATGTCGTCCACGTGGAAGCCGACGTCCACGGTGAACATGTGGAGGGGGAAGCGTGGCTGAAGGTCGACGAAAAGAGCCGCTCATTGCGCTGGGGCGCCCAGGGGCCGCACGATTATCAGGGAGAGCTGGCGATCGAGGACGCCGGACCCGCGGCGTCTCGCCTGACGGTGACCCTGCACAGCGTCCGCGACGCCGACGACAAGGAGGTTCAGCGGGGGCTGGAGGAGACGGTCGCCGCGCTGGCGCATACGGCGGTCGCGGATTCCGATGTCGAGGCCGCCGAAGAAGAAGGCGGCTGGACCGGGCGCTGAAGACGACGATGGCGGGGAGCGGTCGCTCCCCGCCATCGCGCGGTGTGGGTCAGGACCGGGTCAGCGTGACCCCGTAGTTGTTCGCCGCGTCCACGACGGGCTGGTAGTACGAGTACGAACCGGTGGCGTTGGAGCCCTGGTTGTAGCCGCAGTCGTGTCCGTCGTTGGGGCCGCCGGAGGTCATCCCCTGCGCGGTGTTGCCCGCGATGTAGGCGCCGCCGCTGTCACCGCCTTCGGTGCAGACGGTCGACTTGGCCAGCCCCGTGGTGGCGACGCTTTCGCCGCTGTAGCGGACGGTCTGGTTGTACGCGGAGATCTTGCCGCAGGTCCAGCCGGTGGTGTTGCCCGCCTTGCACAGCGTGGTCCCGACCGGCGCCTTCGAGCTGCCGGTGATCCGGACCGTGGTGCCCTTGCGGGTGTCCACGTAGCCGCGGCCGGTGTCCTCGTCGTCGATGTCCATCAGGCCCATGTCGACCGACGGGAACTCGGTGGCGACGCCACGGCCGATGTGGACGCCGTCGCGGTTGAGGATGTCGGGATTCCCCTCGACGCAGTGTCCGGCGGTGAGCAGCACGTTGTCGCCGTCACTGGTGGTACCGGGGAAGCCGAGGGAGCAGTTCGTGCCGGGGTCGAGGTCCATGATCTGGCCGGGGATGACGTCGGCCTGCGTGGTGTTGCCGTTGGCGATTCCGGTTCGGACGGTCACACCGGACAGTGCCGAAAGCCGCCGGACGAGAGCGCGGTCGGCGTCGGGCGCCACGGTGACGACGACCTGGTCCGCCGCGAGTTCCGGGCCCCAGGACTGCACCTGGGTGACGTCGGCGCCGATGATGTCGCCGACGCGGGCGGACAAGGCGTCCAGCGCCTTTTCCCCGCGTACGGCGGTGCGCGGCGTCAGCCCGGCGGAGCGGAGGGCCTGCGCGGACCCGGCGTCGGAGGCGTTGACCACGAGCGCGCCCGCGTCGTCGAAGTACGCGCCGTCGGTGCGGAGGCCGCGTGCTCTGATGTTCTCCAGCGACGAGATCAGGTTCTTCTCATGGTCGAGCTTCTGCGCGGCCTGGAGCGGGCTGACCCGCAGCTGGGCGGCGAGGGTCTCGAGCATCGTCTGGTCGTAGGCGGTGGACGGCTGCGTGGGAGCGGCGGTGGCCGGGACGGCGAGGGCACCGATTCCGGCGCAGACACTCAAGAGAGTGAGCATGACGGGTCCGCGAATTCGCATGCGAATTTCCTTCGGTAAAGGAGGGGACGACGAACCGCCGGATATTCGGGAATGGCAGGGACCGGGCGGTTCATCTCGACGTGACGCACATTACGAGCGCCCGGCTAGTGCGTCGTAGCGCCGAAAGTAGGTTTCATGATCGAGGTCCTACTTTCGTATGCGGGAATTGCTTCGCGCATTCACTTCGCGCGAAAGTGTCATTGTCCGAAAAGTGTCAGCCGCGATTCAAGGTAGGTCTCCAGCGCGCCGGCGCCGGCGAGCAGGGCGCGGCCCCTGGCCGCGAGGCGGTCGTGCCAGTCGCGCAGCGCCGCTTCGAGCGGCACGACACCGCCCGCCGAGCGGACCTGCTCGATCAGTGGCGCGATCCGCTCCAGCGGGTAGCCGCCGCGCCTGAGCTGGCGGGTCAGCTTGGCGTCACGCACGTCGGCCGCGCTGTAGACGCGGTAGCCTGTCCGCGGATCACGCTCCGGCCGCAGGAGACCGGCGCGTTCCCATTTGCGCAGGGTGGCGGGCCGGACACCGAGTTTCCCGGCCAGCGGCCCGACGAACAGATCGCCGCGTTCCTGCGGCACGGGTTCGAGATCACGGAGCGCGGCGGTGACGGCCTGGAGGGTGCGGCGGTCGTCGAGCAGCTGGGCGTGACTCTCGTCGATGAGGCGGAACGCGTCTTCGATCGCGCCCCGGTTGACCGCCTCCATGATCGCTGTCGCCGTCGCATGGCCGTGTCCGGGGACGAGGGCGAGGAAAGCGCGGAGGGCTCGCGCGTGCACGGACGTGTAGGCACGGTATCCGTGGGGGCTGCGTTCGGCGGCGGGGAGGATGCCGTCCGCTTCGTAGTTGCGGACGGCCTGCGTGGACAACCCGTGCTCGCGCGCCAGGTCGACCGGCCGCAGCCGCTCGCGGTTTTGAAGGTTTCGCCCCACTGTCCTGCCATTGTCGCTGGAAGGTGCCAACCGACGGTTCAACGATACAGTCGAGGAAATGACGACGGACGGAAACCTGACGATCGAACTCGACCTCGCGGAGCTGCGCGAGATCACGGCCTTCGCCGTCGCTTGCGCGGAGCCGGCCTTGGCCCTTTTCGAACGTGACTTCGCGGAGGATCCACGCCCGCGTGCCGTACTCGAGGAAGCACGGGTGTTCGTGGCCGGCGGTAAGCGGACGAAGGCCTTGCGGGTGACCGCGCTGGACGCGCACCGGGCGGCGCGGATGGCACGGGAAGCGGGCCGTGAAGCCGCGTTCGAGGCGGCGCGCGCCGCCGGTCACGCGGGAGCGTCCGCGTACCTGCACCCACTGGCGAAAGCGACTCAGGTGCCGCACATCCTGGGAGCCGCCGCCGACGCCGCCCGCGCCTTCGAACTCGACGCGGACGGCGATCCGGACGTCGGCGCGCGCTACATCGAGAAGGCGAGAGAGCTCGCCGGCCCGGTCGTGGTGAACGTCCTGACGCGGTATCCGGACGCCCCGGGCGGCGGCGGCCGGGCGGGGGAACTGTTGCGGACGCTGGACATCTCGCTGCGGCGGCAGACGCGCTGAATCTGCTCACTCACGCGAGGATTCGGCCTTTCGCTCGTAGCGGGTGCGAGCCAGCCGGTAGGCGGTGTCGAGCAGTTCCCGGGTGGTCGCTTCGGTCTTCGGTCCGGGGTTCACCACGGCCAGCCAGCCCGCGGTTCCGTAGACGGGGTGGGCGATCACGGTGTCGACGACGGCGGCGTCGGTTTCGGCCGCTTCCCGGGGCGAGCGGCCGAGCCGCCGGGTGAACTCCTCCTTCCCGGCGTGGATGTTCACGCGGAAGGTGTCCGGCCGGTCGAGACGCGAGGTCTCGTCGCCGGGGTAGTTCTTGGTCACCACCGTCGCGAAGGGCTGGACGTTCGCCGGGACGACACCGTCGGGGGAGTAGTAGAAGAACGCGTCGCCCCAGCTGAGCTCCGGCCAGTCGTCGCCGGGCGCGGGGGCGAGGGTCAGGACGCCGTCGAGGTCCGACACGAAGCTGATGATCTCTTCGATGGTCATGTACTCAAGCGTCACATTAAAGTGCTTGTGGAGGGTTCGAAGCCGTTGTCCATGGAGTAAAGGTGCCAAGTCTCAACCCGGCTGGATTGCGTACCGCGACGATCGCGCACCGGGCGGGGTATTCCGTCCAGCAGGTGCGCAACCTGGAACGCGACGGCGTGCTCCCGCCGGCGGCGCGGACGACCTCGGGCTACCGGAGCTACGGGGAGATCCATCTCCAGTCCGCGTTGGCCTACCGTGCGCTCGCCGCCGGGGTGGGGCCGGTCGAGGCCAAGAGGATCGTCCGTGCCGCGCATCGGGAACCGGTCGCGCGGGTGCTGGCCCTCCTCGACGCGGCCCACGCCGCGCTCGACACCGAACGCGCGGAACTGCGGGAGGCCAGGGAAGTCGTCCGGGTGATCTCCGGCGAACCGATCGACGACGTACGCGGCTCGGACGCGATGAGCGTCTCCGAACTCGCGACGGCGCTCGGCCTGCGCCCCTCGACGTTGCGGCACTGGGACGCGGAACGGCTCGTCGTTCCCGGCCGCGACTCGCGGGGAACGCGGCGATACACCCCGGCGCAGGTGCGGGACGCGCGGATCGTGCACCAGCTACGGCTGGCCGGGTACCGTGTCGAGCCCCTGCGGGCGCTGATGCCGGAGCTACGGCGATCCCGGCGGCTGGAGGACGTCGCCGCCGCGCTGGCCGTCCGGGACGAGGCCATCACGGCTCGCTCGCGAGCCCTTTTCGACGGAACCGCCGCGCTTTCCGCCGTGTTGGCCTCTGATTCGGCCGCGGTCAGCGGGTGCAGCGCCAGAACACCGTCGCGTCATACGGTGAGAGGACGAGCTTGAAGTATTCCTCGCAGTCCGAGAAACCGGCTCGCTCCGCCTGACCCCGGGCGTCCTGACGGGCATAGAAGAGCGCGAGGCCGAAGTCGCTCGACCCGTGGCCGACGAATTCCCTGGTCTCCAGCGCGCTCGCGGAGGCCGGAGTGGTGAGCGTGCCCATGACGGTGGCCGCGCCGATCACGGCGAGCAATGTCTTCCTCATGATTACCACGCTAGAGCGAGATCGGTTCGCGGTTCGCCTGCTGGATGGGCGCTGACGCGGCCTCCATCCGTCGTAGGTGAGTTCGCACGACATGCGATCCGCGCGTGTGAAAACGGTTATCGTCGCGTCATGTCTTCTCGCAAGATAAGCACCCAGCGCGCCTTCGACGCCGCCGCAGCCGACTTCACCACGCTGGGACACCATCTGTGGGAACCGATCGGCGCGGCCACCGTGGCGGCCGCCGGGCTCCGTCAAGGAGCACGTGTTCTCGACGCCTGTTGTGGCACCGGGGCCTCGGCGATCCCGGCGGCGCACGCGGTCGGTGACGGCGGCGTGGTCGACGCGATCGACCTGTCCGGTCCGATGATCGACGAGTTGCGCCGGTTGTCGGCGGATTTGCCGCAGCTTCGCGCGCACCGAGCCGACGCGATGGAGTGGGACACCGACGGCTACGACGTCGTGCAGTCCGCGCTCGGCATCTTCTTCTTTCCCGACATGACGGCCGGTACCGAACGGCTGATCAGCCGGGCCCGCTCCGGCGGCCGGGTCGTGTTCACGATCTGGCGCGAGGGGGCGATGGCGACGGCGGGCCGCCACGTCGGCCGTGCCGTGGCCGCGGTGACCGAGTCCGCGCCGCAGCCGGAACGCGAGCCCGGCTTGATCGACCGGATCAATCAGCCGGACAGTTACGCCGACTGGCTTTCCGGCCGCGGTCTGTCCGATGTGGACGTCGAGGTCAACGAACTGCGGCTGACCATGACCCCGGAAGTGGCCTGGCTGGTCATCATCGGCTCCGGCTTCCGAGGCGCGCTGGCCGACCTCGAACCCGGTGTCGTCGAGAAGGTGCGTGAGCGCTACCTCGAATCCCTGCGCGCCGACGGCGTGACCGAACTCGACGCCACCACCCTGATCGGCTCCGGCACCGTTCGCTGACAAACCGCCTGAAACGACTGAAACAGACTAGGTCCGCTGCGGGCGATCAAGCTGATGCGGCGTGCCGGATCAGCGCCGCCAGGTGGAGTCCGGCATGCTGTGCCCGAACGTGAAGGTCGGGGAGGAATGGTATGTCCGAGGTTCCAGAACACGCTGTGCCGGAACGGGTGGACAGCCCGGTCCGGCAGGCCGCGCCGTCGGGCAAGGTCGGCCGGTGGCTGATGGAGCACCGGGTCCAGCCCGTCGGCCCGGAAAGCCATGACGAGCACACCACCCCGCAGTCGTGGTGGAAGGTCATGTGCCTCACCGGGGTGGACTACTTCTCCACGCTGTCGTACCTCCCCGGCATCGCCGCGCTGGCCGCGGGCGCGCTTTCGCCGCTGGCGACGTTGCTGATCGTCGCGCTCACCCTGCTCGGCATGCTGCCGATGTACCGGCGGGTGGCGAAGGAGAGCCCGCACGGCCAAGGGTCGGTCGCGATGCTGGAACACCTGCTGCCGTTCTGGCGCGGCAAACTCTTCGTGCTGGTGCTGCTGGGGTTCGTCGCGACCTCGTGGATCATCACCATCACCCTGTCCTCGGCCGACGCCACCGTGCACGCGCTGGAGAACCCGATCGCCCCGTCGTTCCTGCACGGGCACGAGGTACTGATCACGGTGATCCTGCTGCTGATCCTCGGCGGGGTGTTCCTGCTCGGGTTCAGCGAGGCGGTCGGGGTCGCGATCCCGCTGGTCGCGATCTTCCTGCTGCTGAACGCGGTCGTGGTGGTCGCCGGCGTCGGCGAGGTGTTCACCGAACCCGGCGCCCTGGACCGCTGGCTGGACGCGTTGACCTCCGGCGGCGGCGGGATCGGCGGTGTCGTCGGCCCGGCGATCCTCGCGTTCCCCTTGCTGGTGCTCGGTTTGTCCGGGTTCGAGACCGGCGTGAGCATGATGCCGCTGGTGGCTGCCAAGGGCGAGAACGCCGAGCAGAAACTGGCGGACCGCATCCGCAACACCCGCAAACTGCTCACCGTCGCCGCGCTGATCATGTCGGTGTACCTGATCGCGACCAGCTTCGTGACCACGGTCCTGATCCCGGCGGAGAAGTTCCAGCCGGGCGGTGAGGCGAACGGCCGCGCGCTGGCGTACCTCGCCCATGAGCTGCTGGGCGAAGTGGTCGGCACCGCCTACGACATCAGCAGCATCCTGATCCTCTGGTTCGCCGGGGCGTCGGCGATGGCCGGGCTGATCAACATCGTGCCGCGGTACCTGCCCGCTTACGGGATGGCGCCGGACTGGGCCAGGGCCGTCCGCCCGGTGGTGCTGGTCTACACCGCGATCTGCGTCCTGGTCACGATCATCTTCAACGCCGACGTCAACGCACAGGCCGGGGCGTACGCCACCGGGATCCTCGCGATGATGGTGTCGGCTTCGGTCGCCGTGGCCATCTCCGCGGCGAAAAGGCGGCAGCGCAAGGCCGCGATCGCCTTCGCCGTCCTGACGCTGATCCTCATCTACGCCCTGGTGGAGAACGTCATCGAGAAACCGGACGGGCTCACGATCTCCGCGTTCTTCATTCTCGGGATCATCGTGGTGTCGCTGGTTTCCCGGGTCAGCCGGACCACCGAACTGCGCGTCGAGCACATCGAGTTCGACGAACCCGCCCGCCGGTTCATCACCGAATCGATCGAACACGACAACGCGCTGACCATCATCGCGAACCGTCGTCAGGCCGGGGACGCGGACGAATACCGGGCGAAGGAGGCCGAGCAGCGCGGCATGAACCCGGTGCCCGGCGCCGCCGACGTCCTCTTCCTCGAGATCGACGTCATCGACCCGTCCGGGTTCAGTGACGTGCTGAAGGTCCGCGGTGTCGAAGTCGAGGGGTTCCGGGTGCTGCGCGCGGAAAGTCCCGCGGCGCCGAACGCGATCGCCGCGATCCTGCTCGCCCTGCGGGACAACACCGGTGTGCGGCCGCAGTGCCATTTCGAGTGGAGTGAGGGCAATCCGCTCGGGCACCTGTTCCGCTACCTGATTCTCGGTCGCGGCGACACCGCCCCGGTGGTCCGCGAAATCATCCGCACCAGCGAACGCGACCCGGCCCGGCGACCCGGCATCCACGTCGGCTGACCCTCGCCTCCCTCGCGTTTAGTCCGCTGAATGCGGTCTTTGCGCCCTGCAACTACCGCGTCCAGAGGACTGAACGCGGGCGGTGGCGGATTTCGGTGTACATTCGTTCACTCAAACCGGGTGAACGGCGGGAACAGGTGCGACCAGTCAAGGACTCCTCTGCTCGGGAGCGTGGCCAAGGGCCGTTCGGCTCGTGGCTGCTCGGCCCGCTGTACCAGGACGTGGCCGTGTTGCGTCGTCGCGTCCAAGGCCTGCTCACCGGGACGCTGATCGCGACCAACGTCATCGGCGCGCTGATCGTGGTGGGGCTGGCCGCCCTGCTCATGCCCGCGCCCGGGATGTCCGGCGAGCTGGTCCGGGTCACCGCGATCGCGGTGCCCGTGTACGTGGTCTCCGCGGTCGTCGTCGGCGCGCTGTGGGGCACCCGCGGCGCGCTGCGGACGTTGCGCTGGGCGGGCGACGGCCGGACGCCGACCGAAGCGGAGCGTGTCGCGAGCCTGCGGGTCCCTTTGCGCCTGACGCTGGTCCAAGCGGTCCTGTGGGGCGTCGCGACGGTGGTGTTCGGCGCGCTGGCCGCGCTGGTGCAGCCGAAGGTCGTGCTGACCGAACTGCTCGTCGTCGCGTTCGCCGGCGTGGTCGTCTGCGCGATCGCGTATCTGGCGGGCGAGTTCATCCTGCGGCCGTACGCGGCCTTGGCCTTGGCGGGCACCGCACCCGCGCGGCCGCTCAGCGGTGGGGTGAACTTGCGCATGTTGCTGTTCTGGTGCCTCGGCACCGGGGTTCCGGTGGCCGGGCTGGTGGTCACGGCGATCCTGGCCTGGGTGCGCGGCGACGTGTCGACCACGAAGCTCGCCGTCTCTGTCATCGCGCTCGGCATGGTGGTGCTGTGCTTCGGCCTGCTGGTGACCGTGTTCACCGCCCGCGCCGTGGTGAACCCGATCCGGTCGGTGCAGCACGCCTTGGGCCGGGTGCGGGCAGGCGACTTCGCCGTGGAGATCCCGGTCTACGACGGCACCGAACTCGGCCTGCTGCAAGCGGGCTTCAACGGGATGGCCGCCGGACTCGCCGAACGCGAACGTTTGCGCGACCTGTTCGGCAGGCATGTCGGCGAGGAGGTCGCGATCGAGGCGATGCGTACGTCGGCCGAACTCGGTGGCACGGTGCGGACGGTGTCGGTGCTGTTCGTCGATCTGATCGGCTCGACCACGCTGGCCGCGAGCCGCCCGCCCGAAGAGGTCGTCGGACTGCTCAACCGGTTCTTCGCGGTGGTGGTCGACGAGGTCGACCGCAACCACGGGCTGGTCAACAAGTTCGTCGGTGACGCCGCGCTCGCGATCTTCGGCGCGCCGGTGCGCTTGGCGGACCACGCGACCCTCGCGCTGTCGACCGGCAGGGCGATCGGGCGCAGGCTGGCGGCGGAGGTCCCGGAATGCCCGGCCGGGATCGGGGTGGCGACGGGCGAGGTGGTCGCGGGGAACGTCGGCGACCCACGGCGGTTCGAGTACACGGTGATCGGCGACCCGGTCAACGAGGCCGCCCGGCTGACCGAGCTGGCGAAGAACGTCGAAGCCAGGTTGCTCGCTTCGTGGACGGCGATCGAGTCGGCGTCCGAAGACGAGGCCGCGCACTGGAAGGCGACCGAGGACGTCACCCTGCGAGGCCGCACCCGGCCCACCACACTGGCGACACCGAAGTCCTGAACTTCGGCGCCGTGCCGGATTCACAGCCTTTGTGAACGGGTCGTGAATCTTGCGCGAAGGCCAGTGTCGCTTCAGCCCGGGTGCTGTGAACGATCACAGCGTTTCCCTTGTGCCCGATGAGGCCGTTGTCCCCGGAATCGGGACAGCGCACGGTGATCTCCCCATCCCCGTGTCAAAGGAGACATCTGTGAAGAGCCTATCGAGGGCCGCGCTGGCGACCGGAGCCGCCGTCTTCGCGCTGACCATGGTGCCCGCCGCCGCTCTCGCACAGCCGGACGGCGCCGGCGACCGGCCCAGCGGTCTGATCAAGACCCAGACCCACACTCAAGTGCGCGAGGTCGCACCGGTGGCGGGGACCGCGACCACGGTCGCCGCGTCGGCCGCCTCCAAGCAGCTGAACTACACCCAGCAGGTCCAGCAGTACAACCAGTGGTGCTGGGCCGCGGACGGTTCGAGTATCGAGCAGTCGCAGGGTGGAACCGCCAGCCAGGCCCAGTTCTGCGCCGCGGGCAAGGGAACGTCGGCCGGGTATTGCCCGAATCAGGCGGCCCAGATCTACGAGATCGTCCGCGGTTTCCGGGGCACCGGCTTCTCCGCGCAGGACGCGGGCGGACCGATCGGCTTCAGCTCGGTCGTCAGCCAGATCGACTCCGGAATCCTGAACCTGACGGGGATCTACTGGACCTCGGGCGGCGGCCACGCCGAGGTGATCTACGGCTACGACTCGACGAACCAGTCGATCATGGTCGGTGACCCGTGGCCGTCGTACCAGCGCTACCAGACCTGGAACTACAACCAGTACCGGAGCAACGGTCAGTTCCGCTGGAACGACACCATCGTCAACATCCGGAAGGGCTGAGCCGCGGTCATGAACAGGATCTGCCGGAAGTTCTCCGGTTGTCTCGCGGTGGCCGTCGCGATACTCCTGCCCGCCACACTGCCAGCCGCGGCGAGCGAGGGAGTCGTCCCGCCCTCGGACGGCGATCTCGCGGCGGCCGTGCGGGTCGCCGGGCAGCCGGACGCGATCGGTCTCGCGAGATCGAACTTCCGGCAGGTCGACCATATCGAACCGCGACAGATCACGATGGCGGACAAGGGTTTCCCGGTCTACAGCCTCAATCCCGACTTCGTCAGGGGGCTGGCCGGGGCACCGGCTGGCGTGCTGAGATCCGTCGCCGTCACGGCCACCGCGGATTCCGGCCAGAAGGCCACGCTGCAGGCGATGCCGGAAGGCCGGGGAACGTGGGTCGCGGCGAGCGTGTTCTCCGGGAACGACGAAGAGACCTTGAGCGCGCGGCTGCGCCCCGGTTCGGTCCTGCTCAACGAGCCCCAGATCAACGGCTGGTACGAACTGAGCGTGGACGGCGTGGTGCTCCTGCAGGCGAGTCTGCCGCAGTCACCGGTGGGGAAGTTCGTCCCGCTTTCCGAATACCAGCGGGCGGTGCACGACCGCTACGCGGACAAGCTGCCGGGATCGGACTATCAGCGCAATCGTGGGATCGGCTTCGCGCAAGGGGGTTCCGCGCCGGTGGAAAGCGGCCTGCCGGTCGCGGTCGTGGCAGGCCTGATCGCCGCCGGTGTCACCGGGCTGGGCGCCGTGGTGTTCGTGGTGCGCCGGAGGCGCCGGCTCACTCCCAGATGAGGTCGATCCCCGCGATCCCGACGTCGAGACCCTCGAAGTAGGCGCTGACCGAAGCACCCTGGCCCGGATGCAGTGGCTCGCTGACCACGGGAGCCAGTTCTTCACGCTCGCGTACGGTTTTGACGCATCTGGCCGGAATCGCGCCGGCGTCGAAACGCAACCGAAGCAGGTACGCCGACATACGAGACCGCACTGTCCGGTGAAAGCAGGTCGAACGAACGGACGCGGCCAGCCGCAGAGTGAACGCGAAGGTATGGGTTTCCCCTTCGGCCAAGCCACGGTCGAAGAGAAGCTCGAACACCATCCCCGGCGACGAAGTACTTCGGCGCACTCTGCCTTTCCGGCAGCCGTCGGCGGCGAAGACCGTGGTGGCCTCCATATCGGTGCCGGGTTCGTCCTGGTGGGTCACCACGAAGCCGTCCGCGCCGGACTCCCGCGCCCGCACCACCATGGTCGAGCTGATCTCCGCGATCCGCCCTTGCGCGGTCATGGTCAGCACGTCGAAGACAGTGACGACATCGAGCTTCGCGTTCACCGCCGCACCGGGGGATTCGCTCAGCTCGTCCAGCAGGGTGCAGGTTTCGGTCCAGCTCTGCCGCAGTTCCGTCAGCGACGGCCTGCGGTCGCTTTCACCGGGACGGCGTTGCGGGCCGATCAGGACGATCAGGCTGTCCGGGGCGAGGCCCAGCACCGCTTCGAGTGCGCGGACGACGTCGAGCGAGCGCGGCGTCGACGGATGCCGGAGTCCGCGTTGCCAATAGCTCAACGTCGACTCGGCCACGGAAACGCCGCGTGCCGCCAGATGCGCCCGGATACGGGACAAGGACAGTCCGCGATGATCCACCGCTTCGGAAAGCGCGCGGGAGAAAGGACCGAACCTGACCGTGCTCGCCGTGCCGGGTTCCTTGCGTTGCTGGTACATGGGCACCCCCCACCACGCCGGGTTGGCGCACAGCATGCGCAGTCCGGCGGCGGACGGCAACCGTCTAAGGTCGAAAACCGGACTTTCTTCCCCCTCAGGCGAACTCGAGCCGCAGGCTTTCGAGACCGCGCAGCGTCACCTGCTTGACCCAGACCGGATCAGCGATCGGCTGGAAAGCGCGGCCTGTGCCGAGGAGCGCCTCGAAGACGGAGCGGCCTTCCAGCCGTGCCAACGGGGCGCCGAGGCAGAAGTGGATGCCTTGTCCCAGCGCGAGATGCCTCGGCGAGGAGCGGTCGATGTCGAAGCGGTCCGGGTCTTCGTGCGTGCGGGGATCGCGGTTGGCCGCGCCCAGCAGCACGACCGTCTGCGCGCCGGCGCCGACGGACTCGCCGCCAACGGTCGCGTCCCGTAAGGCGGTGCGCGTGGTCAGCTGGACGGGGGAGTCGTAGCGGAGTATCTCTTCGACCGCGTTCGGGATCTTCGACCGATCCTCGGCCAGTGCCCGCGACTGGGCGGGATTCCTCAGCAGCGCGAGGATCCCGTTGCCGATGAGGTTGGTCGTCGTCTCGTGCCCGGCGACCAGCAGGAGCATCGCGGTGATCACCAGTTCGCCCTCGCTGAGCCGGTCGCCCTCGTCGGACACCGACACCAGATCGGAGAACAGGTCGCCGGTCGGCCGTTCGCGCCGTTCCTTCGCCAGATCACGGAAATAGGCGACGAACTCGCGCCGGGCGGCGATCGCCGCGGCGACCGTTTCGTCCGTGATCAGGAAGGACGGGTCGAGCGCCCGTCCCATCGCGTGCGACCACCCTTCGAACCGGTCACGGTCGGCCAATGGCACGCCGAGCATCTCGCTGATGACGGTGACCGGGAGCGGTCTCGCGATCTCGTCCATCAGGTCGAACTCGCCCATTTCGAGCGCTTTCGCGACCAGTTCCTTCGACAGCTCTTCGATTCTCGGCGCGAGCTGCTCGACCATCCTCGGGGTGAACGCCTTGGAGACCAGCCGCCGCAGCCGCGTGTGATCGGGCGGGTCGAGACCGAGGAAGGAGCGGATCACCCGGCCCTGCTCGTCCACCGGCTCGTTCTCGTGCGGGTTCGGCAGCACCTCGGGTTCGGGGTGGCCGAACGCGGGGTTCCGCAGCAGCGCGGTCGCTTCCTCGAACCCGCTCACCACGAAGAACCGGTCGTTCAGCTTCAGCACCGGTCCGCGATCGAACATCTGACGGTAGAACGGGTACGGGTCGGCCCTGGTCTCCGGGGTGAGGAGGTTCTCCAGCATGATCCGATCCTATGGTGTTCGAGTGACTGTCGACGCGATGATCGAAGACCTCAGGACGCTCGTCGAAATCGAGTCCCCCTCGGGGGACATCGAGGCTTTGACGGCGTCGGCCGAAGCGGTGGCCGCCCTCATCGGAAAGCGCCTCGGCGGAACGGCGACCTTGGTGGAAAGCGCCGCGGGGCCCCATGTCCGGTGGTCCGGCGGTGGCGAACCACGGGTGCTGATCCTCGGGCACCACGACACCGTGTTCCCGATCGGGACGCTGGAACGCCGCCCGTTCGCGGTGGCCGACGGCCGGGTGACCGGGCCCGGCGTGTTCGACATGCTCGGCGGACTGGTGCAGGCGATCCACGGCCTGGCGGCGCTCGACGACCTGACCGGCGTCGAGATCCTGGTCACGGCGGACGAGGAGACGGGCTCGCACGAGTCCAGGACGCTCATCGAGGAACGGGCGCGCGCGTGCGGTGCGGTGCTCGTGTTCGAAGGCGCGGCCGACGGGGGAGGCCTCAAGATCGGCCGCAAAGGCTGCGGCACGTTCAAGGTGGTCGTCAAGGGCCGGGCGTCGCATGCCGGCCTCGAACCCGAAGTCGGCGTGAACGCGCTGACCGAAGCCGCGCACCAGGTGCTGGACATCGTGGCGATCGGCAGGCCCGAAAGCGGCACGACCGTCACCCCGACGGTGGCGAGCGCGGGGACCGGGAGCAACGTCGTCCCCGCCGAGGCGACCGTCGTCGTGGACGTCCGTGTCGAGTCAGCCGCCGAAAAGGACCGCGTCGAGACGGCGTTCGCCGCGCTGACCCCGCGCCTCGACGGCGCGGAGATCACGGTGCTGGGCGGGATCCACCGGCCTCCGATGCCCGAGTCCGCCGCCGCGAGCCTGTTCGCCGTGGCCACGGGCCTATTGCCCGGAGCCGACGGCGTCGCGGTCGGCGGTGGCAGTGACGGCAACTTCACCGCCGCGCTCGGCATCCCGACCCTCGACGGCCTGGGCGCGGTCGGGGGCGGCGCCCACGCGGACCACGAATACCTGCTGGTCGATTCGATGGTGGAGCGGGCGGATCTGGTCACCGGTCTGGTGCGGGCGATCCGGAGCTGAGCGGCCGGGTAGCCGTGAAGGCCTCCTTCCCTACCGTGAGGGCAGGGTCCCGGCAAAGTCGAGGTAGAGCTTGATCAACGGAAGATCAGGGACGCTCAACGTCCCTGATCTTCCGTTGATCAAGGGCGAGCCGAGGTAGGGCAGGCCTGATTCTGGATGCCGCGGGGCTACAGGTGCGGTTTCGGAGGAATGGCGTGAGTGGCGATTCGGGTGAGGGCCACTGGTGTCTTAGGTACCTGCCATCGGGCGACACGCGTGATCCGGCGGAGGGCACGCGTGAGTGAACGGAGAACACACGTGTCCAGCCGGACGACACCCGACGAAACCTGCCGCTCCGGCGTGTCATCCATCCAGTCACACGTGTCCTCCGTCTGATCACACGCGCCATCCATCCAGCCACGCGAAACCACCGACTCGGCCCTTCGCGAAACCGTGCAAGATGCCCAAATCGGGCATTTTGTCTCGGAAAGTGACCCTTATGGACAGTCCGGACCCGGGTGAGGCCCCTTGCGTGGGCCCGCTCCCGCCGTGTCCACCACGACGCGTTCGTCTTGTCCCGCTATAGAGGTGCAGCCGACCAGCACTTATGCAACTTCGCCGGGACCCTGCCTTGAGAGTAGGGAAGGAGGCCTTCACGGACGTCACCTCACGCGACGGCCGTGCCCTCGAGCTCCACCATCAGGGACGGGATCGCCAGCCGGGTCACCCCGAGCATCGTGGTGGTCGGTGCCACGCCGGCGGCGCCCAGCCGCGACGCCAGCACGCCGTAGTGCTGGAAAAGCAGGTCGACGTCGGTGGTGTAAACGCTGAGCCGGACGAGGTTCCCCAGGCCCATGCCTGCCTCGCCGAGAACGGCCTCCAGGTTGTCGATGCTCAGCGCCAGCTGTGCCGCCATGTCCCCGGCATGCTGGGGCTCACCTTCGCCGCTCATCGCGGTCTGCCCGGAGCAATACAGGGTCCGGGTCTCCCCGGTGACGATCTCGCCCTGGTGGTAGCCCATCGCCACCGACCACGGCCACGGGTTGACCGCCGTTCGTTCCATTGCCACTTGTGCTCCATTCGTTTTCAGCTGCAGCGGAAGCCTCCCAACGAATCACGACATCCTGTGTCGTGTATTCCGCTAGGGTTTCCGAATGCGTGCCGACCGGTTGGTCTCGCTGGTCCTGCTGCTGCGACGGCGCGGCCGGCTGTCCGCGGCCACGCTCGCCCGCGAACTGGAGGTCTCCACCCGCACCGTGCTGCGCGACATCGACGCGCTGTCCGTGGCAGGTGTACCGGTGTACGCAGAACGCGGCAGGCACGGCGGGTTCGCGTTGTTGCCCGGGTTCCAGACCGAGCTCACCGGCCTGAATCACGACGAGGCCCTCGCCCTGCTGATCGCCGGATCGAGGCGTGGCGCGCAGGCGTTCGGTCTCGGTTCGGCGCTCGCTTCGGCCATGCTCAAGGTGGTCGACGCGCTTCCCGAAAGCCACCGTGATACCGCGGTCGGCGTGGCCGAACGCTTGCTCATCGACCCGGAGACAGACCTGCTCACCCGCCGCGTGGCCGCCGAGGAAGTGCCCGACGCCGTCGTTGGCGAGATCCGGCGCGCGGTGTTCGCCGGACACAAGCTGCGTATCCATTACGCGGCGACAGGTCAGCCGCCGCGGTGGCGCACGGTGGATCCGATCGGCATGGTCACCGTGCGCGAGCAGGGCTACCTGCTGGCCACGAGATCCGGCGCGGATCGCACCTACCGGCTGTCCCGGGTCTCGGCGGCCGAGGAACTCGACGAACCCGCGGAGCGACCGGACCGGATCGATCTGGACCGGGCCTGGCGGGAGCGCGGGACCCGGTTCCGGACCGGCGGTGACCAGATCGCCGTGCTGGCCCGGATCGACCCGGCGCGGCGGGAGGAGTTGCTGGACACCGCGCTGGCCGTGCGTTCCGAAGAGGTCGACGCGGACGGCCGGCTGCGGCTGGAGGTGACCTTCCAGGACGCGCGGCACGCCGAATGGGCGCTGTGGCAGCTCGGCGCGAGCGCGGAAGCACTCGCTCCGCAGTCGTTGCGTACCGCACTGCGCGACCGCGCCACTGCCCTCGCCGCGCGCTACGGCGCGCCACCCGACCGCTAAAGGCCAGTTCTTGCCCGATTTCGGGCAAGAACTGGCCTTTCGGTCTCCCGCTGTGCATGATGGGGACCGTGGAGGACGCGGAGCTCGTCGAGCAGGTGGCCTTGTCGACGGGTCTGTCGACGGCCATCGCCGCACGCGTCGTCGAGGACGTCCTGGCGTTCTACCGGCAGCCGGTCGAACAGTACGTCCGGACGAGGCACACCCAGTTGCAGGCCGAGGGCAGGAAGAATCCCGAGATCTTCCCGCTGATCGCCGGAGAACTGGGCCGTCGGCTCGTCGCGCCTCCCGACCTGTCCGAGCGGCAGTTACGCCGCATCGTCTACGGCTGACGGAGCACGCCGCGAGGCCTGGGCCTGCGCGGGAAACCGTCCCTTTTTCTTTGTGAGGTTGACTCGTCATGTGCGGAATCGTCGGCTACATCGGCGGCCAGAACGCCGCCCCGATCCTGATCGAGGGGCTGACGCGGCTGGAGTATCGCGGTTACGACTCGGCCGGGATCTCGGTACTGGGCGGCAAAGGCGCCCAGGTGCACCGGATCGTGGGGCGCGTGCGGAATCTGACCGCGGCCCTGCCGAAGCGGCTCGGGGGCAAGGTCGGCATCGGGCATACGAGGTGGGCGACGCACGGTCCGGCGACCGAGGCGAACGCGCACCCGCACGTCTCCGAGGACGGCCGGATCTCCGTGGTGCACAACGGGATCATCGACAACGCCGTCAGCCTGCGCGAGCAGCTCGGCCAGGCCGGGGTGAAGCTGACCTCCGAGACCGACACCGAGGTGCTCGCCCATCTCATCGCGCGGTCGGACGCGAAGACCCTCGAAGACGCGGTCGTCGAAGCTGTTTCCCGGATCACCGGGACCTACGCGATCGCGGTGACCGACACCGAGCACCCCGACCGCGTCGTGGTCGCGCGGAACGGCTCGCCGTTGATCATCGGCGTCGGTGACCGGGAGATGTTCGTGGCCAGCGACCTCTCCGCGCTGGTCCGCCACACCTCGCAGGTCGTGCACCTCGACGACGGCGAGTTCGCCAGTGTCTCGGCCACGGGTTACCGCACCTTCACCGTCGACGAAAGCGACACCGGCAAGGCCGCGACCGCGATCGACATCAAGGCCGACGACCTCGACCTCGCCGGGCACCAGCACTACATGTACAAGGAGATCCAGGAGCAGTCGGAGTCCCTGGAGCGGATGATCCGCGGCCGTCTCGACGACCGGTTCGGGGTGTCCCGTTTGGACGGTCTGAACCTGACTCCTCGTGACCTGCGCGGATTCGCCAGGGTGAAGATCCTCGGTTGCGGCTCGGCGTATTACGCCGGCCAGATCGGCGCGACCATGATCGAGGAGCTGGCGCGGGTCCCGGCCGACGCCGAGGCCGCGTCGGAATTCCGTTACCGCAACCCCATCATCGAAGCGGACACCCTCTACATCGCGGTCAGCCAGTCCGGCGAGACCGCCGACACCGCCTTCGCCGTCGAAGAGGTCAAGCGCAAGGGCGGCCGGGTGGTCGGTCTGGTCAACGTCGTCGGCTCGACGATCGCGCGGGCCTGCGAGGGTGGCCTGTACCTGCACGCCGGTCCCGAGATCGCGGTCGCCTCGACCAAGGCGCTCACCAATATGGCCGTCGGGTTCGCGATGATCGCGCTGGCGCTGGGCCGGGTCCGCGATCTGTCCAACGCGGACGGACAGCGGATCGTCGCGGCGATCCGGGCCCTGCCCCGGCAGGTCGCGGAAATCGTGGCGGCGGAAGAGGAGATCGCCGGGCACGCCAAGACGTGCGCGGACGCGCGGAGCCTGTTCTTCGTCGGCCGGGTCCGTGGCTTCCCGGTGGCCCGGGAAGGCGCGCAGAAGTTCAAGGAGATCTCGTACCGGCACGCCGAGGCCTACCAGACCTCGGAACTCAAGCACGGCCCGCTCGCGCTGATCGACGACTCGGTGCCGACGGTCGCCATCGTGCCGTTCGACGACCTCGCCGACCGGAACCTCGCCGCGGTGCAGCAGATCAAGGCCCGCAAGGGTCCGGTACTGGCGATCACGCACGACGACGTGGACTTCGGCGAACTCGACGTGCCGCGGTTCGTGGTCCCGCGTTCGGAGCCGGAACTCGACCCGATCCTGCTCACGATCCCGCTGCAGCTGCTGGCCTACCACGCTGCGTTGATCCTCGGCCACGACATCGACAAGCCGCGGAACCTCGCGAAATCCGTCACCGTGGAGTGACCCCGGCTCGGCGGCCGAAAATTTCTCCGGATTTTTTCCGCGATGATGTCGAATGGCGTCGAGCCCGTTCGTAGCCAAGGTGAGAGACCGGCACCGGGCCGGTCACCGCTCACCGGAGGCCACGATGTCCATCGCCACCACCGCTCCCGCGAAATCCCTGCTCATCGGCGGTTCGACCGCCGCGGTAGTCGCCGCCGTGGCGACCGCGGCGGTCGCCGCCGCCGGTGATGTCGCCGGGATCAGCCTCGCCGTCGGCGGCGCGCCGATCCCGGTGCCGGGGTTCGCCGTGCTGACCGTCGTCTTCTCCATGGTCGGCCTGGTGCTGGCTTTGATACTGGCTCGCTCGGTCCGCCGTCCCCGCCTGGTCTTCGTGCGGACCACGGTCGTGCTCGCCGCGCTTTCCCTGGTACCGGACGTGCTCGCGGACGCCGCCACGGCCACGAAACTCCTGCTGATGTTGACTCATGTGGTCGCGGCCGCGATCGTCATCCCGGTCATCGCCCGCCGCCTGTCCGCCTGATCACGCCGTTCCCGAGGGAGCCAGCCATGAGGCAGTACCTGCTCGCCGTCCAGTTCGACGAAAGCGCGCCGCCGGAACCCGAGGAGGAGGTGCGGGCGATGATGGCCAGGACGGGCAAGGTCACCGACGAGATGAAGGCCGCCGGCTCCTGGGTGTTCGTCGGCGGCCTGCAGCACTCGGACGCTTCGACGGTCATCCACCCCGCCAACGGGCAGACCACGATCACCGACGGGCCGTTCGCCGAGACGAAGGAACAGCTCGGCGGGTTCTGGGTGATCCAGGTCGAAGACCTCGACCAGGCGCTGGCTTGGGCCGAGAAATGCGCACTGGCCTGCGGGCAGCCGATCGAGGTACGGCCGTTCGACGACGGGTCGCGTCGGCGCTGATGGATCTGGACAGCGTCTACCGGGCGGAATACGGCCGTTGTGTGGCCACGTTGACGCGTGTCCTCGGTGACATCGGGCTCGCCGAGGAGGCCGTGCAGGACGCGTTCGCGGTGGCCGTGCGGAAATGGGACGAGGCGCCGCCCAATCCCGGCGCGTGGATCGTGACCACCGCCCGCAACCGGGCGATCGACCGGCTCCGGCGGGAGTCCACCAGGGAAGCCCGGCACGCGCAAGCGTTGCTGCTGCACCAATCCGACGAGCCGGAGGAGGTGGGACCGGTGCGCGACGACCAGCTCCGCATGATCTTCACCTGCTGCCACCCGGCGCTTTCGCCGCTCGCGCAAACCGCGTTGACCCTTCGCCTGATCGGCGGGCTGGAGGTGGCGGAGATCGCGCGGGCGTACCTCGTCCCGGAGGCGACCGTCGCCCAGCGGATCGTCCGCGCGAAGAAGAAGATCCGCGACGCGGGCATTCCGTACCGGGTGCCCGGAGACGCCGCACTCCCCGACCGGCTGACCTCCGTCCTGACCGTGCTCTACCTCGTCTTCAACGAGGGCTACACGTCGACGTCGGGGGAGCTGCTGCGGACGGATCTGTGCCTGGAAGCGGTACGCCTCGCCAGAGCGCTCGCCGAGCTGATGCCCGACGAGCCGGAGGTGATCGGTCTGCTGGCGCTGCTCCTGCTCACCGAAGCCCGCCGCTCCGCGCGGGTGGGACCGTCGGGGGAGCTGGTCGTGCTCGCGGAGCAGGACCGGTCCTTGTGGAACCGGGAGCTGATCGCCGAGGGGCACGACCTGGTGCGCCGATGTCTGCGCCGTGACCGGCCGGGGCCGTACCAGATACAGGCCGCGATCAACGCGGTCCACACGGACGGGCAGGCGACCGACTGGGCGCAGGTGCTCGCGCTCTACGACCAGCTCCTGCGCTTCAGCCCGTCGCCGATCGTCGCGCTCAACCGCGCGGTCGCCGTCGCCGAGGTGCACGGTCCGGCGGCGGCGCTGGCGGCCGTCGACGAGCTGGACCTTCCGGGCTACCACCTGTTGCCTGCCACTCGTGCGGACCTGCTCGCCCGCCTCGGCCGGACCGCCGACGCCGTCGCCGCCTACGACGAGGCGATCGCCTTGGTCACCAACGACACCGAACGAACCTTCCTGCAGACCCGGCGCGCGAGTCTCGGGTGGCGAGTTCCGTGAAGGCCTCCTTCCCTACCCTGAGAGTCAGGGTCCCGGCAAAGTCGAGATCTTGCAGGTCAGGCGACTATTCCTACACAGTCGAAGGGTCGCATGCACCGGGTGGCGTGGGGTCGTGAGTGATAATGAGGCTTATTGAGGGGTAACCCAAAGGTGGCGAGCCTGGGGGCTGATTCGGTGTTGCGGGGAACCGGGAACCGGACCGCGGCGCGAAACCGCGCAAGTCACCCAAACCGGGCACGTTCTACTCGAAAAGTGTCCCTTATGGACAGTCGCGAGTCTCGGGTGGCGAGTTCCGTGAAGGCCTCCTTCCCTACCCTGAGAGTGGGGAAGGAGGCCTTCACGGAGCTGCCTCATGGGAACCACGACTGGAGGAGGTGCCCGGTTGAGGCGACGGGGCGAACGGCTCGCCGGATATCTGATGACCGCGCCGTTCTACGTCCTGTTCGGCGTTTTCGGCCTGTTCCCCCTGCTGTACACCGCTTGGGTGGCGCTGCACCACTGGCATCTGGTCAACGGTGACACCGGGTTCGCCGGTCTCGACAACTTCGCCGTCCTGCTGCGGGACCCGAACTTCTACAACGCGCTCTTCAACACGGTCAGCATCTTCGTCCTCGCGACCGTCCCGCAACTGCTGGCCGCGCTCGGCCTCGCCGCGCTGCTCGATCGCCCGCTGCGCGCGCGGACCCTGTGGCGGGCGAGTGTGCTGTTGCCCAACGTCGTCTCGGTCGTGGCGGTGGCGCTGGTGTTCGGCCAGCTCTTCGCCGAGGACTACGGCGTCGTCAACTGGGCACTGGGACTGGTGGGCCTCGACCCGGTGGAGTGGCACACGGATCGGTTCGCCTCGCATATCGCGGTGAGCACGATGGTGATGTGGCGCTGGACCGGCTACAACGCGCTGCTCTACCTCGCGGCCATGCAGTCGGTGCCGCAGGAGCGTTACGACGCCGCCATGCTCGACGGCGCCTCGCGCTGGCGGAGCTTCTGGTCGATCACCGTGCCCGCGATCCGGCCCACCATCGCCTTCACCGTGGTGGTCTCGACCATCGCCGGGCTGCAGCTGTTCGCCGAGCCGCAGTTGTTCGACGACACCGGGGTCGCCGGGACGGGCGGCGCGGACCGACAGTTCCAGACGCTTGCGATGTACTTGTACGAGAAGGGGATCGGCCAGTTCGACGCCGGATACGCGGCCGCCATCGCGTGGCTGCTCTTCCTGTTCTCGGCCGGATTCGCGCTGGTCAACTTCTCGCTGGTGCGCCGCGTCCGGGGCGGTGAGTGATCGTGGCGGGGAGGGAACGGACCGGCTTCGTCGTCTACGGGTCGCTGCTCGCCGTCGGCGTCGCGTCCCTTTTCCCGTTGTACTGGTCGTTCGTGGTGTCCTCAAAGGACAATTCCGCGCTCGGCGAGACCACCCCGCCGTTGGTACCCGGCGGCAACCTTTTCGCGAACGTGCGCCGGGTCTTCGACACCGTCGACTTCTGGCTGGCGATGCAGAACTCGCTGATCGTCGCCGGCACGGTGACCGTGTCGAACGTGCTGCTGTCCAGTATGGCCGGATTCGCCTTCGCCCGGCTGCGTTTTCCCGGCCGTGACTCGCTTTTCCTGGTCGTCATCGGCACGGCCATGGTGCCGGCGCAACTCGGTGTCATCCCCCTTTACCTCGTGGTCGGCGAACTGGGCTGGTACGGGCGGCTGGAGGCGGTGATCGTGCCGGGACTGGTCGGCGCGTTCAGCGTCTTCTGGATGCGGCAGGCGTGCGAGGAGGCGATCCCGGCCGAACTGCTCGACGCCGGACGCGTCGACGGCTGTTCGCCGATGCGACTGTTCTGGAGCGTCGCCCTGCCCGCCGTCCGCCCCCAGGCCGCCGTGCTCGCCATGCTGACGTTCATGACCGCCTGGAACGACTTCTTCTGGCCGCTGATCGTGCTCGACCCCAACGAACACCCGACCGTCCAGGTGGCACTGTCCCGGCTGGCCAGCGGCTACTTCACCGACTACTCGCTCATGCTGACCGCGGCCACGCTCGGCGTGCTGCCCGTCATCGTGCTGTTCATCGTCCTGGCCAGGAAGGTGGTCGACGGCGTCATGCGGGGCGCGCTACGAGGGTGAAAGCCAATGCCGGGGGACCTGGATGGGCGCTATTGAGGCGAAAGTCAAAAGTGTCGTCTCGGGTGTCAAGTCCGTGAGGGCCTCCTTCCCTACTTTGAGGGTCAGGGTCGCGGCAAAGTCACGTGAGTTGCTGGTCGGCACTGTTCTTGGTGGTCTGGATGTGGCATCGCCCCTGAACCTCTGTTGATCAAGCTTCGCAACCGGGTGCGGCCTGCGCCATGACCAAGAGGTTCCCGACCTGCAGCATCCCGACTTTGCCGGGACCCTGCTTTGATGGTAGGGAAGGAGGCCTTCACGGACCCACGTGGCCGCAAGCAGAGGACTAAGAGCCTGTCTGTGATCCCGATGGTGGGTATGGGTCGGGCCTCTGCTAGTGATCTAGACACCACATCATGATCACGACCAGCAGAGGCCCGA
>NZ_JBVKAE010000067.1:0-25685 GCF_055598845.1 Amycolatopsis sp. NPDC039088 | reverse complement strand
GACCGGGGCGACGACCACCACCCTCGTCCAGGTCAGAAGTAAGTCCGTGAAGGCCTCCTTGAGGGACTCAGAGTCCCTCAAGGAGGCCTTCACGGCCGGACCGCTACCGGCTCACCCGCCCGCAGGTATCTAAAACACCTTTGGTTCTACCCTCAATCACCACTCACGAGTCTCGGGCGTCTCCCGTCGGGAAGAAGATCGCGCTCATCAGGTGCGGCTTCCGTCCCGGCCCCGGCGCGTTCGTCGCCCGTGCCTTGAACACCGCAAAGAGGTCGTCGACGAACGCCGCCAGCTCTTCCGGCGTCAGCCACAACGTCCCCTGCCGGTAGCCGACCGAATCGGCGACGGGATCCGAACCGTCCCGGTCCAGGTAAGCGTTGAACTCCGACAGCAAGGCGGCCATCGCCGCGGCGAAGCCCTGCCGGTGGTCGTCCAGCGTCATCGCCTTGGCGTCTTCGAGGTCGATCCGCGCCTTTTCCGCGCTCAGGCGGTAGTGCCGCTCGACGGCTCCGTGTACCCGCTGCTCGTCGACGACTTCCAGGATCCCCGCCTCGGTCAGCAGGCCGACATGCCGGTACGCGGAGGTCTTGGGGACATCGGGCATCCGCGCGCACAGCTCCGACGTCGTTCGCGTGACGCCGCCGTACATCGCGTTCACGATGCGTAGTCGGACCGGGTGGAGGAGCAGGTCGAGAGTGTTCACCCCGGAACGATCCCACAAGTGGTACCGTTCCCAAAAATGGAAATGGAGACGTTGTGGCCAAACTGACCGCCGACGCGGTGATCCCGCTGGACACGCTCGACCCCACCGCTCCACTGGACGACCTCGACTGGCTCGGCAAGGCGATCGGGGACGCGCGCGTGGTCGCGATCGGTGAGAGTTCGCACTACAACCGCGAATTCGCCCAGCTTCGACACCGCGTCCTGCGGTACCTGGTCGAGAAGCAGGGCTTCCGGGCTTTCGCGTTCGAGTCCGGCTTCGCCGAAAGCCGGCTGGTCGACGACTGGGTCCGCGATGGCGACGGCGAACTCGGCCACGTCCTCGCGAACGGCATGACCTCGCTGACCGGCTTGTGGACGGAGATCCGCGACCAGCTGGAATGGCTGCGCGCGCACCCGGTCGGCTGCTACGGCATCGACCTCGGCGGCTCGAACATGTCGCTGATGCCGGGGCTGGACGCGGTCTTCGCCTACCTCGCGGAAGCCGACCCGGACTTCGAACCCGACCCGGTCATCCGAGAGACGGCGAGTGTCTTCGCGGCGGTGTCACCCTTTTCGGTTCCCGCGGCGGTCGGCGAATACGGAAAGCTCCCCGCCGAGACGAAGGACGCCTTGACCGTGCGGCTCGCCGGACTCATGACGCGCCTGTCGGCACGCCGGCTGGACTATTCCGCTGCCACAGGCGCCGAGGCTTACGAACGCGCTTTCGTCGCACTCAAGGCCGTCATCACTCTCGAAGCCGTCGTCCGCGCGATGACCGCCGGTGACATGCACACGGCACTGGAGGCCCGCGACGCCACGATCGCCGATACCGTCGAATGGATCCTTCGCTCCGAAGACCGGATCGTGCTGGGCGCGCACAACGGCCACGTCCAGCGGTGGCGCGGAACCATGCCAGGCGTCCCGCCCACGGTGCCGATGGGCCTGTTCCTCGCCGACCGGCTTGGCGCGGACTACCTCGCCATCGGCACCACGTCGGGCAGCGGCAAGACCTTGGGCAACGGCCCGGAGTTCTACGCGGGCGAGTTCTTCACCGCACTCGAAGCGCCTCGACCGGAGAGTCTCGACGGCGTATTGGCCGCGAGCCACGACGGACTTTTCGCGACCGACCTCCGCAGACTGTCCTCAGTGGACAGGGAGACCGTCCGAGCGGTCACCGAGCAGCGGATGGGGTCGTTCTACTCCGGAGTCGACGCGCTCGAGGCTTTCGACATCCTCGTGCACGTACCGCTGGTTTCCCCTGCCGAACCGGACCGGGACGCGCTGACGCACGCGCCACAGGAGGTTCAGGAGATGTTCGCGAAGTGGATCGCCCTTCTCCCATGAGCAGGCGACTGTGACCGCCGTCACTGTTCTGCGGGTTGTCGCAACCTCCGCCGATCATGAACGCCTTCAAGCTCAGGAAGAACCGATACCGGATTCTGGGGAGCACATGAAAAGACTTTTCGCCGTCCTGACCGCGATTCTGGCGGTATTCGCGTTGACACCCGCCGCGCCCGCCGGTGCGACGACCGGCTTCGACCGGGAACTCCAGGCACGGATCGCGAAGGCCCAGGCCTATGCCAACAGCAGGCCCGGTGAGACCGGGATCGTCCTCCGGGACCGCTGGACCGGCGCCGTCTACCGCAGCGCGGCGGCCGGGACCCTCATCTGGGCCTGTTCCACCCCGAAGCTGGCGATGGTCGTCGACCTGTTGCTGCGCAACGACTCCGGGGCCGTCAAGCTGACCGCCGAAGACCGCGACCTCATGCACCGGATGCTCAACTCCAGTGACGACGCCGCCGCGCACACCCTGTGGACGCGGTACGGCGGGGAGGCCGAATTCGCCAAGCGCTTCCCGTCCTACGGGATGACCGACATGCGGTTCACCGACCAGCACCCGCACCACTGGGGCTGGATCCTGACCACCGCGAACGACCTCGACCGGCTGATCAACTACGTCCTGACCAAGCTGCCCCGTCAGCACCGCGACTACATCGTCCACGAAATGCGCAACGTCGACGTCAACCAGCAGTGGGGCGTCTGGGGCGCAGGCACCGCGGCGCGCCCTGGCAACAAGGACGGCTGGTCCGACGACAACGACGACGGCTCCTGGATCATGAACTCCGTCGGCTTCGTCGGCCCGCACGAGCGCTACACCCTCGCTCTGATGAACAACACCAAGGTCATCCAGAACGGCTACGAAACCGGCCAGGAGACCACCACCAAGATCAGCGAAATCCTGTTCAAGGGATATTTCAAGGGCTGACCCGTGCGGCGGCGTCGGGCCTGAGGAAATCTCCCCGGGCCCGACGCGGTCCCTTTCCCCCGCCGACGACGCCCGCCACCTCCGTCACCTCACCCGCGCAGGACATACCCGACGCCGCGCACGGTGTGGAGCACCGGCGGCTTGCCGAGCTTGTTCCGCAGCTGCGCGATGAGTACTTCGAGCGCGTTGGGCGACGGGGGCACCAACTCGTCCCAGCCCGCGTCGGTCAGCTCGCGGCGCCGGACGGGCTCGCCCGCCGCGACCACCAGCCGCTGCAGGACCGCGAACTCCGTGCGGGTCAACGTCAACGTGACACCACCGCGGCGCGCCTCGTGCCTGCCGGTGTCCAGTTCGAGGTCGAGGAATCTCAGCACCGGGGCGGGCCCGGAGTCGCCACGGCGGCACAGACTGCGCACTCGCGCGATCAATTCGGCCATCGCGAAGGGTTTGACCAGGTAGTCGTCGGCCAAGGCCAGTCCGGCGATCCGGTCGGCGACCGTGTCACGCGCGGTCAGGAACAGCACCGGGACATCCCAGCCGTCCCGGCGGCGTTCGCCGACGTAGCCGAGGGAATCCCCGGACGGCAGCATCCGGTCGAACACGGCGCAGTCGTAGGCGTTGACACTCAACGCTTCGTCGGCGTCGGGGAGGTCCTTGGCGACGTCGACGGCGAATCCGGAACCGCGAAGTGAAGCCTCGACGGCTAACCGGAGATCCTCGTCGTCCTCGGTGACCAGTACGCGCACCCGTTGACCGTAGCGTGATCACCCGGCGAGCTCGATCAGCCAGCCGCGGTCCGCGGCCTTCGCGCCTGCCTGGAAACGGCTGCGCGCGCTGAGCCGGTTCATCAGGTCGGACACCATCCTCCGCACGGTCCGCACGGAGATGCCCAGCCGGGCCGCGGCGGATTCGTCGGTGTAGCCGTCCACGAGCAGTGCCAGCAGGTCCAGCTCCCGACCGGTCGGCCCGGATCCGGTGGGCGGCGTTCCGGCGAGCCACAGTCGTTCGAACAGCTCGGCCACGGCCTTGACCACGCTGGGCAGCCGGAACACGGCGAGCTCGCCGCATTCGTCACCCGGCAGCAGCGCGAGCGTGCCGTCGACGACGAGCGCGGCCATCGGCACGGCGGCCACGGTGCGGATTTCGGCGCCGTGGGCCGCGAACGTGTCCAGCCGCCTGGCGACCTCCGGGATGATCCTCGCCTCGATCGGAGCGAGTACCCGGTAACCCACGCCGCGCCGCAGGTTGTCGCGGTCGGCGTCACGGAACGCGCGCAGCGGTCCGGCGGTGCCGGTCATCGCCGCCACGACGAGCACCTCACGGGTCGCCGCCGAAAGCGTCGCGTCGATGTCCGCCTGTGGTGTACAACCGCACGACGGGGAAAAGTGCGACCGATCGAGTCCATAGTGGATGGTCGTCATGCCACCCGCTCCAGCTGTCCGGACGGCACCCGCCTGGGTTCCAGGCAGACGGTCATGGCCCCGGCGAGCGAGAACTCCCGCCCGCGCGTCGTGACGATGGCGGCACTGCGGCCGGTCGCGGGCAGCAGTGCCGCGACCTGGTCGCGGGTCTCGGCGTCGTCGAAGACCAGCAGCACCCGCCGCCCGGCGAGCTCCGAGCGCCACAGCGCGGCGCGTTCGTCCACATCGGACGGGATCAGCGCGGGCGGAAGCCCGAGACCGCGCAACAGCCGCTCCAGCACGGCCGCGGTGTCCAGTGGCCGGGTCCCGCCATGCAGATCGACGAAGAACTGGCCGTCGGGAAAGCGTTCGCTGATCCGATGCGCCGCCGCCACCGCGAGCGCCGTCTTCCCCACCCCTGCCGCGCCGGAAACGACGACCGCGGGCGCGCAGCCGGTCAGTGCCCGGCCCAGTGCCACGAGTTCCCGGTCCCGGCCGATCAGCGGCTCGACGGCCCGCGGCAGCTCCCGCCGCGGCCGGTCCGGTGCCCCGGAGCCGTGCACCGCCTGGAACGCCTTCATCAGCTCGGGTCCCGGGCGCACCCCCAGTTCGGCGGCCAGCAGCCGCCGCGCCCGGTGGAACGTGGCCAGCGCCTGCGCCGGGCGGCCCAGCACGTGCTGGGCCCGCATCAGGCGCGCCCAGACGTCCTCGCGCAGCGGATCGTCCACGGTCAGCGCCTGCAGTGTGGCCACCGCGTCGGCCGTCCGCTCGAGCCCGAGCTGGGCCTCGGCGAGCGACTCCCGCAACTGCCGGTGCAACTCGTCGAGCCGCTCGACAGCGTCGTCTGCGAGGACGTCCAACCCCTCGAAAGGCCGCCCACGCCACAGCCGCAAAGCCTGCTCCACCAGCGTCAACGCGGTTTCCGGCGCCCCCGCGGCCAGTGCCTGCGCGGCATCGTCGGCAAGCGCCTCGGCACAGTCCGCGTCCAGCTCACCGGGGGCGACGTGCAGCCGATAGGCCCCCGCCCGACCCTCGATGCGGGGGCCGTCGTGTTCCGGCAGCAGACGGCGCAGCTGCCACATGTACGTCTTCAAGTTCGCTTCGGCCGAAGCCGGCGCGGCCTGTTCCTGCCAGGTGTTCTCGATCAGCCGATCCACCGCGACCCACGCGTTAGGCTGCACCAGGAGCGCGGCCAGCACCGTGGCGGGTTTCCCGCCGGGCGGCCGCCCCGTGACGCCGTCGCGGCCACGCACCTCGAGTGGCCCCAGGACCTGGAAGAGCACCATGCTCACACCCCTCTCCCTCGTGTCCTCCTACGATCGCGCCATGTACCTGAGGTTCCGATGACAGCGGAGTCAGCTGCGCGCGTGCTGGTCGTGGAAGACGACGAAGACCTCCGGGTGGCGATCACCGCCGAGCTGAACGGGAGCGGCCTGCGCGTCCGCGAGGCCGGTGATCTGGCACAGGCCGACGCCGAGCTGGCCGCGGGCGGGTTCGCCTGCGTGGTGTTCGACCGGATGCTGCCCGACGGCGATTCGATCGGTTACGTCCACCGCCGTCGCCAGGAAGGCTGGGCGGTCCCCGTGCTGTTCCTGACCGCGCGTGACAGCCTCGCGGACCGGGTCGCCGGATTCGAGCACGGCGGTGACGACTATCTGGTGAAACCGTTCGCGGTGGCCGAGATGAGCGCCCGTGTCCACGCGCTCTTCCGCCGCGCGGGCGCCGGACGGCCGTCGGTGCTGCGCCACGAGGACCTCGAAATGGACTGTGCCCGGCGGCAGGTGCACCGCGGCGGCGCCCTGCTCACCTTGAGCGACAAGGAGTTCGCGGTGCTGGAGTACCTGCTTTCCCGGCTGGATCAGGCCATCGGGCGCGACGAGCTGATCGAACACTGCTGGGACATGAGCACCGACCCGATGTCCAATGTGGTCGACGTGGTGATCCGGCGCCTGCGGGTGAAGCTCGGCGCGCCCGAGCTCATCCACACCGTCCGCGGTCGCGGCTACCGGATCGCGGGCCGGTGAACGGCTCCGCGGCCGATCGCCTCCGGCGCCTGCGGTGGCTGCTCACCTGGCTGTTCACCGGGCTGAACGCCGCCGGGCTGGTGGTGCTCGCCTGGCTCGCCGTGAGCGCCGACCTGCAGCAGCGCGAAGTCCAGCTGGACAGCGAACTCGCCCGCGTCACCGCACCGGTCAAACGGCTGATCACGGGCGAGGGCGACACCGTCACCACCGCCTACGTCGGCCAGGACGAAGTGAACCGGCAATGCCCGCAGTTCGTGATCCTGCCCAGCGGCGCGGGCGGGTTCCCGCCGTACGCGAGCGGCCGGACCTGCGTGCCGATCGATGCCTCGCGGTTACAGGCCTTCGCCGACCTGTCGGTGCGGAACGGGGCCGTGCTCAACGGCTACAGCAGCGGAACCGCGGGCGAGATGGTCCGCGTCGGCGTCGAACCCTTCCGCAACCGCAACAACCAGGAGTCGGGCGCCATCGTGGCGGTTGCCGACGCGCGGGACGCCCTCGCCGCGCACGAACAACTGAAACTGCTGGTCATCGGCGGATGCGTGCTGCTGCTGGGCGCCATCGGCGTGACCGGGCACGTGCTGTCCGGACGCGCGATCCGGCCCGCGACCGCCGCACTCCAGCAACAGGAGGTCCTGCTCGCCGAGACCGCGCACGACCTGCGCACGCCGGTCGCGGCGCTGCGCGCGCTGGCCGAAGCGGCGCTGCGCAACCCCGCCGAAAGCGACGAACTGCTGCCACGGACCGTCCGGCTCGCCGGCCGGATGGGCGGCATCATCGACGGCCTGCTCGTGCGCGCGCGGCTCGCGGCCGGAGTCGAATCGCTGGCCGTGCAGCCCGTGCGGCTGGATCAGCTCGTCGCGAGCGTCGTGGCGGAGACGCCGTCCGAGGGCGCTCAGGTGACGCTGGTCGCGGCGCCGTCGACGGTCTCCGCCGACCCGACGCTGGTCCAGCGCGCGGTGGCGAACCTGCTCGACAACGCGCTGCGCTACGGACGTCGTCCCGGCTACGAGGCCATCGTGCACGTCACCGTCGCCGGCGGTCAGGTGACCGTGGCCGACAGCGGGCCGGGGATCGACTCGTCGGTCGCGGAGGAGACGTTCGACCGGTTCACCAGCGGCGGCGGGTCGAGCGGGCTCGGCCTGTCGATCGTGCGATGGGTCGCGCTCGCGCACGGCGGCAGGCTGCGCGTCTACAACGCCGAAGAGGGCGGCGCGATCTTCGAATTGAAGCTGCCCGAAGCGTCCTGACCGGCGAAATGTATCCGAGCGGCTCCATTCTGTACCTGGTTCTTCTATGATCAGGCGGTGCCGGAGAGGGGATTCAAGCGGCGTATGCCGCTCATCGTGCTGTCGGCCACCTGCCTGGCGCTCGTGATCGCCGTCGCCACTGGTGCGGTGAAGCCGGTCCCCGGCCTTGGCCTCACCCAGCCCGGGCATTGGGTCGCCAACCCCGCTCTCGGCCTGGTCTTCTTCGTCAACGGAGCCAACCGGAGCGTCGATGCCCAGGCCGCCGTGCCAGGTCTCGAACCCGGCTCCGACGTGGTCCAGGGCGACACGAGCGCGTACGTGATCGGCCAGCGGCGGATCATCGAGTTCGGCAAATCCGATCTCACCGTGAGCCGCACGGTGGACCAGCCGGTGACCGGTGAGCGGCCGGTCCTGCTCGAAACCGCGGGTGGCCCCTACCTCGTCTTCCGCGAGGCGGGGCGGGTCGTCCGGCTCGGCGACGCGTTCGCGTCGATCGACACGGGCGGCTCCCTCGGCGATCCGGTGGCCACCTCGGACGGCACGGTCTGGCTGCAGCGCACCGGCGACGGGATGCTGTGCCGTCTGTCGAAGGGCGCCGACGCCGTCGGCTGCCCGGTCCAGGCCGTCCGCGGGCATTCCGGTGCGCTGACCGTCGTCGGCGACACCCCGGCGTTCGTCGACACCACGGCGAGCACCCTGCAGGCCGTCACCGACACCGGACTCGGCAAGCCGCTGCCGCTGAAGGCTTCGTTCAGCCCCGCCGCACAGATCGCCTCGGCCGACGCGGCCGGACGGATCGCGGTCCTCGAGCCGGGCACGCGCAAGCTGTACCTTCTCGACGCCAGTGGCCTGAGCGCCGGGCGCGATCCCGGCCCACCCAAGACGATCGACCTGTCCGACGGCCAGTACTCGCGGCCGACCGCTTCGGCCTCGGCCGTCGTCCTGCTCGACCTGACCCGCAACACCGCGCTCACCTACTCCCCGGACGGTCTGCCGCGGCACACGATGCCGATCCCGCCGGACAACGGATCGCCGAAGCTCTCGCGCGGCGAGGACAAACGGGTCTACATCGAAGGCGCGCAAGGGAACCACGTCCTGGTGGTCGATCAGGAGGGCACGGTCGCGAAGGTCGCGGTGACCGCCGACAAACCGCCGGTCCCGCTGTCCACGCCGCCGCCGTCCTCGAAGATCCAGCTGCCCCCGCAACGAGGCAACGGCGACGAGCGGCCGAAATCGTCGCCGCAGTCGAAACCGCAGCCGCCTCCGACGTCCGCCAAGGCGCTGGCGGCGAGCCCGCCCGCCATTCCCGGCGGCCTCCGCGCCACCTTGGCGGGCGCGACGGCGAACGTCACCTGGGGCGAGGCGGCGGCGAACGGCGCGGCGGTGACGGGATATCGCGTGGCGTGGACGCCGTCGTCCGGAGCCGGCGCGGGTTCGGCCACGCTCGGCGGTGACGCGCGGTCGACGTCGATCCCGAATCTGCGCGAAGGCGTGACCTACACGATCGCGGTCGCGGCGGAGAGCCGCGCGGGGCGAGGCGCCCCGGCCACGGCGAGGGTCTCCCGGCCCGCGCCGCCGAAACCGACGATCACCATCAGCCGCGGCAAGACCGGCACCTTCGACGAGACGTGCGAGGCGCCGGCGTGCGCCAAGATCCACGTGGTGATGAAGAACTTCAAGCCCGGCACCCGCGTCCTGGTCCGGCCATGGTCGAGCGATCCGGACTACGACAACGAGGGTCGCACCTGCGAAATCCCGGCCAGCGGTAACTGCACCTTCGAGGCGTTCGACTTCGGACAGGTCGGTAACCAGGTGTGGGTGGAAACCGACACCGGAGTGAAGTCCAACGTCATCACCTGGAAGTCGGGCTAGCGGACGCAGCGGGCGCCGCGGATGCCCTTGCTCTCGCTTTCGTAGGAGTGCACGATGTCGGTCGCCTGTACGACGAAGCAGTACTGCTTACCGGGCTGGACATCGACCCGGTAAGTCGTGCCGCTCTCGACGTAGTGAGTCTTGCGCGGCAGGTCCACGCCCGCGACGATGACGGCGTAGTGCAGCGCGGATCCGGTGCTGCGCCACGAAAGTTCGACATAGTTGCCGTGGTCGGCCGGATCGGCGAGGTCGAGTCGCACGGGGTCGGCGGTCGTGCTGGGCGCGCTGGTCACCGGTAGAGCGCTCGCGGGCGGCACGTTCAGCTCGCTCGGCCGGTTCCGCAGCACGAAAACCGCTGCAGCGGCGAGGAGCACGGCCCCGGCCGCGACGCCCACGATCAGCCGGGTTTTCCCCTTGCGGTGGGATTTCGCGTGCTCCGGACCGTAGTCCAGGATCGGCGCGCCGAGAGGGCGCGGGGTGGCCGCGACGCCGGGGGTCGCGCCGAGCCGGGTGGCGACCAGGGTGGCGTCGATGGGACGGGCGCCGGGGTCGCGCGCCAGCAGTGAGGTCACGAGCGGACCGAGACCCGCCGGGAGGCCGGGCCGGTCGATCGGCGGCACCGGCCCGCTGAGCACGCGCAGCGTCAGCTCGTCCGCGGTCTCGCCCGGCTCTTCCCGCGCCGGGGAACGGCCGGTGAGCGCGAAATACAGCAGCGCACCGAGGCCGTAGAGGTCGGTGCGTTCGTCGCGGATGCCTTCGGTGATCGTTTCCGGCGCGAGGAAGCCCACCGCGGAATCCCCGGGGAACGACTGGCGCAGCGCGAGCCCGAAGTCCGCCAGCACCGGCGCGCCTGACGCGCGGAAGAGGACGTTGCCGGGCGTCATCCCACCGTGGACGACGCCGGCCTGATGCGCCGCGGCCAACGTCGTCGCGAGGGCTTCGCCGAGGGAAAGCACATCCTGGACGGAAAGCGGCCCGAAGGCCCCGACGAGTTCGGCCAGCGATTGCGTGCAGAGTTCCATCCGGACGCCGAACCGGCCGTCGGGCAGGTCTTTCGCTTCGGTGGGGATGAGGACCGTGCCGAGCTCGCTCAAGGAGTTCAGCGCGGAGAGTTCCTTGTCCAGCTCACCGCGGGTGCGACGGTCGACGCGGCCGGGGTACACCTTGAGCGCGAAGGCCTCGCCGGTCGTCTCGTCCATTCCGGCCAGCACGGTGGCGGCCGGCCCCTCGCCCAGTGGCACCAGCTCGTCGTCTTCCATCATTCCCAGTCTGTCATCCGCGGTACATCGACGGCGAGTATGTCCGGTAATTGCCGCCTCCGCCGATGTACCGCGGATGTATCCGCCATGGACCCCCGCGGGCCACTCTTGCCGCCACGGCGGTGGTTTCTCCACGCCCCATGACCAAGGAGGCGAACATGAAGCGGAATCTGCGGCGCGCGGCCGTCTACGGAGTGGCCGGGCTGGCGACCGCCGCGCTCGGCGCGACGACGGCGAACGCTTTGGTGGACAGCACGGACGACAGCGCTGCCCCGGCGCCCGCACAGGCCCCGGCCCCGGCACCCGCACCCGCTCCGGCGCACGCGCCCGGGGCCGCACCGGTCGCTCCGAAGCCGGTGAACGTCTTGCCGAAGGCGCCCACGGCGGCCGCACAGCAGGCGGCGCCCAAACCCGCGCGCCACGTCAAACCCGCGGCCGCCCATCGCGCCGCCGTCCCGGTCGCGTTGTCGAAGCCGCAGGTGAAGAAGGTGCGGCAGGCACCGGAGCAGAAGCGGTTCGTGGTGCAGGCGGCGGCCAAGGCGCCGACGGTGTCCCCGCCGACGGTGTCTCCGTTGCGGCTGGCGATCGCTCCGGCCACCCCCAAACTGGACACCGCGATCAAGGCCGTCGACGACGCGCGCAAGACCGTCAAGAGCGCCGAAAAGACGTTGCGTGACGCTAAGAAGCGGCTCGCGCAGTCCGAAAAGGACTTGAAGAACCTGCGCGACTCGATGAAGCCGACGTCGGGCAAGAAGCCCAGCCACGACCACCACGGCGCGCACGACCGGTTCAAGAAGGCCGACCTCCCCGACGATCTGGCGAAGCGACTGGCGGCCCTTCGCTCGGAAGGCAAGACGATTTCGAAGACCACGCACAAGTCGGGCAACACGGTCACGAAGACGGCGAACTCGTCGGGCAACGGCGCGTCCTCGTGGTCCAGCGCGACTTCGACCAACGGCACCGTCTCCGCCAACGCCTGGTGACGCCATGACCGCCACACTGGAACCCACCCGGTACATCGTGATCCCACAGGAGGTCTGGGAGCGCGAAGACGCGCCGCCACCTCCTGTCGACGAGTTCGAGCCCGGCCCGGAAGACGAAGCGGAATACCTCGCTTGCGAGCCCGAACCGTTGAGCCTGGGCGCATACACCGGCCTCGGCGGCGCCACGGGCTCGCTGGCCTTCGGCATCGCGGCCGGTGTATTGGTGGCGTCGCCGATGGGCCTGGTGGTCGGTGTGGCGGCGGGCGTCTTCGGCGGCCTGATGGGCCACTCGCTGGCCGAAGAAATCTACGACCGAAAGCACTGAGCTGAAGTCGTGAATGACGTCGTTCAGGCCGCAGGGGGTCCTGAACGGCGAGTGTCCACAAGCGACGCCTTTCTGAACGTATACGCTCTACTTGGACAGTTTGCATGATTTCGCGAGGTGGTCGTGAGTGATAAAGAGCGTTCTAATGCTCTTTATCACTCACGACCCAAACGTCACTTCGCCGTCAACTTCACAGTCCGCCGTCGAATCACCTGCTCAACGTCGAGCCCGCTAACCGCGATTTCGGTGTCTCAGAGAAATGAACCGGCCATATCCGGTGTCATGCAAAAAGCGCAGAACCCCGGCATGAAGATGATCATTGTCGAGATCACCTCATGCCGGGGTTCTGCGCTGAATGGGTATCCCCTGTGTCGTCGCGCAGGATTCCGATCCTTCATGACCCTGCCCTTGGACCATTGTTGTATCGGCGATGTACCGCTCGCTTCTAACCTCGCCACAAGTGTCGATCTGACCTGTGGAGGTGCTCTGTGCGAGATACCAGGGTAAAGGTGGGAAAGGCGGCTCTCTGCGCCCTTTCCGGGGGTTTTATCAGCGTCGCTTTCGGAATCATGAGCGCGCCGTCAGCACAAGCCGGAGCCATGGCTCCCGTGCAGGCGGACGGCGGTGGTTCGGCGCCCTCACCCGCGAAAGCGAACGCGGCCGGGGGCAAGCAGGCCGCCGTGACAGCCCGGTCGAAATCGACGACGGAGCGGCAGGCGGCACCGCAGAACAAGAAGGACGAGGCGCGGGGCGGCGGCTCGCCGACGGCGGGAGGCAAGCAGTTCGCCGTCGTCGCGGCGGACAAGAAGAAGAGCAACGATTCCGCGAAAGGAAACTCCGAAAACGGTAACGCGAAGTCGAGCGAGGAACGGACTGGGGTTTCGCGTGGCGTGAATGGTGGCGGGGATCCGGCTGCGTGGAAGGCGGGGGGCAAGCAGTTCGCAGTGACCGCAGCAGAGAAGGCGCGAAAGAAGAAGGAGTCGAAGGGTGATGATTCTGGGTCGAGTGAGCGGACTGGGGTTTCGCGTGGCGTGAATGGTGGCGGGGATCCGGCTGCGTGGAAGGCGGGAGGTAAGCAGTTCGCAGTGACCGCAGCAGAGAAGGCGCGAAAGAAGAAGGAATCAAAGAGCGCCGATCCCGACGGGAGTGGAATCGACCGCATTCGTGAATTGCTGGCTGCCAGTCCGCAGAACAAGTTCCCGCTGTATGGTCCGGGCGGGGAGGGCACGCATAGAGCTGAAGTGGTCAAGGAGCCGGAAAAGCAGGAAGAGTTGTATCACCAAGTGCTGAATGTCGCTGGCTGGGCGGGTCCGGTGAGCATCGTGGCCGATTCGGCGAACGCGCTCCTCTACGCGAACGAAGGTCGCGGTGATGACGCGATCGCGTCCATGCCGGTGGTCGGGCGAGTGGGGAAGATTCTGAAGGCCGCGGAAAGTGCGGGGAGGGCCGAGCAGGAGAAGTCCAAGCCGCTCGAGCCGGGCTCGGTCCGGTACACGCACCCTGTCGGCACCAAAGACCTTCCGCTGAACCCCAATGAGATCGACGCGTTGGCCGAGAAAGAGCGTGACGGCAGGCTCGCGCCCGAGGATCCTGTCTACGTCCGGGGCACGAAGTATCCGGTGAACCCGACCAAGGAACAGTTCGAGAAGATTGTCGACGACTGGGTGCAGATCCGTCCCGCGCCGGCCAAATTTCCGGCCGCGGTGTGGCGCAGGATCCAGCAAGGAAATGTCTTCAACGAGGTCCGAAGGCCAGTCTACGCCAAACATGAGGTTCGCACGGATAGAGGTAAATACATCGACTCCTATGAACCTGAAAAGAAGGTCGTGGAACGTAAGTACACCCAGCTCGCTTCCATTAATCCGGAGACCGCTTTCGCTTATCTTGAAGGAACCAAGCTAAAGTATGTACCCGGACAGGACAAGGTCTCGGATACTCCCCGCAATCGTCAAAATCAGCCGGAGCTGATCGGGAAGACGATCAAGGGTGAGGTTATACTGGAGGTACCGAAGCAGGACAGGCCGATCCCGCAGGAAATCGTGGACAAGGCGAACCAACTGGACATCAACATCTGCGACGTGGAAGACAGGTGCACTCGTGCTCACCCCAACTGACCAGGTCACCTACTGGGAACGCTGGGACTCCGTCCAGCGCGGGCCAGTGGGACTGCTCGACGTCACGACCGCCCAGGAACGTGACGCGGCCGGTCGCTCCTTCACGGTTGTGCTCGGTCCGCAGCGGCACCCACGCGCGATCATCGAAATGGACCGCGCCGCGGGAAGTGCCGTGGTGTGGTTCTTCGACGAAGACGGCCGCCGCTACCTGAGCTACGAGTTCACCCCGGTGAGCGACACCACGATGTTCATGGTGGCCGTGAAGTTCTGGGAGTACCCGGGCGGGGCGGTGGACGAGTTCGACTCCGCGATCTCCAGCCAGTTCGTCGAGTACCAGCGGAACGGGGTGATTCGGCAGGTGGCCCGTGACTTCATCGCGGGAGAAGAGACGGTCACCGACATCTCCGATGTACCGCTCGACATCAACTGGGAGAAGATCCCCGCGTTCGGCGACTGGGCTTCGATCGCCCGTGAGGATCGGGAAATCCCGCAGGCCTGAGCATGCGTTCGAAAGCCTCGTTGACCGTGGATGTGGAACATTGAGAGCCTTGAGGGCTCTCAATGTTCCATTCCGCGTAACGGCGCGTGGCGTTGGCGATCGTTTTCATGGTCATGTCGTGCGGCCGTGTTCGTGGCGGACTGCGCTTTTGTCGCGGCCCAACGGACCTGGCGGGTCATCGCAGATGACAGATACTCAAAGTCATCAACGGTTACTCGTGCGGAAGGCTCAGTGGCACCCGGCGCGCCGGAGTCCGCCGGACGCCGCGTCCAGGATGTTCGCGCTGTTCGGATGTACTGCGGAAAGACCGTTCCTGTACCTGGCCGATTACGCTGAGCGGGTGGCATGATGAGCCGAACGGTCCAGCGGGATCGACTTCGCAGGGGGCAAAGTGAGCAAGTCCAAGGCCGGGGAGGCCTTCGAACTGATCGCGGCGAACATCCAGGGGGTGATCCGCGGCAAGCCGGAGGTCGTCCGGCTTGCCGTGGCCGCGCTCTTCGCCGAGGGGCATCTCCTCATCGAGGACGTTCCCGGCCTCGGCAAGACAACGCTGGCCCGCTGCCTCGCCCGCAGTATCGGCGGCAGCTGGAGCCGGATCCAGTTCACCCCGGACCTGCTTCCCGGTGACATCACCGGCGTCACCGTCTATCACCAGAAGGACGAGCGGTTCGCGTTCCACCCCGGCGGTGTCTTCTCCAATATCGTCGTCGCCGACGAAATCAACCGTGGCACCCCGAAGACGCAGTCCGCGCTGCTCGAGGTGATGGCCGAGCGGCGGGTCACGGTCGACGCCGTCGGGCATGAGGTGCCGAGGCCGTTCCTCGTCATCGCCACCCAGAACCCGATCGAGATGGAGGGCACCTACCGGCTGCCCGAGGCCCAGCTCGACCGGTTCCTGATGCGGCTTTCGGTCGGTTACCCGGATCTTCAGTCCGAAGTCATGGTGATCATGGGCGACTGTGCCGGGGTCTCCGCCGACGACCTGCCCGCCGTGGTCGACATCCCGATGTTGCTGGACGCCATCGCCGAAGTCCGCGCCGGTCATCTCGACCAGGCTGTCTGCGAGTACGCGGCCCGGATCGCCGCGGCCACCCGGGTGCACTCCGCCGTGCGATTCGGCGCGAGTCCGCGCGGCAGCATCGCGCTCGTCCGGGCCGCGCAAGCGATCGCCGCGACCGGGGGCCGCCAGTTCGTCACCCCCGACGACATCAAGGAAGTCGCCGTCCCGGTTCTCGCGCACCGGCTCGTGCTCACCGCGGAGGCCGAACTCAACCAGCGCGGTCCCGCGGACATCGTGGCCGAGGTGCTCGCGGCCGTCCCGGCGCCGGCGATGAATCACGCGGGCCGCTGACCATGCGGCTGACCGCCCGCGGAGTGGTCCTGCTCGTGGTGTCTGTACTGCTGCTCGCGGTCGCCGAATGGGCAGGCTACCCACTGTTCCGTGTCATGGGTGCCGTCGGGCTCGCCGCGGTGGTGGCCGCGGTCGTCGTCACCGCACGCGGTCTGCGCGTCGATGTCTCCCGCGAGATATATCCGGACCGCGTCGAACGCGGGCGCCCGGCGCTCGCGAAGTTGACGGTCCGCAACGTCGCCGGGCGTCGCCAGCGCGGGTTCGACGCGTGGGACAAGGCTGGCGTCGCCGTCCAGACCGTCCGCGTCCGGTCGCTCGCCCAAGACGCCGAAGCCACCTACCGCTACGAACTGCCGACCGGCCGCCGGGGCAGGCTCCCGGTCGGGCCGCTGACGCTGCACCGGGTGGACCCGTTCGGCCTGGCGAGGAACCGGCTTTCCGCGGGCGAGACCGCGGAACTCTGGGTGCATCCGCGCCGGTATCCCGCCCGCGCCCTGATCGGTGGCTACCCGCGCCATCACCACGAAGGCAGGACGACCGACTCGCTGCGCGGCTCCCTCGACCTCCGCGACGTCCGTGAGTACCAGCCAGGCGACGAAGTCCGGCACCTGCATTGGAAGGCCACCGCGCGGACCGGCCGGATGATGGTCCGCGACTACGCCGATCCGCAGCAGCCGCGATTCACACTTCTGCTCGACACCCGCCGAGCGTCCTTCACACCCGAGGTCTTCGAAGAAGCCGTCGACCTCGCCGCGTCGCTGCTGCACGCGTCCGCGATGGCCGGACATCACACCCGGCTCGTCGGTTCCGGCGGTCTCGACCTCACCACCGCCGGCGGCCCGCTCGGTTCCCGGCTTCTGCTCGACGAGCTGTGCCAGATCGGCCAGGACACGGGGGAAACGCTCGTGACGCGCGAGCTGGCTGCCGCACGTGACCAGGGCGGCTGTCTGATGGCCGTCACCACCGGCACGCTCGACGGGCTGAGCGCTCTGCGGCCGCGCTATTCCTCGCTGTTCCTCGTCGACTTCGCCGCGGCCGAGCCGATCGTCGTTCCCGGCGTCCGCGTGCTCAACGCCGCCGACGCCGCGCACGCGGTCCGCAGATGGAACGAGGTGGTGGGATGAACCGCGCCACCATCGCGTTGATCCTGCTGGCCGCCGCGGTCGCGGGCCTGTTCTTCGCCCCGGTGTTCGGCGTGACGGCGTTGCTCGCCCCCATCGGCGTCCCGCTGATACTGGCCTTCGGCGTCACCGAGCTGTGCGCGCGCTGGACATCCCTGGCGCCGTGGCGGGCGATGGCGCTGCTGGCCGTGGGTCTTGCCGGTGTCGTCGAGACCGTGCTCTATTCGACGACGGCCGCCGGTTTTCCCACCGGCGCGACGTTTTCCGCGCTCGCGGACGGCGTCACCGAATCGTGGCGGCTCGCGCTGCAGTCGACCTGGCCGGCGCGACCGGAGCCGTCCACCCTGCTGTTCGTCCCGCTGCTGGTGCTGCTGGCCGGTGTGCTCGGTGTCGAGCTGCTCCGGCTGAGGCGGCCGATCCTGGCACTTCTTCCGAGCTTCGCCGTCGTGGTGGCGAGCCAGCTTTTCCAGGCGATGTCCGGGTTCACGGCCCTGTTCGGCGGCCTCGGGTACGCGGCTGTCGCGGGCGGGGTGTTCGTCCTGATGCCGCAAGCGGACGTGGAAGGTCACCGCCGGAAAACACCCATGCTGGCGTTGGCCGTACCCGCCTTCGTGCTCGGCGTCGCGGGGGCGCTCGTCGCGAACCTGCTCGTGCCCGCGCCCGGGCCGGCGTACTCGCTGAAACAGGATCAGGTCGCCGAACTCGACGCGCGGGTCGCGAACCCGCTGGACGATCTGGCCTACCGGCTGGAACATCCGGACACGCCGGTGTTCTCCTTCCGCGGCGACGCCGACACCGACCGCTGGCCACTGGTCGCTTTCGACGACTTCGACGGCGTCAACTGGAGCCCCGGCGGCCGATACCGACGGCTCGGCACCGAACTGACGCCCGGTCCGGCGGTGGCCGTGCCCACGCACCGGCGATCGGCGACGGTCACCACGAGCGGCCTGACCGGGCCGTGGCTGCCCAGCCAGACGTGGCCCGCGGCGGTCGACGGCATCGCTCCGCTGGTCGAGGAAGCACAGGGCACGCTCTGGTTACCGCGCCCTGCCGTCGGCCCGCAGCAGTACTCCCTGAGCTGGTGGTCACCGGAGATCAACCCGGCGGATCTGCTCGACGCGGCGCTCGACTCGTCCGCTCCCGGCGGTCTCGCGGGCATCGGCGACGTGCCGCCGGAGGTCGGCCGGCTCGCGCGGGAAGCCGTCGGCGGGCTGCGACCCAGTTTCCGGATCGCGCTCGCGCTGGAACGGTTCCTACGCGAGCACTATCGGCTGGCGACGGGAGCCGACCTGCCGAGCGGGCACAGCTGGCCACAACTTCGGAAATTCCTCTTCGAGACCAAACTGGGCACGAGCGAGCAGTTCGCGAGCGCGTACGTCGCCCTCGCGCGGACACTCGCCATCCCGGCCCGGCTGGTGGTCGGTTTCCGGACGCCGGACAAGCCGGATGCCAACGGCGGATACACCGTCCGCAACGGCGATGTCGTGGCCTGGCCGGAGGTCGCCGTCTCCGGCGTCGGCTGGGTGGCGCTGGATCCGACGGGCGAGACACGCGCCACGACAGGCGGCGCGAAAAGCCTCGCGGCGGTGACCGCGCAGGCGCGAACACAGCTGCCGCCGTCCGAGCAGCTACAGGATCGGCCGCTGCCCGGCGGCGATTCCGGATCCGGCGACGGCGGCACCGGAGACGGCGGCTGGACGTTCCCCTTCGGTCCGGTCCTGATCGCGCTCGCGGCGCTGATGGTGGCGTGGTTCGCCGGGATCCCACTGGCCAAGGGCGCACGCGCGTGGCGGCGACGACGTCAGCCGGGCATCGGCGCGGTGCTCGGTGCCTGCCGGGAGGCCAAGGACCGGCTACGCGAGCACCGCGTCCCGTGTACCGCAGGCATGACGGTCCGCGACCTGGCGGCGGCCGCTCACGGCACCGTCGATCAGTCCACAGTGGATGGACTGCGCCTGTTGGCGTCCACAGTGGACGTCGCACTGTGGTCGGGTGTCGGCACCGGCCCGCATTCGGGCCCGCAGGCGTGGGCGGCGGTACGGGAAGTCCGGCGCGGCTTGGCCAAGCGCGGCCTGCGCGCGCGGCTCCGCGCCGCCGTGAACCCGCGCACGCTGTTGCCCGGCGACTCCTGAACGGTATCCGGAGGCCGATGGGAGAGGGGCGCATGAGCACGGCGGGGCATGGCCGACAAGATCGCTTCGTGACGGCTGGCCCGACACCGCTTCTCAGGCCCGGTAGGGCCCTTGGCTCCCGAGGTCAGGGCTCACCTGCGGGTGACGCCCCTCCTGCCCGGGAACCGGGGTGACGGACGGCTGCCAGACCGCGTCGGTCGGTGTCTGCTTGCTCCTGACTTCGGACTCCGGGCCCGGCGATGTCCCGGGCCGTTCGATCTCTCGCTCGTGGAAATGAGCCTCGACGACGTCGTCCTGTCGCTGGCGGGCGAGTACGGACAGGGTGAGTACGTGGGCCAGGGCCATCAGCAACAGGAAGACACCCAGCCTGCCCACCAGCGCGGCCATGGAGCCCGACCATTCGGGGCCCACGACCGAGAGCAGGGCCAGCACGCCGATGGAGACCAGGTGGAAGACGGTCACCACCATCCAGGCCGTCGAACCGCTGCCCTCTCCGCCGTCTCGTCCCCGCAGGTAGCGGCGGGCGCCGCGGTAGAGGATCTGGCCGTCCGCGACGACGAAGATCAGACCGATGATCAGAAATCCGGGTAGCTCGTTGTCGGGCATCTTCTTCTCCTCCGTTTACCCTCGGATACCCGGTGGCCGAGGGATGCGGGGTCCTCGGGCCGTCTCTTACCGGATCGGGTGACCGCGCCCGGGCTCAACTCCCCGCGGTGACCCAGGGGTTGGGGCGGCAGACCGCGCCGTCCGCTCGGACCTTGGCCGCCGCCCCCGGCTCCGCGCGGTTGAGTTCCGCGACGTAGTCATTGGACAGCCCGAACGTCTGCTGCATCATCACCGGTGCCGCCGCTCCGTCCGCGGGACAGCCGACATGTCCGTAGCCGAGGGCGTGGCCGGCCTCGTGATTGATCGCGTACCGGTGATACCCCGGAAGGTCACCCTGGAACGAGTGCGCGCCACGCATCCATCGGGCGTGGTTGACGACGATCCTTCGATCGCTGACGAGGTAGCACGACGAGTCGTAGGGAATCTCGAACCCGCAGAGGTCGGGGCGACGACTCGTGCCGGCACTGGTGAGGCTGACCCGGAACGAGGGTGGGGGATCCTCGCTGTCGATCCGCTGGAACGCCACTTCACCGAGCCCGATCCAGCCGCGAGGATCCGCGAAGATCGTCTCGACCTCCTGGGGGAACGAGGAGAGCTCGAGACCATTCTCGATTTCGACCGTGTAGGTCACTCGCTTCGCACCGGTGCCCTCCACGGAACCGCTCGCACCGGGGATGACACGCCATGTCCCCGCTCCGGATGAAGCGAAGGGGGCACCTTCCGGCAGCGCGGCGGGTTCAGGCGCTCGCACGGCCGGCTCGACCGCCGCCGAGGAGGGCGGAGGCTTCGGAGGAGCGGGCTCCGGCGCGACTCGGGTCTCGATGGCGAAGGGTGCCAGGAACAGAGCCATGGTCAGCATCAGCGCCACGAAGATGACGATCAGCGGCCACCACGTTCGGTCGGTCTCCGAAGCCTTCCTCGTCGTGCGGGGCGCGGACTGCTTCGGAGTCCGAGCCGCCTCTTCGACGATGGTCCCGTGTCCCCGCGCGGGCAGCCGGTGTTTGTGCGGGGACGCGACTGGTGGCCTGCTCGCCCCGGACGCGGAGGTCGAAAACGAGTGAGAGCGCG
The DNA here is from genome assembly GCF_055598845.1 of Amycolatopsis sp. NPDC039088. Classification (NCBI taxonomy): domain Bacteria; kingdom Bacillati; phylum Actinomycetota; class Actinomycetes; order Pseudonocardiales; family Pseudonocardiaceae; genus Amycolatopsis; species Amycolatopsis sp. NPDC039088. The sequence goes on along the minus strand of NZ_JBVKAE010000067.1, from coordinate 4,716 downwards.
GCTGCGGCAGCCAGTCGATGCGGCGACCGTCGCGGCGCACGTGCGCGGGCTCAGTAGGCAAGGCTCACCCCCGCGCAAGCGGTCGCCGGCTCGGCGCCGGACAGCGGGTACGACACGGTGGCCGGATCCCCGTCCGAGGTGTAGCGGCGCCCGGACGGGGATCCGAGCTCATCGAGCCAGTGTGCCGAGCCGTACTCGGCTTCCGGCCCGGAACCTTGCGACCGGATCCGAGGGATCGCGGCCGGTTCGAACGTGCGCGAGCAAGGAGAAGGCGCGGGCCCGGCCCCTACGAGCAACGCGCCCCGGTAGGAATAGCCCGGTCCTCGCAGCGCCAGTTCTTCGCGCCGGGGTTGAGCGCCATAAGGCAGAGCGAGCGTGCTGGGCTGGTAGCCAGGGAGCGCCTGCCTGATCAACGCGTCCCCATCGGCGATCGCGGTGGTCGCCGCCTTTTCCGTGGCACGGCGCAGATTCGTGTGCTTGGCCGTGTGATTGCCGATCTCGAAGTGATGCTCGGACAGCCAGCGCAGGGCGCGCCCATCGCCACCGAACGGACGCTCGTTGACGTACATGCTGGCGACCGGGCGGAATCGAGGATGTGCCGCCGCGACGTCCAAGAGGATCCGCACGGCCGTCCCCGCCGCGGGCTGCCCGTCCGGCGCGAGGGCGAACACACTCGGGTCACCGTCATCGAAGGTCAGCACGACAGGGTGCGTACCGGCGGGCAGGTCCAGGTTCCGGCTCACCAGATCGGCGGTGGTGACGGGAACGTAGTTCTCGGCGGCGAGCCGTTCCAGCTCCGCGGCGAACTCGGCGGGCGTGCGGTCGTAGACCGATCGCGGCTTCGCGACGATCCGGTGGTACATCAGGACCGGTATCCGGCCCAGCTCGTCAGCGGCCACCTGACGCGCGAACGCGGGTGTCACGCGTGCGGGTGCGACAGCCAGTTCCGGCCCCGGCACCGGCGGTGCCGGGGCCACTGGCCCGGGAGCCCCGCAAGCCGCCACGAGGACGAGCGCAAGCCCTGCGCTGAGCCGGAGAAAGGAAGGCATGCGGAAAGTGTGCGGCCGTGGCAAAGCATGGACAGCCGGATCCACCGAGTCGGGTGAGCGCGAATTTTGTTGCCTTCGCTGGAGAATCAACATATCCGCAGCTCGGGGCGGAGCGGCCGAAATCATCACCGGCACGATGAGGTGATCGTCCGGAACCGGGTTTGCCCGAAGATCAACGAGGGTATTTCCCAGCCCTGGTCCCGAAAACGGATCAGTCGCCGTGAGCACACCACCAGGGAGACCGGATGCCCAACCACAGCCGTCGTTTCGTCCTCACCGTCGGCCTGGCGGGGCTTGCCGCGAGCGCGTGCGGCGGCTCTCCGCAGAATCCAGGGCTCGCCGTCCGGGCGATGACGCCCGCCCCGGCGGAACCGGCGGTCGCCGCGCCGCCCGTCGACCCACTCGCGACGAATCTGCTCGTCGGCTTCTGCGGCGCACCCGGCTCGAAGGCGCTCGGCCGGATGACCGGCGATCTCACGGCCGCGAGCGCCGAACTCCGGAAGCGGATCAAGACCTTTCCTCCCGCGCGGCCGATCACCCCGGTCGTCGAGTTGATCGCCACGACCGTGCACCGTTCCCCCGGCGCGGACGGGATGTACCGCAGTCGTTGCGCGGACAAGACCATCCGGGAATATCTCGATGCCGCACGCGCGCTCAACGGCTTGCTGCTGCTGGACATCCAGCCGGGGCGCGCCGACTTCCTGCCCGAAGTGCGGGCCTACGAGCACTGGCTGAAGGAACCCGACGTCGGGGTCGCGCTCGACCCCGAGTGGGCGGTCGAGCCAGGGGCGATCCCGGGGAAGAAGTTCGGTCGCACCACCGGAAGCGAACTCGACGAGGTCGCCGCCTACCTCGGTGAATTGGCGCAGCGGCACCGGCTTCCCGCCAAGGTCATGATCTACCACCAGGTGACGTCGTCGGTGGTGCGCGACGAAGAGCTCCTGCGCCCGCACCCCGGGGTGTCGGTGGTGAAGGTGGTCGACGGAATCGGCTCGGGCTCGGCCAAGAAGGCGACTTGGACGACGCTCATGCCGAGCAAGCCCGCCCACGTGCGTCCCGGCTTCAAACTCTTCTTCGACGAGGACACTCGCCGCGGTGCGGCGTTGATGACCCCGGAGGAAGTCCTCGCACTGACGCCGACGCCGGCTTACGTGCTCTACGAATAAGCCCATTCGGAAAGTCGTAGTCGAGAGCGCTGCGACCAATGTTTTCCGCGATCACTCTGCTTTGACAGTTCATATTCCGTAGCAAGACGGTTTTCGCCGAGGGCACGCTACGTCACCCTCGGCTTCCCCTGTGCTCGCTCTTCGGTGTCTCAGCGGCGGCGATCTCACCGTCGGTCGACCAACGCCCGGCTCATTGCCCTCCATGTTCTCACCCGATCGTGTCGTTTACGTCTCGGGCCATGCGGGTAACCACTGCGTTTTTGCCTGCGCGGAAATACACTCATAGGGAGTCATACGCCGGGGTTCACTTCTCCTGCGACGGGTGCGCCATTAATCTGGGCGACGGTCGAAACGAACGGCCCCCAAGACATCAAGCACCCCACAGCAGGCGCGTATCGCGTCGAGCGAGCGAGCGTCCGGTACGGGTCGCACCGGACGCTCGCCGAAGGAGACGAGACCTGGAATCTTTCAGCCCTTGGACAGGCGGTCAGACGCCAGGCGGATGACGCCGCGGCTCGGCCGGCGGGTACGTGTTCATCGGCGGCGCTTCAGAGCCGGCGTCCGGATACCCGTCCATCGCACCGGTTTTCGGGCCGCGTCGGACAAGCCCGGCCAGGCCGAGCAGACCGACCAGGCCGAACAACCCCCACAACCCGTTGTCGCCGCCGGTATCCGGACGCACGTCGCGCGAGTCTCCGTCCCGATCGTCGTCGACCTGCTGCAGAACGGGTGGCATGAACGACGGTGCTGCCGTCGCCGAAGCCGTCGCCCCTCCGGTCAGGAGGAGGGCGGCGGACGCCACACACGCACAGGTCGATATTTGTAATACCCGCTTCATTTCGCACCTTCTTGACATTCCGTGACAGCTGACCGATCAGCTACGGAATACCCCCGATGATCGAGTCGACACGCTCCTTCACAGGAACGTGTGACCATTCTTCACCCGACCCCCGGGTTTCGCCTGAAACCTGCCTTCACTAGTATGGCGATCGGTTCAAACAAGAGCCGTGGAAGTACGGGCCGTGTCTGCGAGTCCTCCACCGGCCGTCCTTCCTTGTTCGCGTACTCGCGCCCACCAGTGAACAACATGGCCCGCGCCCGTGGGCTGGGGGAAAATTGAACGACTGCCACCTTGTCGCGCCCTTGGGCGCGGCCTTTACGCCACGCCTGATCTGCACCGCCGGAGACCGCCTCATTCATCCGGCGGACAGTCAGAACGACCTCGCCCGCATCGTCGTCCGCTGGGCCCGCACCTGGGTTCCCGAGACCTGGCCCGCCCGGCGCTACTTCGCGTCACTGGGCATCGGCGATGACGAAAACCCTTGCTATACCGACAAGGATGTCGCCGGCTGGCTGCTGCTGAGACCGAGACCGGACTCGTTGGCCTGGCGCGTACGTTCGGGAGAGATCGACGTCGCGACGGCCCTCACGGTGGAAGCCGAAGCCTGGCCCGGCTGAGACCGGCGACAAAGCAGCCCTGTGCGCGTCACCCTTATGGCGCAACAGGGCTACTTGTCGTGTCCGGATTTCTTACCCCGCCTACTTCCTTGGCCTGAAATACGGAGCACAGCCATCGCGAAAAGGCCGGTAACCCATTCGGACCACGGATTACGCGGTCAGCGGTCTGCGACCCCCACACGATGGTGGAACGAGATGGAAAACGGGACCGGACGTCAGTACGTTTCCTCCCACCGGGCGGAAACACACCTTTACTGCCGCCTCGTGCGACGCAATCGTCGAATCAAGGAGAATTCATGTTGAAGAAAATCGGTTTCGTCGCGGCCACCATGGCCGCCGGAGCGATCCTGAGCGGCGGCATCGCGTCCGCCGACACCCCGGACGACCACTACTTCGACAGCTACGACCACAACGGCCAGGTCGGCTTGGTCAACCTGAACAACATCGACGCGCTGCACAACGTGAACGGCACGCTGGGTCTGTGCGGCAACGACGTGAACGTGCTCGGTGTCCAGGTCCCGATTCGTGACTCGCTCAACGGTATCGGTGTCCCGATCCTGTCGCCGGGCTCGCACGAGGCCAGCGGCGAGTCCCCCTACAACTGCGCCGCCGGTGGCATCACCGACGGTGGCACGGCCCAGGGCAACTGATCCTCCCTGCCGAGGCGGACCGTGGTGGTGCGCGGAAACCGACCTCGGCATGGGTCCGGCGATTCGCGTCGATGTCGTAAGGCGTGCCCGGTCGCGGTGAAGAGATGCACACTCCGCTCCGTATCCGGGCACGTGACGACGTGATGCGACGTCGGCACGAGTGGGGCCGGTCCGTCCCGCCCAGGAGTAGGCCCGGCCCCACTCAGCGTGAAACGCACGACAATCATCGTCCTGAGTACGGCGAGCCGATCGCCGTACCGGATCTTTCTTCCTCCCCGCCACCCGGCGGGGATCTCTGAGGAGTCTTTTCAGTGATCAAGCAGCTCGGATTCGTCGCTACCGCTCTGGCCGCCGGCATGGCGATCGCGGGCGGGTCCGCTTCCGCGGCCGGTG